>JACPVQ010000116.1 GCA_016191645.1 Candidatus Solibacter usitatus
GACGTGCGCGGGACGCCGCTGGTCCATCTCGCGCATCACCATCACCGTAGGGAAACTCGCCATGTACTTGGCCTGCTGCGCTCGAGCATCGAGCAGCGCCTTCCAGGCGTCGCGCACATCTGCGTCGCCGAATTCCTCAAGATATGCCGCGCGAAGTTTCGCTTCTCCCGCCGGCGTTGGCGCGGCCGCGATCTGATTCAGGCTCGTGCGCAGCGCCATCATCCCGGCTTCCTCACTGCTCATCGCGCGGCCGTAAATGCGCACGTCTTCGATCATGCCGCGATAGAGAAATTCCTTACCGCCGCCGCCGCCAATCCGCCACGGTTCGCCGGAACGGAACTCCTGATTCAGTTCGTCCAGGTTCACCTTCAGAGCGGCTTCCTTGCCATTTACGTAGATGTGCACACCCGACGCCCAGCGTGAGCCGTCGTAGGTCAGCAGAATGTGCGTCCACTGATTCAGAGCGACGGATTCCTTACTCTCCAGACGCAGCGCATCGTCCAGCCATCGAGCGGCAAGGTAGCAGATAATCTTGCCGTTCTCCAATCCCAACAGAATGCCCTGCTCTTCCGACTCGTCCTTTCCTTTCGTGACAATCGAGCCAGTGGCGGCCTCCGGTTTGATCCACGCCGAAATGCTGAACGCATCGAAATATCCGAAAGGCGCTTCCTTGCCGGCATCGACGTAGGCGGTCCCGTTGAACTTCGCCGATTCCAACGGCCGGTGAATCTTCATTCCGTAGGAGACGGACCAATTGGCCGGCTTTGCATTCGCCAGCCCGCGCGCCCAATCTTTAAGAGACGCATCGGCCTTCGCTTGCAGCGATGCGTACCGCCGCTCCGCTTCCATCACCGCTGCATCGTATTTCTTGAGTCCTTCTTCCTGCTCCGGCGTAGGCGCGGGCACCAGCGGAGGAGTGTTCCCGAACTTGAAGTAACGGCCGCGGTCGGCGATGTTGTTGAAGTAGGCGAACAGCGAATAGAAATCCTTCTGCGTGAAAGGATCGTACTTGTGGTTGTGGCATCGCGCGCATCCGATGGTGCTGCCCAGCCACACCGTGGACATGGTTTCCACTCGATCGGCAGCATACTCCACCATGTACTCTTCAGGCACGATGCCGCCTTCGCCGTTGCCGCGATGATTGCGGTTGAAGCCGGTGGCGATGATCTGATCGCGCGTCGCACCGGGCAGCAGATCGCCGGCGATTTGTTCCACTGTGAAACGATCGAAGGGCAGATTGCGGTTGAAAGCCGCGATCACCCAATCGCGCCAGCGCCACATGTTGCGCTCGCCATCGGTTTGATAGCCGTTCGTATCGGCATAGCGCGCGACGTCCAGCCAGCGCGCGGCCATGCGCTCCCCGTATCGCGGCGAGGCAAGCAAACGGTCGACCAGTTTCTCGTAAGCTCCCGGCGAATTGTCGGCGAGGAATGATTTGACTTCAGCGGGCGTTGGCGGCAGGCCCGTAAGATCCAGCGAGACTCTGCGGATAAGCGCCGGCTTGTCCGCCTCCGCGCTGAGCCGCAGC
The DNA here is from genome assembly GCA_016191645.1 of Candidatus Solibacter usitatus. Taxonomy (GTDB): domain Bacteria; phylum Acidobacteriota; class Terriglobia; order Bryobacterales; family Bryobacteraceae; genus CADEFT01. The sequence continues at coordinate 1,529 of JACPVQ010000116.1, forward strand.
CCTTCGCGCTCCAGTCTGGCAATCACGATGCGATCCACCGCATTCACCGCCCGCCTGTCTTTGATCTCCGGCAGAGGCGGACTCAAGGGCGGAATCAACGACCAATGCTTCTGCCACTTCGCGCCTTCCTCCACCCACTGCCGCAACAGCGCAATTTCGCGGTCGTTCAGTTTCAGCCCCGAATATACGGGAGGCATGCGCAGCGCGGGCTTGTCGGCAGTGATGCGTTGGATGAGGACCGACTTCGCCACGTTGCCGGGGACAACGGCTTTGCGTCCCGCGGTTTCCGCGAACATGCTCGCTTCGGAATCCAGCCGCAGCGGTACTTTTTTTGCAGCCGCGTCCGGTCCGTGGCAAATGAAACAGCGATCGGACAAAACCGGACGGATGTCCTTATTGAAATCGACAGCGGCCGCGAGCCCGCCCGGAAGCAGACATAGCAGAGCGGTCAAAAGACGCAATTCACCCATAGAGCTCCGTCGAAAGTTATGATATCGCACATGCGCAACATCGGACTCAACAGACGCGGGTTTCTTTCCTCGCTGGCCGCGGTTATCCCGGTTTCCACTCTCTACAACCAAAAACTGGTTGCACAGGCCAAGACCTTGAATCTCAAAATTACGGGCCTCAAAACCATTGCGGTCAACGTCGGCAGCGTCAACTGGGTCTTCTGCAAAGTCGCGACCAATCAAGGTCTCACCGGTCTTGGCGAGGGTTCCATCACAAGCAAGGAAGCCACGCTTTCCAATGCCATCATGGAGCACGAGCGGTTCCTCATTGGCAAAGATCCCACCGATATCGAATTTCTGTGGCAAGGCATGTTCCGTTATCCGCGCTGGCGCGGAGGGCCGATTCTCAATAGCGCCATCAGCGCCATCGAAATCGCGCTGTGGGATATTTTGGGCAAGGCGCTTGGCGTACCTATATACAAGATGCTGGGCGGCGCAGCCCGGCGCGAGGTCCGCTTATATAAGGATGTCGGCGGATCTTCGGCCGAGCAACTGGCCGCAGCCTACGTGCAGGCCAAGCAAGAAGGTTACACCGCCGCGAAGTCCGGATTCATTACGATTCAGAACGAGTTGGTTCGGCCTGCGTTCGCCGTAAGAGAAGCCGCGCGCAAGCTGGAAGTGGTCCGCAAAGCCGTCGGCGACGATTTCGATATCGCCATCGACGCGCACGGCCAACTCACCACCGTGATGGCCGTGGACTTTTGCACGCGCATCGAAGAGCTGCGGCCTTTCTTTGTCGAAGAGGCAACGCAACTGGAAGATCTCGGCGAACTCGAACTCCTGCGCCACAAGACAAAAGTGCCGCTGGCCACCGGCGAACGGTCGTTCACCAAATATGGCTTCGCGGAGTTCTGCCAGCGCCACCTGGTGAACTACATCCAGCCCGATGTCTGCCACGCGGGCGGCATTCTGGAACTGAAGAAGATCGGAGCAATCGCCGAGACCTATCGCATCGAGATGTCGCCACACAATCCGCAGAGCATGGTGAGCACTCTCGCCTCGCTGCATGTCGATGCGACAACTCCGGCCTGCACCATTCAGGAATACGCGCCCAAACGCGAGCAATGGATTCAGGACTTGTTCCACGGCTACCAACTGCCGGTGAAAAACGGCATGGCGGCGTTGCCATCAGGCCCGGGACTCGGTGTCGAACTCGATGAAAAAGTCGCCGCGCAACATCCGTATAAACCCGTCACTCGCGCGCAGAACAAGTTCAGTGATGGCGCTGTGGCGGACCATTAAACGCACTATGAACGCCGCCCGAATCATTTCCGACCCTTCCATCATGACCTCGCACTCGGCATAGGCGTCAACACCGCGGTCTTCAGCCTCCCGAACGATTCCTATTCCAATCCTTCACTTTCGTAGAGATCATCGCGATTCCAGCTTACCGGCCCGATTGGCAGTGATACTCCCATGAGACGAAGTCTTGCCTGCTGTCTCGAATTCGCTTGCCGAACCGATGTTTCCAGAAACACCCGCACCATCTGATTGACGGAGGTGCGGCGATCTAGCGCCAACTTGCGGGCCTCGCGCAAGAGTTGATCATCGATGACGAGAGTTAGATTCGCCACAGGATCAGTGTAGCGCGGGTTTAGGTTCTGTCTCGAGCAACGCAGCCAGCACCTGCTCCAACCGGCTGTACCCCGCGGCCATGCCGTATTCCATGCCGGATCGAGTCGCCGTGTCGCGCGCTTCTTTGGATTCATAAAGCACCGTGAGTCTGATCTTAGTGATCTCTCCACGTTCCTCAAACGCGGTGGTGTCCAAGGCTTCGCCCGGATACCAGGGGTCGTCGAACTTCTCGGTAGCGACGAGTTTTTCCGGAGAAACGACTTCGTGAAATACTCCGCCCATTCCCATCTCGGTTCCAGTGGATTCCTTACGCCAGACGTAGCGATACGCGCCACCAACCCGGAGGTCGATTTCGCACACCGGCATGGTCCAGCCGTCGGGGTACCCTTGGTCGGATCGAGCATCGCCATCAGCTCGAGGCGACCCCCGACGGCGCCAACCGGGAGACCACACTTTGAGGTGCTTTGAAATCGCCGGCTGCGTCATGGTAAACGGTTCAGCGAGTTCCTGCACCGTTGCCTCCCCCGAGGCCAACCGGGCCAGAATTGCCCGCCTCGCCGGATGGGCAACCGCCGCGAATACGGCATCGAGATTAGCAGCTGCCAAAATACATAACCATGTAGTTAAATAACCAAGTGGTATTATAATGACATGCGAGACATCTGTCAAGGAACCAACACGAGAATTACTGGGATACCATTGGTATCACAATGAAGTCGATCCACGTGAGAATCAGGAAGATCGGGAACTCGCAAGGTGTAATGATCCCAAAACGAGTCCTGACGCAACTGGGACTGAACGGTGGCGAGGGAGCGGAGATGTCTGTCAAGGGAGGCGCACTGGTTTTGCGGTGGCCGTCCAGACAAGTGCGCAAGGGATGGGCGGCGGCGTCCAGGAAGATTGCCGATGCAGGGGATGATGCGCTCGTGATGGGCGAGTTCAGCAACTCCGCGGACGAGGAAGTGCTGTGGTGATGCGCGGGGAGGTTTGGCGCTATCCGAATTCGAACCCCGCGCACGTGTAGATCAGCGGGCTGGTGTCCTTGGAATCGCCACGAACCATGCGCGTCAACCGGCGCACGGGAGCGAAGCCGGCATCGCTCGCCATGGAAACCGCCGCGGCGTGATCATCGCACAGGTCGAGCATTGTGGGCTCGGAACCATGCCTAGCCAAGAAAGATGCCAGCAACTGCCGGGCGGCTTCCGCATCGCGAGCCACGCACGGACCGAAGAAAGTCGCGGTGCGCCCGGGTCTTGCCATTGCGAATCCACTTCCGGGTATGGCATGACCTTCCACTTCCGCCAAAGATCGTAACAATGGCGAGCGGTCCGCGCCGAACGCCTCTCCATCGAGAGCGAGCAACTCAGCATCGAGAAAACCGTCTGACGTAGCAGCCTGAACCGCCCTCGCCTCACGTCTCCACCGCGAGATGGCACATTCTTCGCGAAATCCTAACTTCAGATAAACCGGGCGTCCCAGTTCCGTTGCATCCAGCTTTACGCAGCGCACGCCTCGACGCTCCAGATCGTCAAGCACATCTCGCATCACCCGCCGCGCAAGCCCGCGCCCGCGATGCGCCTCTTCTGTAAGAACCATGCCGATCCAGGCAAGGTCGGTCCCGTAGGCGAGACCCGTGGCTGTCGACACCAAACGTCCGCCATCCATCACGCCCTTGACACCATCGCCGGCAAGCGAAACCAAACGAATCCAATCGTCGCGAGTCTGGTTCCATCCCGCCTGCGTCGACAGCGCCAATGCATCGTCAATGGGAAAGCGCGTTATCATCAGCCTTACTATGCCAGTCGATCCTCGCAGCATAACCCGTCGCGGCCTGTTCGCGCTTTGCGGCCTGCCTCTGGCCGCGCAGCAGCAGATTCTTTATCGTGACTATTCGCGCTGTCTGCCGGACTTTTACCGCCACCTGGTTGGCGAAGCCGTGCGCAAGCGCAATGAAGCCATCGGCGCATTGACAAGCGAGTCCGCCATTCGACGCCGGCAGTCCTGGGTTCGCGAGACATTCTGGAATTTGACTGGCGGTATGCCGGACCGCACGCCGCTGCGCATTCGCACCACTGGCGAATTTCAGCGGTCCGCCTATCGCGTGGAAAAACTGATCTACGAAAGCCAGCCCGGATTCCATGTACCCGCCAATCTCTATATTCCGAAAGTCGGTTCGCCACCCTACCCCGCCGTTCTGTTTCAGATGGGTCACTCGGGAAATGGAAAAGCGGCGGGGATGTATCAGAAATGCTGTCAAGGTTTGGCACAACTCGGATTTGCAGTACTGGCGTTCGATCCGATGGGGCAGGGCGAACGCGTCTACTATCCGCGTAGCGGCGGAAACGCCACACGGCTTCGTTCGTCCGATGACGAACACACCACTCCTGGCCAGCAACTTCTGCTGGTAGGCCAAAGCGCGACACGCATACAAACCTGGGATGCCATCCGCAGCCTGGATGTTCTGGCGGCACATCCATTGATTGACGCCAAGCGCCTGGCAACGACTGGCAACTCCGGCGGCGGAACGCTTTCCATGTTTCTGGCGGCCACCGATGATCGACTGGCGGCGGTGGTGGCGTCCTGCCCCAATAGCGAGAACTTCGCCTGCGAGGAGTTCATCCCACCCGGCTCCGTCGACGATGCGGAACAGAACTTCGTTGGCTCGGGTCCGCTGGGTTTCGACCGGTGGGACACGTTCTACCCGCTTGCGCCGAAACCTTTATTGATCGTATTAAGCGGCAAGGATTTCTTCGGAACCTATTCTCCGAGCTACGTCAGGAACGGACGGCAGGAGTACGCCCGGCTGTCCAGCGTATACCGTACGCTCGGCAAGCAGGACAACATTTCGTGGTGGGAATCGCCGCTCTCCCATGGCCTGCAGCACGAGGCGCGGATGCGTATCTATGCTTGGTTCCGCCGCTGGCTGCAGGGCCGCACGGATCAACTGACGCAGGAACCGCCGGTATCGCCGGAGAATGACGAAACACTGTACGCCACCGAAAAAGGCAACACCGTCTATTCGCTCTCCAGCCTCCACCCTGCCGATCTCGGACGTAAGGTAGCTCTCCGCCCGCGGCCCATCGATCTTCAGAAGCTGTTGGGAGTGGAAGAACTGTATGAACGTCCGAGGCGCGTCAAACTAGGCGAGAGTCCCGCTGAAGGATGCCGCGTTGAGGCGATGGAAGTTTCCACCGCAACGCATGTGTGGACTCCCTGCTGGATCTTTCATCCGAAACAGGCGCAGAACAGCGATGTGCTTTTGGTGCTCGATGCCAGAGGCCGGAACGCCGATGCGCCGGAAGGCGGCCTGTGGAATCAATTGGCGAAGGAAGGGATTACTGTGTGCGCCGCCGACGTTCGCGCCAATGGCGATTTGTCGGCGGAAGCGGGCCGCGGATCGCCGCGCTATACGCTCGGCCACGCGAGTGAGCATAATCACGCATGGGCCGGCGCGATTCTTGGCCAGAGTTTGCTCGGCCAGCGCGTAGCCGACATCGTGTCCATTGTTCGCGCGCTGAAGCCTTCCAGAATTCGCCTCGCCGCATCCGGGAAGATGACCGTTCCGGCATTGTTCGCCGCGGCCATGGAACCCTCCATCGCAAGCGTCTATCTTTCCGGCGGCCTCGCATCGTACCAGCATTTATTGAACTGCGACGAGTATCCCAACCACCCGTTCGCGAACTTCCTGCCGCGCGTTCTGCTGCATACCGATTTGCCCGCCATCGCGGCCGGTATCAAGGCGACTCTGACATTGGCGGGATTGGTGGACGGCGCTGGGAAGCGCGTTCCGTTGGAGGAAGCGAAGCGTCTGTATGCGCGTGCCACCGTGCTGCCGGACGCAGCCTGGAATTTGGCGCGGCTTAAGGAATTCCGTTGATCTTGTGACGGATGATTTCGTCGACTGTCAGGTTGCCCAGACCTTTGCCGCGCAACACTTGCAGGTCCCACGCCGCAACTCCCTGATTCTTCAAACGAATCATGTCCTGCGACGAAAGCACGTCGTGACCGGAGAGTTTCATCTCCTGCAACATCGACGGGGCAACGCCTTGCGATTGCAGGAAAAGCGCTTTGTCCAGCGGAATCACATATCGTGTCTTTTCCAGATCGCGCACGTAATCGCGGGTCTGTTGACTGGTGGCGAGGTCGAACATCTTGCCGGGATCCCACCAATTGTGCAGCAGCTTTTTCATGGACGCCGCGTATTCCCGGTTCTCAATGAAATGGAACTTTCCTTTGGCGATTCCTTTTTCGACTGTTGCTTCGCAGACGACTGTTCCCGGCGTCCACTCCAAACGGAACTTCACGGCCGCTCCATTGCGGTCCAATGAAGCGGCATCGAAACCCTTCATTTCCTGCGCGGGAAGAAGCAGCGAGCGGCGCGCATCCACTAAAGTGTCGACTCTTGTCAGCACAACGGAGAACCGTTCCCCTTGCCTCTCGACAGAGCATTCGCCGGGCACGGCTGCCGGCAACATCGAAACGGTAACCGCAAATGCCGCTAGAATTCTCACGTCTCCTACTTTACTACCGGACGCTCCAGATCGAAACGGTCCGTTGTGCGCGCATAGGTATTGCCGCCCATGCGCCCGATGGCATCCAGTTTCGCGGGGTCGATTTTGTAGCCGTCAACAATCCCGTCATCCACATGAATGCGAACCACCTCGCCCACCACGATGCAGGCGCCGCCCGGCTTGTCGCTGACGGTGACGAACTGCGTTGCTCTACATTCCATTTGCACCCGGCATTCCTTCACGCGGGCCGGCCGCACCGTCTCGCTCGCGATGGGTGTCAAACCCGCGACCTCGAATTCGTCAATCTCTGGTGCATAATCCCCGGAAGTGGTGTTCATGGCCGCGGCGATGTCGCTACCCACAATGTTCACCACGAATTCGCCGGTTTCCTGCACGTTCCGGAGCGTGTCTTTTCTTTTGTCCGCTGACGACGCGCCCTTGAGCCCGGCGCTGAAGATCACCGTCGGCGGATTCTGGCAGACCGCGTTGAAGAAGCTGAACGGTGCAAGGTTGCGCACGCCATCGGCGCTGACGGAAGAAATAAATCCAATTGGCCGCGGGACCACCGATCCGATCAGCAGTTTGTACACGTCCCGCGATTCATGTTGCGTTGGGTCTACAGTCATGGTTTCACTGTAGCGTGTACCCCAGCCGCCGGGAAAACGCGTCAAGATTCGTAGGAAGGGCGCTACAATAGCGTAAGGAGTCATAGCAATGCTGTATCGTGCTTCGTTCGGGATTTTGATGTCGATCGTCTTGGCATGCGGACAGGAGACTCCGGCCCCCGCTAAACCCGCCGACTTCAAGGTCACTGAGGGCACACGAATTCCGCTCAACCTGATCAACAGCGTCAGCACCAAGAATTCGGCCGAAGGGGATCGAGTGTATTTGGAGACGGCCTTTCCAATCGTTATTTCGGGGAAAATCGTCATCCCGCCGGGAAGCTACGTGGCAGGCACGGTCACGCAAGTAAAACGTCCCGGGCGAGTCAAGGGGAAGGGCGAGTTGTACATTCGCTTCGACTCTCTTACGCTGCCAAACGGCGTGACTCGCGACTTTCGCGCCCGAATCAGCGGCCTGGATGGCAGAAGCAGCCAGGAACTCGATCGGACCGAAGGCAAGGTTGTCAGCGAAGGCAACAAAGCGGGCGACCTGAAAACCGTTGCAGAAGCCGGCGTTACCGGAACATGGATTGGAGCCGTTGCCGGTGCCGCGGCCAAGCACCCAGGCATGGGGGCAGGGATCGGCGGAGCGGCGGGAGCTGCCGCCGGAATGGCCGGAGTCCTGTTTTCACGCGGTCCCGACGCAATCCTGGCGAAGGGAACTACCATTGAGATGGTGCTGGACAGGCAACTCTACTTCGAAGACTCCGAGCTCGATTTTGGGACTTCCATTCGCCGCCCCTCTATTGATTCCTCTGGAAACCCCGATCCTGCCCGTAAAAGCAGTGGCCTGCCGGGTTTAGGACGCCGCCCCCGCCTCTAATTCCTCCCTTTGCCGGGGCGGCTAAGCGTAGTTTGAAGGTTCGTACTAGAGTCTTTCTCACGGATCCCCCTAAATACACTCAGACCTTCTGCCGATAGCTAATTCGAGATTATGGATTCCGGCACATTGGAACTGCAAGTATTTATCAGCCTGGTTGTCATACTGGGCGCAGCGTTTGTCGCGCTGGTCTGCGACTACCTGAAGGGGAACAATGAGTCCCTACGGGAAGTCAATATTGACCTTAGGGCGCGAAGGGACGAGAACATACGCCGGGAGTCCGTCTCCAAACCGGCGGATAATTCCACAGTTCCTGAAAAGCAAGAAGTTAAGCAGGTTCAGCGCGATAGCGAGCCACCCTCATGGCTGCCTCAGTTGTTAGCGGCACTGCAGCAGCACGCCAGCCAGGCGGTATTGCCGACGGTGGCGTCACCGGTAGCATCCGTCGAAACCAAAGAGGCGAAGCCGCAGGAGGCGCCAAAGGAAGCATTAATTCATGCTTACGCGGGAACTGCCCCGGAAACTAAGCCCGCATCGGTACCCACCTACGAATTTGTCCCGGACTCGCCGGCGCCTGCTCCCCTTCCGAAATGGACTCCTCGATCTTTTAAGAGACCCTCGGCAAGCGAGACAACTCCCGGTTTTGAGACGTCCACCAGGCAGCAAGTCACGTTCGAAGAAGAAGTCGTCGTCTCGCGGAGTAAGACGGTACGTGTAGCCGAGCAAGTTGTTTCCACCGTGGAAGCGCCTCAAGATGCGCCAGTTGTAAATCAGGCCGCACTACCCGCTGCCACAGAACAGCCCATGCCTGAGCCGCCGCCGGTGAAAGTGGAAGATGTGCTTCCTGCCGCCGTTGTGCCGCAGCAGGAACCAAGGGTGTTTCTGTGGAAGCCTGCCCCTCAGGAGCCAGTATTGCCCGCGGAGCCAGTAGTATTGCCTGCGGAGCCAGTATTAAAATTTGAGCCCGTGGAATCGGTGCCCGCAGTACCAATCGCATGGGTGCCCGAACCAGAGCCGGAACCCGAACCGTTTGTTGCTCCGTTGCTGGTTGAGACCGCTCCCCCGGCAGCAGAGGAAAAACCGACAGGTCCAACACCGTTTTGGACCTATGAGGGACTTTCCAGCGGAGTCGCGGAAAGAAACTCCAGAGAAGACAGCGCCAACGACGGAGAAAAGTTTGTTGTTCCGAAGGTCACCTCGAAGCCCTCGGAACCCTCCACAGATATATGGCGGCCCAATTCTGTCTGGCAGCCGAAGGACTCCTGGCGTGAGCCTTCCGCGGGGGAAAGCAACCCGCTTGCCAAGTACGAACAGAGCTTGTTCTCTGGGATGGACCATGCGGAGAAACCCGTCCTCGAGACACCGGCTGCAACGCCCGAAAGCATTGAGGATGAGGTCCCGGAGACCTATGAAGAATGGGCCGCGCGATTGCCGAAGAACCAAAACGCGACCACAGCATTTGGTTTCGAACCACAAGTCTCGCTGGGTCCGGACGAGACCACCCGCCCGAAGTCTTTGGATGCCGCCCGCCAAATGCCCGCCCCCGTGGCGGTGAGCCATGAATCCCCGGTGCCAAGCCTCCGAGTGCCCGCTGGTTTTCAGGAACGGGCCGTTCTGACACAATTGTTGCAGTCCACGGAGGTGCTGACCGGCGTCGTAGTCGCTATTGGCATCAATGAATACGCGCATCAGGCAGAAAAGATGGGTGCGAACGCCATGGCGGACCTGATGCGTTCCATCGAGAACATGTTGAAGGGCTTGCTGCGCACCGATCTCGACTTCGGCTGCCGCTCTAGCGAAGACGAGTTTGTTCTGATCTTTGTGAACGAGACAGGCGCCGAAGCGCAGAAGCGCCTCACTACCATCTCCGAACGGCTCTGGAACTTCCAGCTTCGTTCTCTGCACAACTTCTCGGTCTTGTTCAGCTGGGGAGCTGTGGAAGCGCAGGGTGAAACGCTCTCTGACGCTGCCGCCGGCGCCAGTGAGCGCATGTACCAGACCAAGCGCAATCGCAAGACAGCCTCGCTCGAAGCCCAACGCAGAAAACTCGCGGTCTAACCCCCAACTGGGTACAATTCTCAGTTGGAGACTTATCCCTGAAGCCGTTTCTGATCTTCGCCGTAATCTTCTTCTGTGTCCTGGCCGCTCGCCTTTGCCATAAAGACATTGTCTGGGTGGAAGAGGCATATCCGATTGCCGCCGCCTTGGAAATGCTTCGCGGCAAAGTTCTCTACCGTGACATCTGGTTCGACAAACCCCCTTTGTTCCCGGCCTTCTACGCCACTTTCGGCGCGGCCGTCGGATGGAAACTTCGCTTGGCGGGATCGCTGTTGGTCTCGTTTTCTTCCGTGACCGCATTCTGGTTGGCTCGCCGGCTTTGGTCGAGTAAGGAAGGTTTTTGGGCTGCGGGGTTACTGGCATTTTTTCTCACGTTCGGAATTCCTTCCGCGGTTTTGGCGGTGGCGCCCGACATGCTCATGATTGCGCCGCACCTGTTGGCGTTGCTTTTTTGTGTGAGAAAGCAACCTCTGTTCGCGGGCGTCGCCTCCGGCATTGCGATGTTGATCAATGCAAAAGGGGCATTTGTTCTTGCGGCGTGCATCGCCTGGGACTGGCGTTCGGCGCAATGGATTCTACTGGGCGCGGCTGCCGCTCAACTGCCCGTACTCAGCTGGATGGCATGGCAAGGTTCACTCCGCGCGTATTGGGATCAGGTGTGGGTTTGGGGTTTTTCTTACAGTGCGGATCCGCCGTTTGATTCGCCTGCTTCCGAAGGCGTCCGCCGAACCATGAACTGGCTGGGCTTCCAACTCGGAATTGTCTTTGCGGCGGCAGCCGCGCTCATGAACTTGAAAAAACCGCTGCAACGCAGCGCGCTCTTCTGGCTGGCCATCTCATTTGTGGCCGTAATGGCGGGATGGCGCTTCTTTCCCCGTTACTACTTCCACCTGCTCACCCCAATGTGCATTTTCGCGGCGCGCGGGATTTGCACCATGGGAAAGGCCCGTTTTGTGACGTTCGCCCTGATGCTGATTCCGTTGATTCGTTTCTCTCCCGGCTACGTGGAGCGGGCGCGCGGGCTGCCAACCATCGACCTGGCCCTCCACGACGATGCGGTGCGCGCCGTGGAAATTGTGAAGACGCTGAAACCAAAGTCCATCATGGTTTGGGGCTACAGGCCGGAGATCTACGCCTATAGCCGCATTCCAGCGGGGACGCCATTTCTGGACTCGCAGCCACTAACCGGAGTGCTGGCGGATCGCCACCTCACCCAAGTCAAACCTACATTCCCCGCCTTGGCTAAAGAAAACCGGCGTAAGTTGACTACATACTGGCCCGAAGTGATTGTCGATGGACTCGCCCCCATGAACCTCCAACTTGGATTGGGCTACTATCCCGATTTGCAGGATTGGCGGAATTATTATGTGGGAGTGACGCGCATTGAGAACTGCGCTATTTATGTGTTGCGAAACCGAGAACGCCCTTGAACGCCTCCAGCGTGTTGTAGGCGATGGGACAATACGTGGCGCGATCCGGCATGTGCCACATGCGTGAAACCAGCGAACCTTCGCCGCGCACCAGATTCGGAAAAGTTTCGCAGGTTTTAGGCCGGGCATCGTAGACGCCGCACAGATTTCCTTCCAAAAACACGCATCCCTTTTCCGAACGTTTGAGAATGAGACCTTCTTCGGTCACCTCGGCGTAGTCCTGTAAGAAAACCTGTCTCGAGACGCCAATGAACTTCGCCAACGATTCCACTTCCCGTTCGCGCAGGGTGACCGTTGCCAGCCGGCAGCAGTTGGCGCATGTAGTGCAATCCATCTCGCTCTCGATGGTTTCGGCGATCCTACGCAGGCGGCGGTCGGCGACGGGATGCGATTTCATGTGCATGCGAAGCCGCTTGTTCTCCTCGCGTTTTTTTTCGCCCAGCCGCGAGATCTGCACCAGATCGGTGATCATCGGCCGGTCCAGCATGGCGCGCGTTTTTCCAGGAAGGCGTGGATGCCCTCCTGCGCGTCCTGCGCCAATGCATTCATGCTCATCACTTCCTTTGCGTAAGCGTACGCTTTGTTCTGATCCAAATCGATCTGCGCGTAGAACGCTTGCTTGCCCAGGCCAACGGTAAAACTGCTGGAAGAAACAATGTGGCGAGCCAGTTCCAATGCGGCGGCGGTCAACTCCGCCGGCGGAACCACGCGGTTCACTAATCCCCACCCGGCGGCAGTGGCTGCGTCAATGGGCTTCCCCGTCAACAACATTTCCATCGCCCGCTTGCGCCCAATGGCACGCGTCAACGCAACCATCGGGGTTGTGCAAAACAAACCGATCTTGACGCCCGGCGTGGCGAAGGTTGCAGCCTCGCTGACCACCGCAAGATCGCACGTGGCAACTAACTGGCATCCCGCGGCTGTGGCCATCCCCTGCACTGCGGCAATGACCGGCTGCGGGATGGACTGCACTTTCGTCATCAACTCCGTACAGACCTCGAACACGTGGCGATATTCGCCTACCGTGCCGCTTGTAATCTCCCGAAGGTCATGGCCTGAGCTGAATACAGGACCGGCGGCGTTCAAAAGTACAACGCGCACCGAAGTGTCGCGCCCGGTCTCTTCCAAACAGTGCAACAGTTCCCTCATCAGCCCCAGAGAAAGCGCATTTCGTTTCTCCGGCCGGTTTAGAGTGACGGTGACAATCCCGTCATCCTTGGAACAGGCGATCGATTCATATGTCATCAGTTCACCCGCTTCTCGAGCCCGCCCCATTCCTTCTCCCTTAATTCATTCTTGCGGATCTTTCCGGTCGCGGTCTTGGGTAACGGACCAAACTCGATCTTCTTGGGACATTTGAAATGCGACATGCGCTCGCGGCAGAAGTGAATAATGTCCTCCGCGCTCGCCGTACTGCCCTCTTTCAGTGTGACAAAGGCCTTTGGCGCTTCGCCCCATTTTTCGTCGGGAATGGCGATGACAGCGGCTTCCAGCACCGCCGGATGCTCATAGACGACTTTCTCCACCTCCACCGACGAAATATTCTCGCCGCCGGAAATGATAATGTCCTTCTTGCGGTCGCGGATCTCCAGATAGCCGTTCGGATGCATGACGGCGTAGTCGCCGCTATGAAACCAGCCACCGCGAAAGGACTGTTCCGTGGACTCCGGGTTCTTGTAATACACGATCATGACGTTGTTGCCGCGCATCACTACTTCGCCCATCGATTGGCCATCGGCCGCAACGTCATTCATGTTCTCATCCACCAGCCTGACGTCGGTTCCGGCGATGATGTACGGCACTCCCTGCCTTGCTTTCCACCGCGACCGTTCCCCGGCTTCCAACCCATTCCATTCTTTGCGCCATGCGCACACCGTCATCGGTCCATACGTTTCCGTCAGGCCGTAACAGTGGAACATCTCCGCGCCCGTTTCTTCCGCGGCCCGCAACACGGCGGGCGATGGGGGCGCGCCCGCGGTGATGATGCGCAGGCCGGAAGTAAACTTTAAACTATTCTGGGCCGCATAATGCGCCAGCCCGCCGACGACGACAGGCGCTCCGCAAAGATGCGTGACGCTCTCTTCGCGAATGGCTGCGGCGGCAAGTTCCGGCAGCGGCTGCCGCAGGCAGATGTGACGCCCGCCGGCGGCTGTGACGGCCCACGTGAAACACCAGCCGTTGCAGTGGAACATCGGCAAGGTCCACAAATAGATGCTGTCCTCGCGCAGGCCGTATTCCATCAACTCTCCCAACGCGTTGAGATACGCGCCGCGATGCGAGAACATCACACCTTTAGGAAATCCGGTAGTCCCGCTGGTGTAGTTGATGGCCATCAAATCGTCCTCGCCGGGCTCCGGCGGATTCTCCAAACGATCTGCACCGGTTGCCAGCAACGCCTCGTAGTCCGAAATGAAATGCCGCAAAGAGGGCAGGTCCTTTTTGACTTCCTCCAGCACCGGCGCAAGCTGCGGGTCCACCAGCAGCACCTTTGCTTCGCAATGATTCAGAATCCAGGTGAGTTCGGAGGAGTGCAAACGCGTATTCAGCATGACCAGCACCGCGCCCAAAAGCGGAACCCCAAAATGCGGTTCCAGGGCCATGGATGTGTTCGGCGACAGCACCGCCACACGATCTCCTGGCGCAATACCCAAACCGCGCAAGGCCGATGCGAGCCGGTGCACCCGCGTTTCCAGCTCCGCATATGTGAATCGGCGCTCGCCATCCACGACGGCTACTTTGTCCCGATAGACGAACGCGCTGCGGGAAAGAAAGTGTAGAGGCGTGAGAACGTTTTTCATCCGTGAATCATTGTACCGGCTATACTGCTACCTATGTTCAGGATTGCGATGCTGATCTGCGCGCTCCCATTGTGGTGCGCCAACGACGATGCGGATATCCGCAATTTGCTCACGCAACAAACCGCCGCGTGGAATCGAGGGGACATCGAAGGCTTCATGCGTACTTATGAAGCGTCGGATCAAACCACTTACGCCGGGTCGGGCGGCATCACGAAAGGCCACTCCAAGGTTCTCGAACGTTACCAGAAAAAATATTCCACGCGGCAAGCGATGGGGCAGCTTCGCTTTTCCGATCTGAGCGTGCGCTTTATCGGCCCGGCCCACGCCATAGTCACCGGCCAATTTCATCTGCAGCGGGAAACATCCGCAGGTGGTCCGGCATCCGGTTGGTTCACTCTTGTGTTGTCTAAGAACGCGGCAGGATGGAAGATCATTCACGATCACACGAGCTGACAGCGTTACAGCCGGACGATCTTGTCCGAGGAGAATTTCTTCAACGCATTTCGCGTGTCCACCAACAGCTTCGCGCTCTTTACGACGGCGTCGTAGTCGAGGCCCGTGTGATCGGTCACCACAACGACGCAGTCCGCCTTACTACACGCGGACAACATGTCCTGCGCGGTCAACTTTACATCGTCAATGGCGAGTTCAGGCACAAAAGGATCGCTGTAGCTCACCTCCGCGCCGCGCTTGCGCAGAACGTGAATGATGTCCAATGCCGGCGATTCGCGCATGTCGTCTATGTTGCGCTTATAGGCGACACCAAGCACATGAATGTGCGAACCCCTCAGTGGCTTCGAGTGATCGTTAAGGGCGTTTTGTATTTTTTCCACAACGAAGTGCGGCATCTGGCCATTGATGTATCCCGCCAGTTCGATGAAACGCGCTTCGATTCCCGCCTGCTTGGTTTTCCACGAAAGGTAGAAGGGGTCAATGGGAATGCAATGCCCGCCGAGGCCGGGGCCGGGGTAGAACGGCATGAAGCCGAACGGTTTGGTCGCCGCGGCATCGATCACTTCCCACACATTGATATTCATCCGGTCGCACATCATCGCCATCTCGTTGACCAATCCGATGTTGATCATGCGGAAGGTGTTCTCCAGAAGCTTCACCATTTCGGCAACCTGCGTCGAAGCTACTGGGACAACGTGATCCAATGCTTGACCATAAAACAGAGCGGCGAGATCCGTGCAGGTGGGGGTGGTTCCACCCACAACCTTGGGAATATTCTTGGTGTGAAAATTCGCGTTGCCGGGATCGACGCGTTCGGGGGAAAAACACAGGAAGAAATCTTCGCCCACCGTGAGGCCGGTTTTCTCCAGCATCGGCTGCACCAGTTCCGCGGTGGTGCCCGGATAGGTAGTCGATTCCAGAATCACCAGCAGGCCGGGGTGCAGGTACTGCGCGATTTGCTGCGACGCCGATACGATGTAGCTCATGTCGGGATCTTTCGTCTTGCGCAAAGGCGTGGGAACGGCGATGTTGACGGTATCCAACTGCAGCAGCGCCGAGTATTCCGTGGTCCCTCTTAATTTTCCCTCTTTCACAAGAGACTCCAGGACGCTGGTGGGAATGTCCTGTATATAAGAAACCCCGCTATTGAGCAGATCGACTTTGCGTTTGTCGAGGTCGATTCCCGTTACACGAAATCCTGCCTGAGCGAATTCCACAGCAAGCGGTAAACCGACATAACCCAAGCCGATGACGCCCACTTCCGCGGTGTGATTCTTCAGTTTTTCGGCAAGCTTTGCAGCCCATGTGTTCTTGCTTGTTTCAGACATAATAGAACTCGCCTCGCACCGTAATCTCAGCCGGTCCGGTCAGATAATAATTTCCCTTGTCGAGCCGGATGCCCAAAGGACCCGCCGCCGTATGAACCGTTATCGGACTCTCCGCCAATCCTCGCAGGACCGCTGCGGCGGCAGCGCCGGTGCTTCCCGTGCCGGAACTTTGTGTTTCGCCCGCACCGCGCTCCCAAAACCGTACGTTGAGGTTGTGCCGGTCCACCACCTGAACAAACGACACGTTGGTTCGATGGGGGAATCGCGAATGCCATTCGACGCGTTTGCCTGCCTCGCGCCAATCGAAATCGAAATCATCGACGAACAGCGCGCATTGCGGATTGCCTACATTCACAATGGTCGCCTCCCGCAATTCATCCACTTGCGTTCTGAGGTCTCCGTCGGCAACCGAGGCGGGCCCCATGTTCATTTCGAAGTTGAAATGCGTCCCGTTCCTGGAGAGCACTCGAATGTGCTTCACGCCCGCGCCGGTGGCGATGCGCACTTCTTCCGCGGAAACGCCATCTTCCAACAGCAATGCCGCGGCGCAACGTGTACCGTTGCCGGAGATTTCCGAATCGCTGCCGTCGGAGTTGTACAGCTGGATCGATCCATTGGTGTCGCCCTGCATGCGCGTCACCAAGATCCATCCATCTGCGCCGACGCCTGTGTTGCGGTCACAGATGGCGCGCGCCGCCGCGCGCAAATCGGCATCGGGCGCCTCATTTTTCCACGTAAGCACGAAGTCATTGCGCGCCCCGTGCGCTTTCGTGAATGGGATTCTCATGTGCGGAGGATTGACGCCGGTAAATCTCGATGACCGGAGCGTTCTTGATCTCTACTATTTTCTCATAGATGTAGCGCCGGCCGAGCCGGTCGGCCTTCAATAATGTATTCGACACCGTGTCGCCACTCATGGCAATAGCCCACTCTTCGTTTAGAAACAGATCGGGCCGCTGCTCTACGGCGTTCCACAGCGGATGGTTGCCGTCATAAAGTGTTTCCTTCAGCGGAATGCCGGCCTCGCGAAAAATTCCCGCCATGTCGCCGAAGCTGGTGTAGATCCCCTCGCCGGAGCGATACCGGGGGCCAATGTAAGCAGCGGCTTCGCGCGTCCACGCTCTGCGGGTTTCCGAATTGACTTGCGACTCCTTCCAGCAGATCCAGTTTTCCGCGCGTGGATAGACGAGCCAGGGCAGTGCCGCCACGAAAACCACAAGAGCTGTTGTGACCATCTGCATCCTTGCGGGAATCACAGCGACGAGACTGGCCGCACACAAGACCAGCAACGGAAAGGCCGCCAAGCCGTAGCGCGTGTTGTAGTAGCTGTTCGGCCACAGATGTGGCACGTAGATGGGAGTGCCCGATCCGTACAGACTCCACACGTAAAAAACCGAGGGGAGAGCAAGGAACCCCAAAACCCAGAAGGCCCGCTTCCATAGCGCGGCGATGAATCCTGCCGCGGCCAGCAGCGGTAGCGCGCCACCCGCGCACAATTGCGCGGCAGCCGCGTATTGCGCGAAAGCCCGGGTCCAATCGTGATCGCCCGGATATCGATCCATTCCACTCTGCAGCGCCCGCTGGTAGATCGCTTGCGCGGAATAGGGACCGTCGTAGAATTCCAGAACGTTTCCGTAGTACCACCAGTTGTGAGCGAGCCATGCGAGAGGCGCAAGGGATGCGAGCGCGCCAAACAACATACCCATCCACCACCGTTGTTTCCCTCCCGTCACAGCGAAATACAAAGCCGCGAATGGCAGCAGAAACCAACCCTCGTAGCGCGTGAACGATGCCGTCAACGAAAAGACGGCACCCAACAGCACCGGCCAAATCCCGTGGCGTTGACGGAACCAGACCATCGCGTAGAGCAGGCCCATCAACGCCGCCAGAAAAACCGGTTCGGTCATGGGAATGGATTGCAGGTACAGCATGTTCGGATTCGCGGCCAACAGCAGCACGGCCGCAAGGGCGGCCCATTGCGAAGTGAAGAGTCTTCGCACGGCGGCATAAAGAAATCCGCCGGCGATGACAAAACAGATGCCGCTGGGAATGGCGCCCGCCAATCCGCTTCGCCACCAACTGTCCACGCGCACGAATGGCAGCATCAACAAATGAGGAAGAGGCAGCCAGACGGTGCCAATTTGCATTGGGCCAGGAGTGCGCGAATCGATAACGCGCCGCGCGATGCCTAAATGCGCCTGCGCGTCGCCATAATACAGAAGGTAGCCGTGGGCATAATGCCACGCGATGGCCGCGGCGCTGATGACGGCAAGCAGCAGGCACACGCCTGCCACATCCAGGAAGCCGAACTGCGCTCCGGAGGATTTCTTAGAACGACGTGAACGTCCGGAATTCTTCAAAGCGGCGATCGATTTCTTTCCGCGTCAGCGTGCGGAATCGCTCCACACCGAAGCGCTCGCAGCAGAAGCTACCCATGACCGAGCCGTATACAACGGCACGGCCCAGAATCTTCGCGTCGATGGGGCCCTTACCAGGGTCGACCCCTTCGCCCGCCAGATATCCCATGAAGCCTCCCGCGAAGCAATCGCCGGCGCCGGTCGGGTCGAAAACCTGCTCCAACAGATAGCCCGGAACGGCAAAGTATCCCTGGGAATGGAAGAGCATCGCGCCATATTCGCCGCGCTTGATGATGAGCGACTTCGGCCCCATCGCCATAATCTTCTCCGCCGCCTGGCCCAAATGATTGACGCCGGAAAGCAGGCGCGCCTCGCTGTCATTGATAAGCAGGAAATCCCAATGGCGGATGGTTTCCAACAGTTCGGCGCGGAAATCGTTGATCCAGAAATTCATCGTGTCGCCGCCGAGCAGGCGCACGCCGTTCATCTGCCGCCGGACGCTGTGCTGCAATGCGGGCTGAATGTTTCCCAGAAACGCATACGGTTGATTGCGATAGTGCTCCGGCAGCTTCGGATCGAAATTGGCGAAGACGTTCAGATCGGTGGTGAGTGTCGTTCGGTCATTCATATCCTGCGAATAAACGCCCGCCCAGAAGAAGGTCTTCCCCGGCACGCGCTCCAATCCCGCAAGATCGATCTCGCGCGAGGCCAGCAGATCGCTATCTTCCTGCGCGAAATCGTCTCCCACGATCCCTACGATCTTCACCTGCGTGAAGTAGCTTGCAGCCAGGGAAATGTAAGTGCAGGCCCCGCCCAGCATGCGGTCCACTTTGCCGTGCGGGGTTTCCACCCCGTCGTATGCTACCGATCCGACAACAACAAGAGACATGAAAAATGTTTTTTCTCCAAAATTGATTTTCTCATTCGCGGCTACACCGGCTCAAGTGCCGGTCGACCCATAGGCGCGGATGCCGCGGTTCCACACCCAAATCGCCAACATGCAAAACGCGGCCGTTACCACCGGAATCAACCACGCGTAGAATCCAAACGCCTGCGGGCGCAGAATGGAGGCCGCCGGATAAAAGGTGGCAAAGCCCATCGGCGCCACCCAACTTAGTAGAACCCTGATAAATCCATTGTAGATGTCCAGGGGGTACCGGCCGAAGGAAATGAGGTTATACACAGGCGGCATGATTCCCACTCGATCTTCAAACCAGAACGAACAAGCCGCCAGCGCCGTGAACATCGCCGTGTACAGCACCGCGCCGAAGATCGCCGCGATTGCCAGAAAAAACATGTCGAATGGAGTGATGGTGAGAGTAAGAGACTTCGACGCGGCAATGAGGATGACGATGCCCAGCACGGCATCTCCCATAGCTTCAAGGCGCAACTGCTCGCACAGGACCTGGAACAACGAATGCACCGGCCGCAGCAGGACGCGGTCCATTTTTCCTTGAATCAGATACGTCTCGCTGAACTGGTAGAGATTGACGCTGATCACGTTAAACATCGACATGGGAAGCAGGGAGAATCCGTAGAGGAACAGCAACTCGGGAAACGTCCAGCCGGGCAGGGGGCGCGCCGATGGAAACATCAGGTAGACAACGGCCAGGCCAAAGACGGTGGCCAGCGTCATGGTCAACAGACTGATCAGAAAATCGCCGCGATACTCCAGGCGCTGCTTGGCATATTGCAGCGTGTACTGTCCCAGTAGTCTTGCGTAGCGCAGCAGATCAGCCTCCTTGAATCGTGATCGCGCGGCTCAGCCGGTTCCAAACCCAGACGCCCGCGAAGAGCAAACCAACCACCCAGCAAAGTTCCAACATCAAGGTCGATCGCACTTGCGCGAAGCTGGTCTTTCCGAGATAGATCATCATCGGCGTGTACCCAATATGTTCGAACGGAAGCCACGAACTGACGGCGCGCAGCGGCGCGGGGAACAGCGCCAGCGGAACCAGCAGACCGCTCAGCAACTCCTGCATCCAGAACTTGAATCGCAGCAGGCCTTGAATGCTGATCAACACCAGGGCGCAACTGCCAACCAGGAAGTTCAACGACGCGACAATCAACACGCTGCCCAGAAGCGAAAGGAAAAACAACCCCAAATGCGCCGGGCTTTTCGGCGGCAGGATAGGGAACACAATCGCCAGCACGATACTCACCGGTATCGCCAGAAGAATGGCGCGAAACGCCGCCTCGCCCATCGCGCGTCCGATATAGCTTAAGGGTAGGCTCACCGGCCGCATCATCTCCATCGCGATCTTGCCTTCCTGAATGCTGATCGAAAGGTCCCAGTCGATGTTGTTGAAATAGAACGAACGGATGATCCAGCCCACCGCGACGTAGGTGATCATCTCTTCCATGCGGAATCCGCCGTAACCGGGATTCGCGGAGAACACCGCCTTCCAAATGAAGTAGTACACCGTGACGTTGATGAAATAGTTGATCACTCCGGTGTAATAGCGCACGCGATACGCCAGCATGTCGAGGAATCCCATGCGGGCAAAGGCGAACAACGCGCGCGCGTTCATGCCACCGGCTCTCGCAATGAGGTTCCGGTGTAGATTTCCTTCACCACGTCCTCAATCGACTCTTCCTCAATCGCTATATCCATCACCGCCGCCAAGGCCAGCACGCCGCGAATGACGTCCGCCGAGGTTTGACGCTCTCTATCGAACTTCGCGCGCACCGTCAAGTCTCCGCTACGCTGCATGGTGACGCCCGGCAGCGTTGCGGCCATCAGTTTTTCCGCCTGTTCGCGATCACGCAGCTGGAATCGTACCGCCATCTCGCGCCACAATCTTCGTTTCAGTTCGGCCAGCGGTCCGTCAAACAGCAGCACGCCTTTGTCGATCACCATCAAGCGGGCGCACAGCTCTTCGATATCCGCCAAGTCGTGCGTAGTCAGGAGAACGGTAGTCCCTTGTTGGCGATTCTGCTCCTTGAGAAATTCGCGGATTCGTTCCTTCGCAACAATATCCAATCCGATGGTCGGCTCATCGAGGAACAGGATCGGCGGATTGTGCAGCAACGCCGCCGCGACGTCGCAACGCATTCGCTCGCCGAGGCTCAGTTTGCGAACGGGCGTTCGCAGGTATCGTCCAATCTCCAACACCTCATCGAAGCGCTTCATGCGCGCGTCATAGTCTGAATCCGTCACACCGTAGATACTCTTCAGAAGGCGGAACGACTCCGCCACGGCGATGTCCCACCACAGCTGCGTGCGCTGCCCAAATACGACGCCGATGGTGCGTGTGTACGTTGTGCGCTGCTCAAAGGGATGAAAGCCGTTGGAGCGGATCTCTCCGCCGGTGGGCATCAGAATACCCGTCAACATTTTGACCGTGGTGGATTTGCCCGCCCCATTCGGACCGATGTAGCCGACCATCTCGCCGGCGGCGATGCGAAAATCTATGCGGTCGACGGCGCGCACGGTCCGGTACTTACGGTGAAACAGATTTGCGATCGCCCCGCGCAGTCCTTCCTGTCTATCGAAGGCGCGAAACTCTTTCACCAGATTCGCGACTTCAATAAGGGGAGGCATTACTCAGTTCAGGAAGTACGTCCTATAGAGGGTGTCGCGCTGTTTCGGCAGGAATCCGGCGCTGCGAATCATGCGGCGCAGCTCTTCTTCGTTGGCGCGATTGCGGGTGCCCGCCGCCGATACAACGTTCTCTTCAATCATGATGCTGCCCACATCGTTGCCGCCAAAGCGCAGCCCGAGCTGGCATACTTTGAGCCCTTGAGTAACCCACGAAGATTGCACGTTCAGGAAGTTCTCCAGAAAAATGCGCGAGACGGCCAATGTTTTCAGGTATTCCACACTGGTCGCCTCTTCTTTCACGAACCGTCCCAGCGAAGTGTTCTCGCGCTGGAACGACCACGGAATGAAAGCCGTGAATCCGCCGGTCTCTTCCTGAATGCGGCGCACGGTCTCCAAATGATTGACACGCTGCTCGATAGTTTCGCCGCAGCCGAACATCATGGTGGCAGTGGTTCGCATCCCAAGACGGTGCGCGGCGAGGTGGACATCAATCCATTCCTGCGTCGAGCATTTCAATCGGCTGATACGATGGCGCACCGCATCATCAAGGATCTCAGCGCCGCCGCCCGGAATGGAATCAAGCCCCGCGTCGCGTAGACGCGCAATGGTGTCATGCAAATCGAGCCCACTCACTTCGGCGATGTTCGTAATCTCCGGCGCGGAAAAGCAATGCATGTGCACCCGTGGATACTTCCCCTTGATGGCGCGCAGCATATCTTCATACCATTCGATCTTCAGATCGGGGTGCAGCCCGCCCTGCATCAGTACGCCGGTCCCGCCCAAGTCCACGGTTTCCTGAATCTTTTCGAAGATCGTCTCCATCGGAAGCACGTAACCTTCTTTGTGCCCCATCGGCCGGTAGAAGGCGCAGAAGCTGCAATACTCCGTGCAGAAATTCGTGTAGTTAATGTTGCGGTCGATGATGTAGGTGACCACGCCTTCCGGATGCAGCTTGCGGCGCACCGCGTCGGCGGCCATGCCGATACCGACTAAGTCGTCACTTTGCAGAAGGTCACATGCTTCGCGGTGGGTCATCATACGGAGTTGCCTTGAGATACGGCTACTTTCAGCGTATCCAATTCCCGCGCCAGGCGCAGATACTCGCGCATTCCCTGGTAATCGCGTTCCACCAATTCAGACACGATGTGACGACTCAAATACTTCCTTGCCAGTTCCAGAGGAATCCCCCGCGCCGGGGCTTCGCTCGCCACGATGTCGTCGATGTGTTCCAACCCGTAACGGCAGGAAGCCGCGAACAGTTCCTGCATGCCGGCCCGCAGATGATCGCTCTTGCCCGCCCACAACGCAAAGATCATTGGCAGGCCCGTGTATCGCGCCCACTCTTCGCCAAGATCGAGAACCTCATATTGACGGCGCAACGACTCGGGATCCAGTCGCAGCGCGGGATCGCCGATGACGAGGGCCGCATCCGCCGCCGCAAGCATCGTTGGCAAATCGGCCGGCATATTGTGGCAGGAGGGAGCCGACCCATACCGCTCGGCGAGAAGAATGCGCGCCAGCATCACCGAAGTCCGCGACCCGGAATCGAGCGCCAAACTCTGAACCTGGCCGAGTGGCTTCTTGGAAATGAGAAGGATGCTGCGTACCGCGCCGCGGCACGCGATCCCCGTGCCGGGCAGCCATTCCAGCCCCTGCCGCTCGATCTCAATCACCGGCAGAATTCCAATATCGGAGAGTCCGTCGCGTACACGATCGGCGCAAACCGC
Source organism: Candidatus Solibacter usitatus (assembly GCA_016191645.1). GTDB lineage: Bacteria > Acidobacteriota > Terriglobia > Bryobacterales > Bryobacteraceae > CADEFT01. Next base: position 25,301 of record JACPVQ010000116.1, read on the forward strand.
CGGCAAATCGTACTCAAGACGGATTTGGCGGCCCAGATCTGTCTTCTCAAAGCCCCAAATGAGAGGCGTGGTATTGAGGTAGCTAACCGCGGAAACGACAGGCAAGGGTCCAGTGTACCATGGCGGCTGATCCGCTTGATTAATGTTTGTTAATGTAATATAACTTACTTATTTTTAACTACTTATACTTTTTTCTTGTCACTCCTCATGGTCTTGTGCTAATAATATCTTTGTGTGGATCGGACAGGCGACGCCCCGTCCGCGCCACGCCAAATCGAAGTAAGTCGAACCCTGACGTTGGAGGTCCATTAAGAAAATGAATATTCGGCCCCTCTATGACCGCATTGTGGTCAAGCGGATTGAAGAAAGCGGAGAAACGATGATGGGTGGCATCATCATTCCCGATTCGGCGAAAGAAAAGCCGCAGGAAGGCGAAGTCGTCGCCGTTGGCAAAGGCAAGCGCGCCGAAGACGGCAAGCTGATCGCCTTGGATGTAGTGGTTGGAGACAAGATCCTCTTTGGAAAGTACTCCGGCAGCGACATCAAGATTGATGGCAACGAGTACCTGATCATGCGCGAAGACGAAGTTCTTGGCGTACTGGAAGGCAACGGCGCCGGCAAGAAAAAGAAGTAAGGAATCAAGGAGCAAATAAAGATGCCAGCAAAACAGATTGTTTATAGCGAGAACTCCCGCCAGGCCATCCTGCGCGGCGTAAACCAACTGGCCGACGCAGTGAAGGTGACTCTGGGCCCCAAGGGACGCAATGTCGTTCTGGAGAAGAAGTTCGGCGGCCCCACCATCACCAAGGACGGCGTGACCGTAGCGAAGGAAATCGAGTTGAAGGATCCGCTGGAGAACATGGGCGCGCAGATGGTGCGCGAAGTGGCCTCCAAGACCTCCGATGTCGCGGGCGATGGGACCACCACGGCCACCATCCTTGCGCAGTCGATCTACCGCGAAGGTGTCAAGTCCGTTGCCGCCGGTGCGAACCCGATGGCCCTGAAGCGCGGCATTGAGCGCGCGGTGGAAGCGGTTGTCGAAGAGGTCAAAAAGCACAGCAAGCCGGTGACCGGCGAAATGATCGCCCAAGTGGGAACCATCTCCGCCAACGGCGATGTGACCATCGGAAACACCATTGCCGAAGCGATGAAGAAGGTTGGCAAGGACGGCGTCATCACCGTCGAAGAATCGAAGACGATGAGCACCGAGCTGGCCACCGTGGATGGAATGCAGTTTGACCGCGGCTATCTTTCGCCCTACTTCATCAGCGACGCCGACCGCATGGAATGCGTCCTGGAAGATCCCTACATCCTGATCCACGAAAAGAAGATCAGCAACATGAAGGATCTGCTGCCCTTGCTCGAACAGATCGCCCGTAGCGGCAAGCCGCTGTTGGTGATCGCGGAGGAAGTGGAAGGTGAAGCGCTTGCCACTCTGGTGGTGAACAAGCTGCGCGGCACGCTCAACGCCTGCTCCGTGAAGGCCCCTGGCTTCGGCGACCGCCGCAAGGCGATGCTGGAAGACATCGGCATTCTCACCGGCGGCAAAGCCATCATGGAAGAGACCGGCATCAAGTTGGAAGGCGTTCGTCTGGAAGACCTCGGCCGCGCCAAGCGTGTCACCGTGGATAAGGACAACACGACCATCGTCGATGGCAACGGCAAACAGAAGGAAATCGAAGGCCGCATCAAACAGCTGCGCGCGCAGATTGAGGAGACCACCTCCGACTACGATCGCGAGAAGTTGCAGGAGCGGCTGGCGAAGCTCGCCGGCGGCGTCGCGGTGATCAAGGTCGGCGCGGCCACCGAGACCGAAATGAAGGAAAAGAAGGCTCGCGTGGAAGACGCGCTGCATGCAACCCGCGCGGCTGTCGAAGAAGGCATCGTCGCCGGCGGCGGCGTTTCCCTGCTGCGCTCGGCCCACGTGTTGAGCAGCTTGAAGCTTAGCGGCGATGAGCAGATCGGCGTCGATATCGTGCGCCGCGCCTGCGAAGAGCCGCTGCGCCAGATCTCCGGCAACGCCGGCTATGAAGGCGCAATCGTGGTTGAGAAGGTTCGGTCCAGCAAGGACATCAACTACGGTTTCAACGCGGCCACGGGCGAATTCGAAGACCTGGTGAAATCCGGTGTCATCGATCCCGCCAAGGTCACCCGCTCGGCTTTGCAGAACGCTTCCTCCATCAGCGCACTCATGCTGACCACCGAAGCGATGATCTGCGAGATCCCCGAGAAGAAGGCCGCTCCCGCCCCCGGCGGCGAGCACGGACCGGGAGGCATGGACTACTAAACCAGTCCAAGCTCTGTTTGATCAAGGCCCGTCGCGAAAGCGGCGGGCTTTTTCATTTGATAAGTCCTGGACAAGAGTAGAATGGGATCGCGTGAGCGTTAAGTCCGCCGTCATCTTTGAACGAGCCGAAAATAATTGGGCGGCGTACGTTCCAGATCTCCCAGGGTGCATCACGACAGGCCAGACCCTGGACGAAACGAAGCTGAACATTCGGGAAGCGATTCAGGGCCATTTGGATACGCTTCAAGAGTTCGGAGAGGCTGTTCCCGAACCATGAGCTTGGCCGGAGAAGTTGAAATCACGACTGCGGCTTAAGCCCAGCCTTTGTAAACCGCCGCTGTCTTGCTTCCAACCATTTCACTGTGCTCCCATGTGCAAATATGCAACTCCTCATCGGAACCCGCAAGGGCGCGTTTTTTCTCGATTCGGACAAGAATCGGCGCAAGTGGACAACGCGTGGTCCCGTACTGCTGGGCCAGATTGTGAACCATATTGTGCAGGACCCGCGGCAGCTAAACGTATTTCTAATGGCCGCGAGGCCGGGCCATTTGGGCCCGACGCTGATGCGATCCACGAATTCCGGAAAGACGTGGAAAGAATCTTCCAAACCGCCGGCGTTCGCGAAGGCGGAAGACGGTTCGGGGCGTGTGGTGAAGCACGTGTTCTGGCTCACGCCGGGCCACGCTTCTGAGCGAGGCGTTTGGTACGCGGGCACGAGTCCGCAAGGTCTTTTCCGCACTGAAGACAGCGGCGACACCTGGCAGTCCGTCACGGGCTTTAACGATCATCCGCTGCGTCCCAAGTGGTGCAACGACGGAGAAGAAGGTCCGCCGGACGGCGCGACGCTGCACTCCATTCTGGTCGATCCGCGCGATGCGCGCCACATGTACATCGGCATGTCCTCGGGCGGAATGTTCGAGTCCACCGATCAAGGAGCGTCGTGGGCTCCTTTGAACAAGGGCTGCGCGGCGGACTTCCTGCCTGATCCCAATGCCGAATACGGCCACGATCCGCATTGCGTGCGCTACTCGCCCGTGAATCCAGACCGTCTCTACATGCAAAACCATTGCGGTGTTTACCGCCTGGACCGGCCAGGCCGCCTTTGGGATCGCATCGGAATGAAGCTGCCGAAAAAAATCGGCGACATCGGATTCGGCATCGTCGTTCATCCGCGCGACGATCAATCGGCTTGGGTTTTTCCCATGGATGGCACCACCGTTTGGCCGCGCACGAGTCCCGCCGGTAAGCCCGCTCTCTACGTCACGCGGAATGCCGGAAAATCGTGGCAGCGCCAAGATAAGGGCTTCCCAACGGAGAACGCGCATTGGACCGTCAAGCGCCAGGCAATCACCGGCGACAGCGAATCGCCGGCGGGGATCTATCTCGGCACGACGTCGGGCGAAGTCTGGGCCAGCCGCAACGAAGGCGAATCATGGGCCTGCATCGGACGCCATCTTCCGCACATTTACAGTGTCGAAGTTGCGCGGAAGCCATGACGGTCTTTATCCCGACACCTCTGGTTTCGTATACAAAGAACCGGCGTCAGGTGACGGCCAATGGCGGGACGCTCGGCGAAGTCTTACTCGATCTCGACCGCCAATTTCCCGGAATCCGCTTTCGCATGATCGATGAACAGGATGGCGTACGGCAGCACATCCGGTTCTTCATCAACGGCGATGCGGCCATGAAATTGGATGCCGCGCTCATGCCGCGCGATGAACTACAAATCATTTGCGCGATCAGCGGCGGGGCTGGAGCCTGCTGGGGCAGTTCTCCCACAAAGCAATTCGTCCCGGCTTGACGAATGCGTCCGGAAGGCATACGGAGTCATAATGGGGGCATGGAACGGCGCAGTTTTGTCAGCGCGGCCGCGGCCGCCACTCTTGTTTCCGCCGCAACGGACAAGCCTGCCGTACTCGGCGGTTCGCCTGCAAAAGTCAGCCCGGTTGCCTGGCCCATCACCGATGAGACGGACGAGAAAGCCCTGCTGAATGTTTTCCGTGGCGGAAAATGGTTTCGCGGCTATGGGAAAAAAGTTCAGGAGTTCGAAGAAAGCTATGCGCGGCTGACCGGCGCTCGCCATTGCGTGGCCGTGGCGAATGGAACCAGCGCGCTGCTCGCCTCGCTTGCCGTGTTGCAAGTGGGCGCGGGCGATGAGGTGATTCTGCCGCCGTACACCTTCGTGGCAACCTTGAACGCAATCCTCGAACGGCAGGCGATTCCGATTTTCGTCGACGTCGATCCCGCTACATTTCAAATCGACCCCGCGCGTATTGAGGCTGCCATCACACCCGCCACGAAGGCGATCATCCCGGTTCACATGGCCGGCGCGGCGGCCGATCTCGATTCCATTCTCAAGGTGGCCAACCGCCATCGCATTCCAGTGATCGAAGATGCCTGCCAGGCGCATTTGGGCGAATGGAAGGGCAGGAAAGTGGGCACCTACGGCGTCACCGGATGCTTCAGTTTTCAGGCTTCGAATAATCTCAACTCCGGCGAAGGCGGGGCCATTCTTACCAACGAGGAAGAAGTCTTCCTGCACTGCTCGGGATTTCACAACAACGGGAACAGTTCGCACCGGCCGCACTCCTACGTGGGCAATGGACTGAACCTGCGCATGACGGAGTTTCAAGCGGCGCTGTTAATGGCGCAGATGACGCGCTTGGAAAAACAATCGCAGCAGCGCGAATCGAACGCGGCCTATTTGACGAAGATGTTCAACGAAATCCCGGGTATCGTTCCGGCGCTCTTGTATCCCGGCTGCACGCGCAATGCCTGGCATCTTTATATGTTCCGCTACAAGGCAGCGGAGTTTGACGGTTTGTCGCGCGCTCAGTTTCTCAACGCGCTGAAGGCGGAAGGCATCGGCGCATCGTCCGGGTATTCGCCGCTGAACAAGAATCCGCTCATCGACAAAACCTTCCAAACGCGCGGCTATCAGCGATTTCTTTCGCCGGCGGAGCGAAAGCAGTGGCCGGATCGCACAAACTGCCCGCAGAACGACAAGCTCTGCGGGGAGGCGGTGTGGTTCACGCAGACAATGCTGCTTGGGCCGCGCTCCGGCATGGAGACCATCGCCGGGGCGATTCGCAACATTCGCGCGCATGCCGGCGAAGTGAAGCGGAAGCTGCAAGGATAGCCGGTGCATCGATTTCTACGCTCCTCACATCCACTCTCCTGGTGGATGGACGGAGTTCTCGTCTTCGTTCTCGCGGCTTGTCTGATTGCACCCATTTTCAAACTCGACTACAGCGACAAGTGGGCTTCTATTGAGAGCACCTTCATCGCCGACGCGCGATTCCTGAAGGATCACTGGCCTGCTCCACGCTGGCAGCCGCTTTGGTACACGGGCACGCGGTTCGATTACATCTATCCGCCCGCGCTGCGATACGGAACGGCGGGTCTGGCCAAGGCTATGAACGTCGGCACGGCGCGCGCTTATCACATCTACGTGGGATTCTTCTACGCTCTAGGCATTGCAGGCGTGTATGTTCTGGCGCGCACCCTCGGCGGCTCGCGAGGCTTCGCGCTAGTGGCTGCATTGTTGGTCGCCACAGTTTCTCCGGGGTTCCTCGTCTTCCCGGAGATTCACCGCGATGCGAAGGGATCGTGGTCTGAGCCGCAGCGATTGGGCGTGCTGGCGCGGTACGGCGAGGGTCCTCACATGAGCGCGCTTGCCGTGCTCGGGTTTGCCATCGCCTTTTCCTTGCGCGCTCTGCGGCAGGGGAGCTATGGTTGGATCGCGGCCGCGGCGTTTGCATGCGCACTCGCCGTTTCCAATAATTTTTACGGCGCGACGGCTCTCGCGATGCTGTTCCCCATCGTTCTGTGGGCCTGCTACGTGACGTCGAGCGACAAGCGCGTTTTCAAGCGGGCCGCGGCCATTGTGGCTCTCAGCTACGGATTAACCGCGTTCTGGCTGGTCCCTTCCTACTTCGCCATCACCGTGGACAACATGCGATTCGTGAGCGAACGCGGCAACCGCTGGTCCATGTGGGTGACGGTGCTGCTGCTGATCGTTTATTTGAAAGTGTCCGAACGGTGGGCAAGAAACCGGCCGCATCTACAGACGCCTGTCTTCCTCTTGGGCGCGGTAGCGCTGCTTACTTTGAACGTGGTGGGGAATCGCTTCTTCGAGTTCCGCGTGATCGGCGAGCCGTTTCGCATGATTCCCGAATGGGACATGTTCGTACTGCTGGCCGCCGCGGAAGGCCTGAGAATGTTGTGGGGCAGATCTCCAGATCTGCGAGGCGGTCTCCAGACCGCCTCTGCCGAGGCGGGGCGGGATCTGGAGATCCCGCCGCAGGTCTGGAGACCTGCCCCACACAGCACTTCAGAGTTTAGGAGCACCTTATTCAAGCGAATCGCCATCGTAATTGTGTTGCTGATTGCGCTGCGCGGCGTACGGCGATACATCGGAGGCGGCTGGAAGATCTTCGTGCCGGGCGGCAAGGTTGAGGACCGCATTGAGTTTCAGGTTACCGACTGGCTGGCAAAGAACATGCCGGACGCGCGTGTCTACACGAATGGCACGATACGCTTCTGGTTCAACGCCTGGTACGATCTGGCGGAGTTGGGAGGAGGATCGGAACAAGGGCTGCTCAATCCTACGCCGCAACCCGCGACGTGGATTCTCGGCATGAGCGAAGACGCGCAGTACAGCATTGCATGGCTGATTTGCACAGGCGTCGACGCAGCCTTCGTCGCCGACAAGACCAGCGCCGAGCACTACAAAGACGTTTCGCATCCACAGAAATTCGTCAACGTGCTGCCAGTGGCTTTTGACGATCGCAAAGGGAATCGCATTTACAAAGTGCCGCGCCGTTATCCGGGGTTGGCGCGCGTGGTTTCCACAAAAGATCTGGACGCGCTTCCCCCATTTCCGGAGGACCCCGGCGCGTGGCTGCTGTATCAACTTGCGGACGTATTGGAAAAAGGTCCCGATGCGCCGGCGTCCACGCGATGGGAAGGCACCGAGCGTTTATGGATTCACGCACCCATCGCCGCTGGACAAACTCTATTCGTGCAAGTTGCCTATGACCCGGCATGGCGCGCCTACAGCGGAGCGCAGCCGCTGACGGTGACAAAATCCCGGCTTGGGTTTATGCGCATCGACGCGCAGCCCGGCAACCACGATGTCCGGTTGGAATTCGAAACGCCGTTGGAGAATCACGTGGGGCGCGTGGTGTTCGCAGGCTCCGCCGGATTGTTCCTCTGGATGGGATTCCGCAGGAGGAGGATTCTGTGACGCGCCGTCCGGCAATCGCGGTGGCGCTATTGGCACTGGCGTTGTTCGCCTTGAACATTTGGCTCAATCTGCCCCTCTTCCAAGGTGGCGCGCAACCATATCGCGGATCCATTGAAAGCGGCTACGCGGGAATCTCCCGATTTTTAGCGCAGCATCCCAACCCTTGGGGATGGAACGCCAACGCATACGGCGGCATCTCCACGCATCACCTGTATCTTCCGGGCCTGCCGTATACAGTGGCTCTTTGGATGCGGCTGCATCCGGACTTGAGCGCGCTGGAAGCCTATCGACAGGTGACGGCAACGTTCGCGTGCTTTGGTCCCGTGAGTTTGTTTCTATTTGCTCTGTACGCAACCCGCAGCCGCGCGTGGGCCTTGGCGGCGGCCATTGCCTATACGTTCTGCTCGCCCTCCTACGATCTGTTTCAAACCGTCGACAAAGACCGCGGACTGCTTCCCATTCCGTGGCGATTGCACGTGATGGTGAAGTACGGCGAAGGTCCGCACAATGGCGGTCTCGCGCTGTTGCCGCTGGCGCTGATCGGAGTGTGGGAAGCGGCGAAGGACCGCGGCTTCCGAAGAGTTTTTGCCGCGGCGTTGGGACTCGCGGCGGTGGCCTTGACGCACTGGATTGCCGCTTTGGCCCTTGCTGTTTGCTGCACGGTATTGCTAGCGGTCTATCTGATCCGGCGCGCGGAAACGTTCCGGCATGCAAGAGTAGCGATGGCGGGATTGCTCGCCTACGGCCTGGCATGCTTTTGGCTCACGCCGACCTTCATTCGCGCCGTGGCTCTCAACTGGCCGCAGGACGCGTTCGGTTATACTCTCGCCAACAGACAGAGATTGGCGTTGCTGCTGATTGCCGCCGTGTCGGCATTGCTTTGGTGGCTGTTCCGCAAGGAGTTTCAGCACCGCTATCTTTGCTTTGTCACCATCTGCTTTTTTATTTTCGCGGCGCTGACTGAGGGCCACTACGCGCACGGCGTCGACGCCATTCCCGAATCGCGGCGCTATGCATTGGAGATGGAACTCTTCCTGGCCCTGGCTGCCGCAGAATGGCTGCGCGTTGGCTGGAAGGCAGGCGGCGAGGTTAACCGCTTCTGCGTGATCGCGGCATCTTTGCTGTTGCTATCGAGCGCCTTTCCGCAAGCGCGACGGTTTGCCGGCGAAGGCTACTCCGCATGGAAGCTGCGCCCGGAAAAGGAGACGGCCGAATATCGCGTCGCAAACTGGCTGAACGAACGGACTCTTTCCGGCCGCGCCTACGTCTCCGGCGGACTTCGCTTTCGTCTTCACTCGTGGTTCGATCTCAACCAGACGAATGGGACATTCGATTCCGGCGTCCTTTCGCGAACGCCGTTAGACTTCGACTACCGTATTCGATCGGGAGCCGGATTGGACCCCGGCCACGAAGCAGAACAGACGCGCTGGATCTTGCAGGCGATGGGCGTCGAATATGCCGTCGTGCACGGGCAGGAATCCGAAGAATACTACAGAGACGTGAAGCGGCCGGAACGTATAGAGTCGTCTCTGGAGAAAGTCTATGAGCACGGCGGCGACCGCGTGTATCGCGTCCCCTATAGGGGCCTCGGCTTTATCCTTTATGAAGACGATCTGCCCCGAAGCGGCGCTACGCGGCATCTGGAAACATTCGTCAAAGCATTGGAGAACCCCGGCCGCGCCGTTGCCGGCTTGCGTTGGGAAGGGCAAAACCGTTTGTGGATCGAGGGTGGTGAAGTGCCCCCGGACCACGCTGTTACGCTCCTGATGAACTATGACCCCGGTTGGCGCGCCACACAGGACGGCCAGCGCTTAGTAGTAGATAAAGACAACCTGGGTTATATCCGCTTGCGCACCATCCAAGGCAGGCCCGCAACCGTACTAATGGAATATGGCCCAACCGGGGAACGGATAGCGGCGCTGATTCTCACTGTCCTCTGTTGGGTGTGGGCCCTGGGGAAGTTGCTGCGTGAGAGAAGAGTGCGCAGCGGGAACCTGCATCCTATGTCCGGCGTCCAATAGCCGAGGAGTAGAGTATGCGGCTTGACTCAATCGGTCCAAGAGGTTGCGGAAATTCAACCAATTCCGGTATACTCCGCTTTACGTCCGTAACCCAACATTTGCGCGCGAGGAGGCGACGGTGTTTTTGAAGATGTGTACTACGGCAGTTTGCGCCAGTCTATTGCTGGCGGTGTCGATGCTGGGGCAGCAGCCGAAAAAGGACTGGATCGACCGCGGAGAGTACGATCTGTTCAACTCGTGCGCGACGCAGCAGGATGCAAACAAGAAGCTCGACTGCTTGAAGTCGTGGCGTGAAAAATATCCTAACTCCAACTTCAAGCACGAAGGTCTGACCCTCAGCCTGACTGCCTACGTCGCGCTTGGGAAAGGCGCGGATGTCGCAAAGACGGCTAAAGAGATTCTTGTGCTCTCACCCGCCGATCTCACCGCGCTCTACTATCTCACGTCGATGGCGGCCAACAACACCGATCCTGGCGCTCTCGCCGACGGGGAAAAGGCGGCTACCACCTTGCTGGCAAGCCTGGACGCGACGTTCGCCGCCGACAAGAAGCCGGCGAATACGCCCGCCGATGCCTGGGCCAAGGCCCGCAAGGACATGGAACTCCTGGGGACTCGTGTTCTCGCCTGGGTTGCCACGCAAGGCAAAGACACCGCAAAAACAGAAAAGGCGATCATGACGTTGCTGGCGATGACGCCGAACGACGGCGAAGCTTCGTATTGGATGTACACAACCATTCGTGGCCAAAAGAACGCCGCCAGAAACTCCGAAGCGTTCTTCTATTTGGCCCGCGCGGCGACCCTCACGAAGGACAAGGGCGGCTTTCCCGATGAGAATCGCGTCAAAGTGAATGACTTCTTCGTCAAGGCTTACAACAGCTATCACGGTGCGGACGATGCCGGCTTGGCCGAGTTACGCAAGCTGTCCTTGGACGGGATCAAGCCTCCGGCAGGTTACGTCATAAAGACTTCCGGTGAGATTGCCTCTGAGAAAGAAAAAGAGTTCGTGACGAAGAATCCCCAACTTGCCTTCTGGATGAACATGAAGAAGGAATTGGCGACGGCCGAAGGCGAGAAGTTCTTCGAAGAACGAGTCAAGGGCGCGGCGCTTCCGGGCAAAATTGAGGGAACGGAGTTCACCAGATTGAAAGGGCGCCTGATCTCTCACAAGCCCGCGGCGAATCCCAAAGAACTGGTCCTTCAGATGGATACGACTCAGACCAATGCCACCGACGGCGATGTCATCCTGAAATTCGAGAAAGCTCTGAACGGCAAGGCCGACCCGGGCATCGAAATCGAATTCGAAGGCGTGGCTGCCGCGTTCACTCGTGAGCCGTTTGCACTTACGTTCGAAGTGGAAAAGGACAACCTGGTCGGTTGGCCCGTGCAAGCGGCGACTCCGGCTAAGAAAGCCGTTGCGCCCGTGAAGAAGGCCATCGCGCCGAAGAAAAAGTAGTTCAGTATCCCCGGCCCGCCATCCAGATCAGATAGGCCACGCACGCAATCAGCGTGAATGCGTTGATTGCCACGCTCCTAAGGTGCAGCGCTGAAAACCGCTTTTTCTCCGCTGGCCCGGCATCGCGGGCTCTATTGATCGCCGGGGCAAGTACCTGCCTTGCGTAAAGGTTCAACGCTCCCAGCAACAGAAACATCGCTGCTGCCAACCCAATCATTCCTCCCCAAAACCAAAGAAACCCCCTTGCCAGTTGCACGCCGGCAACGAGAAAACTGCACACTGTTCCCAATAAGTAATACCGCGGAAAGAGAATGCGGATGATTCTGGTGGCGTCCTCCTCATTCAGCCGCTGAAACAGGACGGGCGCTGTGAACAACGTGAAGAAGACGATCGCCCCCACCCATACCGCCAGCGAAAGCTGTTCGATGAAGTTCAGGAATGGTGTCATTACCGGATAGTCTAGCGGATTCAAATCGGCAACACGGATTAGTTATGATAGGTACAATTAGTAGAACCGTTTAGCTAGCGGAAAAAAATAACCGAACCCCCAGTAGTAAGGAGGGCCAAAGGAAAACACAATGGAGAAGCTGGCACAAAACATTCAAGAGACCTTTCTCAACACTGCTCGCAGGGACAAGACCTTTCTTACCATTTATCTGATGAGCGGCGTTAAGTTGAGCGGTCGTATCAAGAGTTTTGACAAGTATTCCGTGGTGCTGGAAACCAACAACCAGGAGCAGCTGATCTTCAAACATGCCATCTCCACGGTTGTTGTTCCCAAGGGCATGTATGCGGTGGGAACTCATCCTTCCGCGCCCGGCGCACCCCCCAACACTGGAATGTCCGAGGCAGAATAGATCCGAACCACGCATCTGACAAAACCGGAATCTCCCGAGACCGCCGTTCTGGTAGGTGTGGCAAGGAAGCTTCGCCCATCGCAGGCAGCTGCCGAGGCTTCGCAGGCGACGCCCGAAGAGTCATTGGAAGAACTTGCGGCGCTTGCACACACAGTGGGCGCGGCCATTGCCGGCAATCTCATCCAAATACGGGAGAGCTTCGACGCCGCGACTCTCATTGGCGAGGGAAAAGTGCAGGAGTTGACCGCGATGGTGAAGGGTCTTGACGCCAGCGTGGTGATTTTTGATCGCGAACTGACTCCCACGCAATTGCGCAATCTGGAAAAAGCGCTGGAAGTGAAAGTGCTGGACCGCACGCAGCTGATTCTCGACATTTTCGCCTCGCGCGCGCGGACGCGGGAAGGGCAGCTTCAAGTAGAACTGGCGCAGTTGAACTACCTCTTGCCGCGATTATCGGGGCACGGCGTGATGATGTCGCGTTTGGGAGGCGGCATTGGAACGCGCGGTCCCGGCGAAACGAAATTGGAAACGGATCGCCGCCGCATCCACATCCGCATTCAAAAGCTGGAGCGGGATTTGGAGCATGTGAAGATGGGGCGCGCCACGCAGCGCCGCCAGCGCGTGGAAGTGCCATTGGCCACCATAGCCTTGGTGGGATACACGAACGCCGGCAAGTCCACGCTCTTTAATCGCCTCACCGGCTCGACGGTTGCGGCGGACGCCAGGCTCTTCGCCACGCTCGATCCTACGGTTCGCCAGATGCCGCTGCCTTCCCGGCGCGCGGTGCTCTTGAGCGATACCGTCGGATTCATCCGCCACCTTCCGACAACTCTGGTGAAGGCGTTTCGCGCCACGCTGGAAGAGGTCCGCCAGGCGGCATTACTGATCCATGTCGTGGACGCCTCCAGTCCGCTGGCCGAAGACCATGCGCGCCAGGTGATGGAAGTGCTGCGCGAGATTGAAGCTGCCGAGACGTCGCAAATCCTGGTCTTGAATAAGAGCGACTTAACCGGCGAGAGCAGTCCCGATGCCGCCATCTCGCGGCTGCTGGGTGAGGAGGCGAATGCCTCAAGGACAAGAGCGGTAGCCGTGTCCGCCCGAACGGGCAGCGGCATTCCGCGGCTGCTGCAAGTGATTGATGAAGTGCTTCCCGCCGATCCTATGCTGGAGACGCATTTCCGCATCCCCGCCGGCGACGGAGCAACCATTCACGAGATTCATTCCAACGCCGCCGTGGAACGCGTCGACTATCACGATGAGGCCTGCGAAATTGTCGCTAGCGCCCCGGAATCGCTGCGGCGGCGGTTGAGAGATTTTGTGGTTCAATAAGGCAAGAGAGCATGAACATACCCAACAGTCTCACATTGTTGCGGATCTTCTTTGTTCCGCTCCTGGTGGCCGCTTTGGTCGCCGAGACGAAGACATTCGTTGTGTTTGGATACTCCATCGCCAACGAATTCGTGGCCTTGTGGGCGTTCCTGATAGCCGCCGCCACCGACATGCTGGATGGCTATCTGGCGCGGCGTTGGAAGCAGATCACAACGGTCGGCACACTGCTCGATCCCATTGCCGACAAGTTGCTGATTTCCAGCGCCCTCATTGCGCTGGTGCAAGTGCATGCGACTCCAGGATGGATGGCGATTCTCATTGTGGGGCGCGAATTCGCGGTCACGGGCCTGCGTGCCATCGCGGCGTCCAGCGGCATCACCATTCCCGTGAGCGATCTGGGCAAGACAAAGATGGTGGCGCAGGTCACCGCCATATCCCTTGTCATGATCGGTATCCGCAGACCGGAGATCGCGACATTCGCCATGGCCTGGATGTGGGGTGTTGTCTTCTTCGGTGTCGCCTCCGCCGTTCAGTATTTCCTCAAATTCTGGCGTCTGTTGGATCTCGACATCAAGACCCGGCGTCGTCAGGAATTGCTGCGGCTTGACCGCCAGCGGCGTCGCGCCGCCAAGGCTGTTGGCCGCGGCGCAACACAAAGCGTCCAGTCCTAAAACCTGCGGCCGCCTTTCGTACTAAGCACCTCAAACTTACGTCCGGGAATACGGATAGGACACCGGTACGTTGAGCCAAAACGTGCAAGGCCCTAGGGACTTTGGTACAACAATTCGCGGCATCCGTTGGACCAGGACGAAGCACGCGCATAACAGTACGGCGGAGGCGTTGTTGCGCCACGAATGCTCCCGTAGGATGAGAATCGAGCGTTGAGCACAACGCTCATAGACCGCAAGATCGGAGTTCTCGTATGTTTCGGAAGTTTATCCCGCTGGTTCTCATGGCAGCCGCAGCGTCGTCTGTGATTGAGGCATCCCCATTGTTCAATCTAAGTTTTGGGGGGCTGGCGCTGACTTTAGTGAGCTCGTCCATTGACGGCGGCATCGTCAACTTTGACGTGAGAGGAACTGCTTTTGCGGATGTCGCCGATCCTGGCCCGCTGGGTGCGGTAGTGGTCACCGATGGAACCATCGCCCCCATCAATCAGCCTTCTCCCGCATTCCCGAACCATACGATGTTCGCTCTCAACACGGCCTTCAGCCAAGGCGGGTTCCTGAACTTTGTGAACCCCACTGCCGCCGGCGGCACCGCGCATTTGGACACCACGTTCACGCCTGCCTTTGGGCCCATTCTCGATCCGGCAACCATAGCGTTTGCTTCACAGCCTTTGTCAATCACCTTCACGCAGAGCGCAGCTCCGGTCAGCTTCGGCGGATCGACCTTCAGCTTCTACGATGCAACCAGCTTAGCGGCGGGTGGACCGGCCGGCGCGGGCCCTCCCGTTCCTCCTCCGCCAGGCGGCGGAGTTCCTGAGCCGTCCACGTACACGATGTTGGCCAGCGGCCTTCTGTGGATCGGCCTCTACGTTCGCAGCAAGCGCGGCCACCAGGGCTAGTTGGCCTCGTCTAACTCCGCAACGTACACCTGAGGGTGGCCTGTGCGGTCGCTAGCGAACACAACCATTCGCTCATCGGCCGAAAAGGATGGGTGCGGATGAGTCCACTGCGGACCGTAAACAGTATCGGTAGCCACTTCCATCCAACTCAGCGCGCCCGCTTCGGCAGCGTTTCTTGCGCGATCGAAATCTTCTTTCAGCGCATAGCGCGACGTCTTCCATTGCGAGCCTTGATTGCTGGAACCGGACTGGCAGATTGCCTTACGTTCGCCGGTTAAAACGTCCACCAGAAACAGGCCCTCGTCGGGGTGATTGGTATCGCAAAGAACCAGGGTTCCCGCGCGGTTCGGCGTGATGTGCCATGCGTTGAACGAGGCAATCGTTGTTATTTCGCGGCTCTCCCAGTTCATTCGCCGCAGGGCATGGGGCCAAACCGTGAACACAAGGTCGCCGCTATCCCCTAGACCGCCATCGCCTAGAAAGGTTTCGTGCACCACGAACTCATCGTTGGTGTGACGATAGAGGCACTCCAGTCCCGAACCATCGCGGCGCACGCGATGCATCCGTGGCGCCGGATCGCCCGCAAACTCAATCCATTCGCGCTGCAAGGGATGAAACTGCGGGTGAATGACCGTCCTCTCAAATGGAATGAAGATCCATTGCGTGCCGTCCGCGCGTCCCGCTACGATGCCGCTCTGCGCGCCCTGCTTCGCCGCCGCGGTTATCCATTCTCCGCGCCGGTCCGGCGAACATTCTCCTAACTGAGCGCCTTCCCATCGAACGATGGATCGTTCTCCCAGAGTCTTCCTGTTCAATTCCAGAATTTCCCCGCCGCGCACAAAGAAGATGGACTCGCCGGATGGATGAATCGCCGCGGAAAAGGGATGAATGGCTCCGCCCGCGGTCAGTTGGCGAATCTCGCCGTGGGGAAAGTCTACTTCGAACAATTGTGCCGAACCCGTTCGATAAGAGGTGAACAGCAATGTCCTTCCGTCCGGCGTGAAGGAGCTTTGCAGAAAGTACGTCGCGTGATTGATGCATGCCTGCGACGTCAACTGGTGGACGCGAACGCCGGTCGCGGCGTCGCGGTATTCCGAATGTTCGGAAGGCCAAGTGTTCATTGGTTCGCCGTGGGCACGAAGATCAGAATGTGCTGGCGGGGCAGGGAAGAGATCACTTTATCCAGGCGGAATCCTTCGGCCTCAATCTCCGCCTTCGCCTCTCCCACTGTCATCTTATGCTCCAGGCGAATGGGCACTTTGGGATCTTCCTTGCGGTATTCGAGCAGAATCATCCGCCCGCCCGGTTTCAATGCGGCGCGCATTTTCCGCAGCATCTCCTGAGGCTTGGAGAATTCGTGATAGACATCCACCATGAGAATCATGTCGATGGATGCAGCCGGAAGTTTCGGATCGTTCGCCGTGCTCACAATCCCTTCAATGTTGGTGATTCCTTCCCGTTTGGAATACTCTTGCAGACTCTGAATCATGCGCGGCTGAATGTCCACGGCGTAAACTTTTCCCGCCGCCCCGGTACGCTTGGCCATGCGTCTGGAAAAATAACCCGTGCCGGAGCCGACATCGGCAATGATCATTCCCGGCTTGATACCGATCGCATCGAGCGCCATTTCCGGCGCTTCTTCGGCGTCCCGCTCGGAGCGCTCCAGCCACGGCGCGCCGCCAAATCCCATAACGTCGGCGAACTTGCGATTCGAAACCGGATGCTGATCCTGGGCTTGCGTGACGCCGCCTGTCAGTACGGCTAACAACAAGGCGCGGACATAATTATTGAGATTCATGATACCCTCGAATCATTCCAGCATGAAACAAAACCTCTGCGCGGTTCAAGTTTTCCAGCGGATTCTATGTCTAGCGGCCCTTGCGGCGGCCGTGGGATGTAGCAACAAATCGATCAAGGGTGAACCCATTACTTTCAAGATGGGGGAAGCGGCGTCGGTTGGCAAGCTCCTGTACACGGTAACGGAAACCAACTGGATCCCCTCATTGGGCAGCGGCGCAAAGTCCAGGATGCCCCAACATCGATTTCTATTGGTGAAGGCGACGGTTACGAACAATGGCCCCGCGGCGATTAACGTTCCGCTTCTCGCCCTGGTCGATCCCGCAAAAAAGCAATATCGCGAATTGGACGAAGTGGATGAACTCACCGGTTGGATGGGTCTGATTCGAACGGTTAAGCCCGGTTCGTCGTTATCGGGTTCCATGGTTTTCGACGTGCCCGTGGGCACCTACAAGCTGCAGCTTAGCGACGCGGGTGAGCTTGAGAATGAGCAGCTCGCCTACGTGGAGCTAACGTTGAGTATGGAGGCCAACCCGATCCTCTCCGAGCAACCCGCACTGCCTCCGATGAAGAAGTGATTCGCACCTTAGCACTCCTCTCCGTTCTGGCATTCCAGGCCCGTGAGGCATGGGCCCAGAAACTGGAGATTGTGTCGCCCATGTTCCACCAATACGAGGACAGCCCGCCGCTGCGCGGAGAGGTGAGCTACTTCGCCGGCGAAACGGTGTACTTCTCCGGACGCGTTGCCGGCTTCAAAGCAAACGCCAAGGACATGGTGAACGTCCAATGGACGGCGGAAGTCTTCGACGAGGCCGGAGTAGCTTTGGTGAAGGCGGAAACCAAAACCGTTGAAGAAGAACTCGCGCCGGAGGACAAGGATTGGAAACCGAAGATCGTTTTTCAATTCGATACTCCGCCCACGGCTCTTTGCGCCGCATGCCGCGTTGTGGTGCGCGCAAAAGATACCATCGGCCAAACGGAGGCGCGGCTGGAAACCAGGTTCGCTCTGCGCGGCAGGTTGGTGGAGCCAAGCCCCACTCTCACGATTCGCAACATGCGTTTTTTGCGCACGGAAGAAGACGGCGCTCCGCTGGAGCCTGTCGTCTATAAGGCCGGAGAGGAACTCTGGGGACGCTTCGAAATTGTCGGGTTTAAGTACGGCGCCGGCACTCAACTTGGCGTCGAGTACGGTTTGACCGTCTTCCGGCCGTCCGGAAAACAGCTCTATCAGGAACCAACCGCGGCGGCGATCACGGACAAGGATTTCTATGCGAAGCGCTACGTTTCGGGAATTTTGAATCTTCGCATGCAAGGACTCCCCGCCGGCGAATACACCATTGTTGTCGAAGTGCGCGACAAGATCGGCGACCAGAAATACGAGGGGAAGTACACCTTCCGCATCGAATAATCAGAACAGGAATTGTTGCATCCGCAGCCACATTGGTTCCAGGATGTTGAGCAGTTCATGGTCCGACTCTTCCAGCAACAACTCCACGTTCGGCTTGCCCTGCGCGAACTCCGCGGACCATCCGGCGGGAACCACATCGTCGTTCTTTCCATGAAAGATGAGACAAGGCTGAGTTACAGCGGGGTAATCCTCGTAGGTGAGGCCATCGGAGATGAGCTGGTAGCCGAGTGGCAGCTCTTTCCCGGCGCCGTAATGGTAAAAGTTGAGGTGCCCGGCGCGCTCCCACTCCGCAAGCGTGTTCGCGCCCAGTGTTTGCGGCCATCGCCTGGCGAATCCGAAACCGGGAGCCATCAGCACAATCTGTTTTACGTCCGCATGTCTGGCGGCATATAGAGCCGCCAGATAACCGCCGAGGCTGGAACCGATGAGCACTGCGGGCGCGCCATCGGCCGCGCGCTCCACCACTTTCAGTTGCCCCGTAAGCGTTAGCGTTTCAAAGCGGCCTTCGGCGAGGTCGGGCACGTGCAATTCCAATCCGAGTTCCTGGAAACGCACCGCAAAGTATCGCGCCTTCTTCGACCCCGGGCCGGAGGCGAAACCGTGGAGATAGATGTATCGCGTCATTTCTTAGTAGGCTCATCCACCGTGAACTTCAAATCCGAACTGGCCCCGAACATTTTGAAATTCGAATAATGAAAGCGATTCTCCACCACTTGCTTACCCGACGAAATCTCCTTGTAAGAAACGAATGCCGGCAGAACGCATCCGTAGGAGCTCATTGCGTAGTCGATGACGGCGGTGTAGCGGGTCTCCCGGTTATCTTCCTTGCGAAGGATATCGACGGTGACGCGCAGAGGCAAGCCGTCCGGTTCCCGCAGCCAGATCTCTCCGCTCATTGTCTGGCGATGAACCTGGCGTCCTTCAAACACCGTCATCGCGGCGGGACCGTTTTTTTGTTTGTAACTGGCGATCATCGCCCGTTCCGCCCCGAAGTACTCGTAGCGCAACGGAGCAAAGTCGAAAGAAGGCTGCCCGCGTGGAACAAACATCAGCAGGATCTGGCCAAAATCGGTTGCCGCCTCGCGCAAACCAAAGCTTTGGAATTCCTGCAGCATCTTTTTCTTTAACTTGTCCGCATCCCCGCGCGAGCCCATGGAGAGCGTCTCCCGCAATTTGCCGCGCGCCTTTACCTGCGCGCCGTCGACAGTCAGCACCTGCCGCACTTCGTGCAGATTCCCCGGATCTTCCTTGTACGTGGAAAAACCATACTCGGAGACAATCGTTCGCGTGTTGCCGGCCTGCTTGGCCTTACCTCCTCGAGGCTGAAAACGCGCCTGCGCGCCCGCAACGATCGATTCCAACTTCTCCTCGCCGATCACTTTCGGCGCGATGTTGAGGAATGCCGAGGCTTCCTCCGCCAGCCGCTGCATTTGCTTGCGAATCGCCATCGGCGTCTCCGCCCGGCACATGGCGGCGAATCCCAGCGCAAGCGCCAACTCTCTCATACCCTCATTTTATCCTGTGGGGCAGATCTCCAGATCTGCAGC
>JACPVQ010000117.1:0-20994 GCA_016191645.1 Candidatus Solibacter usitatus
GGAAGGCACCTATCCGCTTCCCGAAGCGCAGTTGGACCGCTTCCTGATGAAGATTCTGGTGGGCTTTCCTTCTCGCGATGAACTCACGGGAATCCTGGAACGCACCATTCAACGAGAGGAAGCCGAACTACATCAGGTGTTGACCCGCGAGCAGATTCTGGAGTTGCGCTCCGTTTGCCGCGGCGTTCTGATCGCGCAACATGTTCGCGATTTCGCCGTCGATCTGGTGATGGCGACCCAGCCGGACCATCCTCAGGCGCACCCTCTGGCGAAAAAGTATATCCGCTATGGAAGTTCGCCCCGCGGCGCGCAGGCGATGTTGGAATGCGGCCGTGTGCTGGCGTTGATGCACGGCAGGTTCCATCTCAGCACGGGCGATGTTCGCCATCTTGCACCCAGCGTGATGCGGCACCGTATCATTCTGAACTTCGACGCGCACGCCGACGGGCAGACTCCGGAAACGGTGCTTTCCGCCATTATTGAGAGCGTGGCCGCGGCGAAAGCGCACTAGAATTGCGATGTCCAAACCGCTGCTCGATCGCGGGTTTTTGGAGCGCCTGGAGCGGCTGACCATTCACTGGGTCAGGTCCTTTCCCGGCCTTGTCGGAGGCCACAACAAGTCGCGCTTCGCGGGCTCCGGCCAGGAATTCCTGGATCACCGCCACTTCCATCATGGCGACGATTTACGCGCCGTCAACTGGCGCGCCTATATGCGCCTGGAGAAGCTCTTCCTCAAAATGTTCCAGGTGGAGCCGCGCGTTCCCGTGCGCATCCTGCTGGACACCAGCGCATCCATGGAATCGGGAGAATCCGCCGAACTCAAGTTTCAATTCGCACGGCGATTGGCCGGCGCGCTTGCTTACGTCGGTCTGGTGCGATTGGAAAACATCACCATCCAACCCTTCTCCGACGTTCTTTGGGACGCGCACCAGTGCGGAGGCGGGCGGCACCGTTTCGCCCCGGCTTCCGATTTTCTCTCCGGACTCAAGGCGCACGGCCGCACGCGCTTTTTTGAGGTTGCAAAAGAGTTTGTGGGGGTCTATCCCTCGCGCGGAATGCTCATCATCATCTCCGATTTTTTCGGCGATCAGGCGTTCGAAAAACCGCTGCAATATCTTTCCGACCTGGGTCACGAATTGCTGCTGCTGCACATCTGGAATGAAGAAGACCGCGTTCCCCCGTGGAACGGCGAGATTGAAGTAGTGGATGCGGAGAGCGGCGAAAAACTGGAATTGTCCTTCGAAGACGACGTGCGCACACTCTATACAGAGCGGTTCGACGATTACTCGCGAGGCCTTCGCGAACTTGCTTTGCGCAAAGGCGGCCGCTACGTGGGCTTATCCACGCGAACACCCGTGGAAGAGGTTGTGTTTGGGCCGTTGAGCAGAGTGGAGGCGGTGTACTAGGTGTTCTTCTTCAACCTTACCGCTGCGGAATTTCTGACGCTTTTTGGCGCCGTTTCGTCGCTGGTGGTTGTCCTCTATCTTCTCGACCGCTCGCGCAAAAAGCATATTGTTCCCACGCTGCTCTTTTGGCAGCCATCGGAACTGCCGTCGCAGCGGAAGCATCGCCGCAAGATCCAACAGCCGTGGTCGCTGCTCCTTCAATTGCTGGGGATTCTGTTGTTGCTGCTGGCGATTGCACAACTTCGTTTGGGATCACCGGAACGTAATTCGCGCGATCACGTGCTGCTGATGGAGACGTCGGCGTGGATGGAAGCGCGCGGCGCCACCGGCAGATCGCTGATGACGGAAGCCAAAGTCGCCGCGGTGCGCTACCTGCGCGCGCTGCCGTCGGGCGATCGCCTGATGGTGGTCCGCGCCGATGCGCTCGCCACGCCGGTGACGGGTTTCGAAACGAACCGCCAGACTTTGGAGACGGCCATTCGTCAACTGCAGCCGGGCACAGCGGCATTGCACCTGGGTCATGGATTGGAGTTTGCGACTCAAGTGCTGCGTCTGGAAGGCGCGCACGCCGGCGAGATTGTTTTCGCCGGAACGGGACGCATGTCGCGCGAGTCGTTGGGAGAGATGCCGGCATTGCCGGCGAACCTGCGCGTGTTGGGTGTACGCGGGGATATCCAGAATGTGGGCTTGAAGCGATTCGCCGTGCAGCGCGCGGCGTCGGACCCGGAGGTTTGGGAGATCTACGTCACGGCGCACAATTACGGCGTCAAGGCGCGATCGATTCCCCTCAACGCGGCTTTTGGTGGAGCGCCCGCGGGCGCGAAACTGTTGGAGCTTGGCCCCGGAGCGGAGGCCAGCGCGAATTTTTCGTATCGCACGAAAGCAGCGGGATGGCTGGAGGTGCGGCTGCGAACGGGAGATGCGATGAAGCAGGACGACTCCGCAACGTTGGAGTTGCCCGCGTCGGCGTCGGCAAAGGTGTTTGTCTATTCGGATGAGCCTGCGCTGCTGCGACCGCTGCTTGGCGCGAACAAGCGTGTCGACGCGGTCTATCGCAGTCCCAAAGAATATCAGCCGCAGGATGCATCGGCTATCGTGATTCTGGACCGGTTCCGCCCTCCGTCGCCGCCCGCGGGAAATACCATCTGGATCGATCCGCCCGCCAATGCCGCTCCGGTTGCATCGCGCACGGTGGCGCGAGACGCGGCGTTGCGCTGGCGTTCCGATCAATTTCTGGCAAGTGGACTGCGCACCAAGGAAGCGCGGATTGACAGCACGCAGGTTCTGGCAAGCGCGCCGGGCGACATCCCCATTGCGGAGGTGGAAGGCGGCCCCGTGATTGTGGCAAGACCCGGCAAGACCAAGGCGGCAGTGTTTGGATTTCATCCCATGCGCAGTGCGTTGCGCTTCGAACTCGCCGCGCCCATTCTGTTTGCCAACGTTCTTCGTTGGATGACACCCGGACTGTTCCTGCGCGTGGAGTTGCAGGCGGGCAACGTTGGGGTGGTAACCGTTCCTTTGGAATCCGAGTACGATGCGTCGCAGATAAAGGTCACTGCCGGAGGCGGCGAGAGTCTTCCCTTCACCATTCGCAACCGCGCATTGCGGTTTTTCTCCGGCACGCCGGGCACCGTGCGCGTCAGTCTTGGCGACCGCGAGCTTGTGTATTCGTTGAGTCTGCCGGAAGTAGCCGATGCGGTGTGGACGCCGCCCAGCACCGTCCGCAGAGGATTTGTTGCGGCGGGCGGAGCGGGCGCGGCGGCTCGCGATCTTTGGCAATGGCTTGCCATTGCGGGCGCGCTGGTCCTGCTGCTGGAATGGTGGTTCTTCGCGCGTTCCGGTCAAACGTGGAGCGGTCCTAGCCGGACGCTTGCCTGGCTGCCCTTCCGGCGAACAGAAACGTCGCGGAGGAAAGCGTCATGAGCTTTGATCGCGCGTGGGTGCTTTTGTTTCTGCCGCTCGTCGCCGCGCTGGGTTTCTTTGAATATCGCCGCGCTGGTTCGCGGATCGCCGTGGTGTTGAAAACACTCTCTCTGCTCGCGGTGATCGCCGCAATTGCCGAGCCTCGCCTCGTGGTGAGCGAAACCAAAATGGCCGTCTCCATTTTGGTGGACACCAGCGCCAGCGTTCCCGCCGAAGACTTGGCGCGCGCTTCGAAGCTGGTGAACGACATGGATGGCGGGCGAGGCCGCCATTGGGTGAAAGTGATCCCATTCGGGCGTGCCACGCGGCCCCTGCAAAAAGGGGAGCATGCGAAAGATTGGAAGATTCAATCGTCGGCCGGTGATGTAGGACGGGCCACGGATCTGGAAGCGGCCATTCGCGAAGGCGCGGCATCCATTCCCGCGGGCCTGGTGGGAAGATTGGTGCTCATTTCGGACGGCAAAGAGAATCGCGGAAGCGTGACGCGCGCGTCGTGGCAACTGCAGCAACTGGGCGTTCCCGTGGACACCTACGTTCTGCCGGGACGCGTCAAACCGAATCTGCGAATCGAATCGATGGCGATGCCGGTGGTGGCATTTACAGGAGAAAAGTTTCCCATTGAGGTGCGTGTAAGCGCGCCGCGCAAAGCGTCCGGCAGCGTCGAAGTGTTTGCCGAAGGAAGACGTCTCGGCTCGAATCCCATTCAGCTTGAGGCGGGAGAGAATTCGCTGCGTGTCTTCTCGACGGTCAGCGATGCCGGCGCAATCGATGTTTCCGGAGTGATCCGCGCCGAAGGTCTGGGCGAAGCGCGTTTTGAACAGGCGTTGAATGTGCGCCGGCCGCGCGTGTTGCTGGTCTCGCAGGACCCGCCGGGCGTGGATGCGCACCTGATGGGAATTCTGGACGCGGGCCGCTTTCAAGTGGACAGGGTGGAGAATATGAACGCCGCCAAGCTTGTTGACTACCAGTTGGTGGTATTCAACAACCATAATCTGGAGACTATTCCTCCCTCGCGCAAGGCCGATCTGGAAGCGTATGTGAAGAATGGCGGAGGCATGCTGGTCATCGGCGGCGAGCAGAACGTTTTCATCGAAGGCAAGAAAGAAGAAGATCCGGTGGAAAAAGCCATGCCCGCCAAGCTTGCGCCGCCGCGCTCGCCGGAAGGCACCATGGTCATCCTCATCATCGACAAGTCGTCGTCGATGGAGGGCCGCAAGATGGAACTGGCGCGGCAGGCCGCCATCGGCGTGATTGAGAACCTGCGGCCCGTGGACATGGTGGGCGTGTTGATCTTCGACAATTCTTTCCAGTGGGCGGTGCCCGTGAGGAAAGCGGAAGATCGCGCCGCCATCAAGCGGCTAGTTGCAGGAATTACTCCCGACGGCGGAACGCAGATTGCACCGGCATTGAGCGAGGCGTTTCGCCGCTCGGTTCCCGTGCGCGCCACGTTCAAACATATTGTATTGCTCACCGACGGTATTTCCGAAGAAGGCGACAGCTTGAATCTCGCCAAGGAAGCAAACGCCGAGCGCGTCACGATTTCCACGGTTGGGTTGGGGCAGGACGTCAACAGAGCGTATTTGGAAAAGATCGCATCGCTGGCGAGAGGCAAAGCGTATTTCCTGAACGAACCCGCCGGGCTGGAGCAGATTCTGTTGCGCGACGTAATGGAGCACACTGGGTCAACAGCGGTGGAGAAGGCGGCGGTTCCCGTCGTGATGAAGAACACGGAAGTGTTGGAAGGGGTGGATATTGCGTCGGCGCCCGCGCTGAAGGGCTATATCAAGTTCATCACCAAGCCAACGGCGGATACCATTCTCAGCATCGATAAACGCGATCCGCTGCTGGCGCGCTGGCAATACGGCTTGGGGCGTTCCGCAGTGTTCACATCGGATGCAAAAGCGCGCTGGGCGTCGGAGTGGGTCACCTGGAAATCGTTCGACCGGTTCTGGGCGAACCTGTTGCGCGATCTGTTGCCGCGCACGCAACATGGCGAGGCCTCGTTGGAGTTCGACGCGGCCGGCGGCGACTTGATCGCATTCTATCGATTGCCGCCGCATGCTCCCGATCCGGCATTGCCGCCACAAGTCTTCGCCGCCGGGCCGGATGGTTTTCAAAAGCCCGTCGAATTGAAGAAGACCGCGCCTGGCGTCTATCGCGGAAGGCTCGCCATCGGCAACCGGCGCGGGTTGTTTCGCGTAAGGCCGGTAGTGGAAAGCACGGCTTTCCCGGAAGTCGGCATCTATCGTCCGGAAGATGAGATGGACGATTTCGGAAGCGATCCGCAACTGATGCGGCAAATCGCCTCGTTTACGGGAGGCCGTTTTCAGCCGCCTCCAAAGGACATCTTCAGCGCCGGAGGAAAAAGCGTTCCCGCCACAGTCAGTTTGTGGCCCGGGTTGTTGGCCCTGGCGATATTGGCGAACCTGCTGGAACTGGTACTGCGAAAGTGGAAAGGGCTCCTGCTGTTCTTCCGCAAGCCGGCCACTGCCTGATATCATCGTCGGCAGAATGATGATTCGTAGACTCGTTTTCTTTTTGCCGCTCGTGCTGACGGCCCAGGATTGGAAATACTACGCCGGAAGCCCCGGCGGTCAGAAGTATTCTTCGCTCAAGCAAATCACGCGCGCCAACGCGGGCTCGCTAAAAATGGCCTGGAGTTTCCACACCAGCGACGTCAGCGATGGAAAAGAGTTTCCCGTACGCAGCGCCTTTGAAGCGACTCCGCTCATGGTGGACGGCGTCCTGTATTTTCCCACGCCGTTCAACCGGCTCATCGCGCTCGACGCCGAATCGGGAAAGCAATTGTGGTCCTTCGATCCTAAGCTCGATCGGAAAGTGAGCCGCAATCTGTTTATCCACCGCGGCGTCTCGTATTGGACCGATGGAAAGCAGAAGCGCATCTATTACGGCACGCTCGACGGCGAACTGTTCGGCATCGACGCGAGTAGCGGGGAGCCCGTGCCCTCCTTCGGCGACAAAGGCAAAGTCGATCTGAAGGCCGGCATGATGCCCCCCGGCGCGCGCGGCTACGGCATGACGTCGCCGCCGGTTATCTACAAGAACCTGATTATCTGCGGCTCCATCGTTCCCGACGGCGAGCCGGTGGGACCCAGCGGCGACGTGCGCGCCTTCGATGCGTTGACGGGAAAACTGGTCTGGCGATTCCACACCGTCGCCCGGCCCGGCGAATTCGGCAACGATACGTGGGAAGGCGAATCGTGGAAAGATCGCGGCGGAACAAATGTCTGGTCCATCATGAGCGTTGATGAAGAGCGCGGACTCGTTTTCCTGCCCCTCACTTCGCCTTCGACAGATATGTACGGCGGCGACCGCAAGGGTGCCAACCTCTTCGGCGATTCGCTGGTCGCGCTCGACGCCGCCACCGGCAAGCGCATCTGGCATTTCCAAACCGTGCATCACAACATTTGGGACTACGATCTTCCGGCGCAACCCGTCTTGGTCGACGTGCGCAAAGAAGGCAAGCTGATTCCCGCCGTGGCCCAAGTCACGAAAACCGGATTCACATTTCTATTCGAGCGCGCCACCGGCAAACCCATCTTTGAAATCAAAGAAACGAAGGTCCCGCCCAGTCTCGTCCCCGGGGAAGCGGCATTTCCGACGCAGCCCATCCCCGTAAAGCCGCCGCCCTTCGCTCGCCAAAGCATGCTGCCCAGCGAGCTGACCACCATTCCGGAATCGCGCGACTTCTGCGCCAAGCTGGTGGAGGGCGCGGTCTATGGGTCGCTCTACACTCCCATCGGAGAAAAACCGACAGTCCTTTTTCCGGGAACCAACGGCGGAACGAATTGGGGCGGAGCATCGTATGACCCCGAAACCCGAACCCTCTACGTCAACTCGCACGACAACGGAATGATTCCTCGAATGGTCAAGCGTCCCGAGGGTGCCATTATTCCCTACCGCACGCAGAGCGCTCCCTATGGACGGTTCTGGGACAAGAATCTCTACCCCTGCCAGCAGCCGCCGTGGGGACACCTGACGGCCATCGATCTGGACAAAGGCGAGTTTCGCTGGCGCATCGTGCTGGGGGAATTCGATGAGTTGACAGCCAAGGGAATCCCGAAGACGGGCACGTCGAATCTCGGCGGATCGCTAGTCACCGCGGGTGGTGTTCTGTTCATCGCCGCCACCAACGACAGCCGCTTCCGCGCTTTCGACAAAGACACCGGCAAGGAACTGTGGGTGACACGCTTGCCCGCCAGCGGTCATGCCAATCCAATGACCTTCCTCGGAAAATCCGGCAAGCAATTCGTGGTCATCGCCGCAGGCGGTGGAAACAAATACAACACAACCTTCGCCGATGAGTTGATCGCCTACACACTGCCATGACCATCTCGCGCCGCAACGCACTGCGACTGCTGCCGGGCCTCGGTCTCGCCGCAAGCGCCGGTGCCGAATCCATGCGCATCACGCGTTATGAACTCATGCCCGTGCGCGTGCCCATGCATCCGCGTCTGCGTGAGGCATGGACTGCCAGTTGGTCGAAGCAGAAGCGCGATCAAACATCGTTCACTCCAATCTTTGTGCGGCTGCATACCGATGCGGGAATCACGGGCATCGGCGAGACGAAGATGCCCAAACCACAGGCCGAGGCCGTGCTTAAGAAAATGATTGGCCGCTCGCCCCTGGAGTTTCTCAGCGACGATTCCATTCGCGGAATTCTTATCGCCATCTACGATCTGTTGGGCAAGGCGGCGGGATTGCCGGTGTCACGGCTCTTATCGCCGCAACCGAAAGATCGAATTGTGCAGACATGGTGGAGCCAGTGCTTTCCTCCGGACGTGATGGCGTCCGAAGCGAAATTGGGCGCGTCGCTTGGTTACCGCCTGCACAAGATCAAGATACGGCCGTGGCAGGACCCCATCGATCAAGCGGCTGCGATCGCCGCGGTTGTTCCTCCGGATTTCAGGATCTGGGCCGATGCCAACGCCTGGTGGGGTGCCGCAAATCAATGGGACGACCGGTCGCACTGGGCGCGGTCTTTGGATGGAGCGCTTCGCGTCTTGCGCGGGCTCTCCCGGTTTCCGAACTTCTTCGGATTGGAATCACCCTTTGCCCGCCAGGAGTTCGACACCTACCGGCAACTCAAAGGGAAAACGAGTTTTCGTATTTCCGAGCACATCGACGGCAGCGATCCCATGCCATGGATTCGCGAAGGACTACTCGATGCATTCATCGTGGGCGGACCGAGGTTGGGCGAAACGTTCACGCGGCTTGCTTCGCTAGCTCACTCTACCGGTGTTCCACTATGGGTGGAGCACAGCACAGACGCCGGAATCGCGCAGGTGTTCCAAGCGCATCAGGCGGCGGCTTTCCCCGGCGTGTAGTATTGCATCAGCATCACGCATTGTCTGGAAGACGACTGCATGCTGGAGCAGTTCCAGATGCGGAACGGCTTCTTCCATATCCCCAAGAAACCCGGCTTGGGGGTGACCTTGGACGATGCCGCCATCGACAAATACAGACTTGTCTAGGCTTTCGTGCTTAACACGATCTGATTGCCCTCGGAGACTTTGAACATGGCATACATACCCCATGGTTCCTGTGTGGGAGGCTGTGTGAAGTGCACACCCGCGTCCATCAGTTCCTTGGCCGTGGCGGCGACATCGTCCGCTCCGAAAGACATGTTCATGAAGGCCCCCGGTTGAATGCCGTTGTCGGTCTTGAACAGCACCACCATCGTTTCCGCTCCAGGGATACGCAATTCAAGCCATCGCTGCGTTGCGTTGAAAGGTTGGTCGGTGAACAGCCGGAAGCCGAGTTTCGTTGTGTAGAACTCCAGTGCGCGGTCCTGGTCTTCCACGGGGATTGAGACAAAGTTGATTTTGCGAATCATTTCTAGATGGTCCCGGAATGTTACGGTTATGGACAATTCTATAGTATACTTTGCTATAGCAATTAGTATTATATGCCAAAACTCGCGCTCGACCCCTACATTGCGGAAGTGTTGATGCGAGATCTCGTGGGGCACGACAAGCGGCCGGCGGCATTCGCTCTCTATTTCTACCTGTGGTGGCGCACCGCGTCGACGGGAACCGCGCGCCTGCGAATCAGCCTGCGCAAGCTCGCCGATGAAACGGGACTCTCGAAGCGCGCGATACAAACAAACCGGCGTCTTCTTGTGCGCAGAAAACTGATTGAGGTAACGCGTGCCGGCAAGACTGCCGAGCCGGAGTACAAAGTTCTCAGCCCGTGGATCCGCAATCGGCCGGCAAGCGTTAGATGAGGCGAATCCTCGCCAGCGCTTCCAGAATGCCCGATTCCGGCTTCAGTTCGGCCAGTGGGCTCAACTGCGTCTCCACGTATTCTAAGTCACGCAAGCTTTGCAAACAGCGCCTGCTGCTGCACCAATCCGGAAGTGGTCTGCACGGGAATACCGTGCCAGAATTCCATGGAGTTCGGGAAGAGTTGCTGAACCGCTAGCTTTGTATCGGCGGTTTCGATCTCGCGTTTGCGGATGGCCTCGAGCTCGGGGCCCGCTTTCCGCCATGTTTCGACATGCCGTCGAAGCAGATCCTTTTCGCCGGGAGTCTGTTGGTCTGCCATCGAAGAAGATTGGCTGGGAGGCAGGGATTCGAACCCCGATACGCAGATCCAGAGTCTGCAGTCTTACCGTTAGACGACCTCCCAACGGACTGAACCCATTTTAGCACTTGGCTAGTAGCGAAGGCTCACGCCTTCTTCTTCTTAGCGGCTGGCTGAGGGCTTTCAAAGCGCGGCGGAATCAGTTCGCGGTTCCAATTCTCATGGACCTGGCGGAGTTCAGAGACGATCTTCGGATGAGAATCGGAGATGTCTTTCGTTTCGCCGATGTCGTTCGTGAGGTCGAACAATTCCAGATCCGTCTTGCCGCTGTTTACGGGCGGTTTGACCAGTTTGTACCGGCCATCGCGAATGGCCCACGAGGGACCACCGCCCCATCGCCAGTGTAAATATTTGTGGGGCGCTTCCTGTTTAGCCCCGGTGAGATGAGGCAGCAGATCGACTCCGTCGATTTGCAGGTTCTTCGGCAACTTCGCTCCGGCAAGGGCAGCGGCTGTCGGGAAGACGTCGAGAGAAATAACAGGATGGTGATACACGGCGGGCATGATTCTGCCCGGCCAGCGAACCGCGAAGGGAACGCGAATGCCACCTTCGTAAACCGTACCCTTGCTATTGCGCAGAGGCGAGTTGTCTGACCCATTGATGCCCACTGGGCCGCCGTTGTCGCTCATAAAAAAAATTATTGTGCCGGAGTCGAGATTGGTTTCCCGCAGCGTGGCCAGTATCTTTCCCACTCCATCGTCCAACGCCATCACCATGGCGGCATATTTCCGTCGCAACTCGTCTTTGATGTGACCGGCACGAGCCAGGTACTTGTCGGCCGGTTGCAAGGGGGTGTGCGGCGTGTTGTAGGCGACGTAAAGAAAGAATGGATGTTCTCGATGACGGCGAATGAAGGCGCAAGCCTCGCGCGAAAACGCATCCGTGAGGTAATCGCCCGCAGGCGCCGGTTTCCCGTCACGTTCAATCGGAATGAAATACTCGCGTTTTTCCTCCGGCCCGTTGGCCTGGAAATAATCGTGGCCGCCGCCGATGAAACCGAAGTGTTCGTCGAAACCGCGCCGCAGCGGATGATGCGCCGGCGTTGCGCCGAGGTGCCACTTGCCGGCAATACCTGTCTTGTAACCGGCCGATTGCAGGACTTGCGGAAGCGTCACCTGATCCAGCGGAAGGCCCGACACCGCGTCCGCAGGATCGTATCGTGGATTGTTTTCGTGGCCGAAGCGCTGCTGGTAGCGACCGGTCAAGAGGCCCGCGCGAGTCGGGCTGCAAAACGGGTGCGACACATACCCGTTCGTGAAACGTACGCCCGTTTTGGCGATGGAATCAAGATGCGGGGTTGGAATGTCTTTCGCGCCTTGGAAACCAACGTCGTTGTACCCCATGTCGTCGGCGAGGATGACGATCACGTTGGGACGCCTGTCTTGCGCCGTAACAGGAAACGCGGCTGTAGCGGCCAGAAATTGTCTTCTTTGCATACAGGCCTACATACTACCGGAGCGCAAGACCGCCGTCCACCGCCATGTTTTGCCCTGTTACGAAATTCGAAGCGGAAAGAAAGAACGCGACAGCCGCGGCGATCTCATCGCCCTCTCCGGGGCGCTTGGCCGGCGTTTGGCGAATCATCGTTTGCACGCGCTCATCGGCGGGGCCGAACGGAATCACTCCCGGCGCAACGGAATTCACGGTGATGTCCGGAGCGAACGCCTTGGCCAGCGCTTGCGTCAACATGATCACGCCCGCCTTCGAAGCGCAATAGTGCGCATGCTCCGCCCACGGACGCATTCCGCCCAGCGAACTGATGTTCACAATTCTGCCGCCCCCGTGTTTCCCCATCAGTTTCGCGCCCTGCTGGCAGCAAAAGAACACCGCCTTCAGGTTCACGGCGTGTATGAAATCCCAATCCTGTTCGGTCACGTCGAATGGATGAATGCGTGTAAATCGCGCGGCGTTATTGACCAGCCCGTCGAGCCTGCCGATCTTCGTTTCAATCGACGCGAACATCGCCTCGATTTCGGCGACACTTTCCAGATTGGCGCGGAACAAATCGTCAGATCCGCAATCAGTGGCCGTCTTCCGGGCTTCCTCTTCCGATTCGTTGTAGTGCACCAAAACTCTTGCGCCCTTGCCCGCGAGATGCAGCGCGACACATCGTCCAATGCGTTTCGCCGCACCGGTCACAAGAACCACTTTCCCCGAAAGTTCAGACGCTGGTTTCATGCACCTCCACTTCCTTCGGATCGATTACCTATCGCGCGGGCTCGGGCAGCCGGCCCGCCATGTTCAGCCCCAGCCAGTAAAACGCTGTCAGCGAACTCACCACGCCGGAAACCGCACCGATCAATCGCGGACTGTACGATTGACTGGCGACGCCCGCAATAGTCATCGAGATCAACATCATTCCCCATGTGATTGTTTCCAGCGTGGAAAAAACACGGCCGCGATATTCATCGGGCAATAGCCGCAGCAGATGGGACACGTTCAGCACTGAGCTTACCGCAACCGCGCCGCGAGAGATCGCAATGAACACCAGCGCCCAGCCAAAACTCGACACTTGGCTAAACACAACATAGGCCGACCCATGCACCAGATAACAAACCATCACCGCGCGTTTGTACGCGGTAAACGAAAGGCGCGGACCAATGCGGTGTGCAATGAAACCGCCAATCAGCAGCCCGATGCCCGCGCATCCCCAAATGGTTCCGATGCCGGACGCGCCGCGGTGAAACACATTTTCACCGAAGAGACTGAAAAGGATTTGTGCCGCGCCGCCTCCCGTCGCCCATCCCAGGTTGATCACTGCGATTCCGGCGATCAGCGGCACACTGCGCATGTAACGCAGGCCGTCGGCGTATTCCTGCCAGGGTCTGGCGACGTCGGCTTCCGTGATCGCTTTCCGCTGCGCTTGAAACGTTCCTCCGGGAACGCGCAGACGGCTGATGCACCATGCGGAAAAAAGGAACG
Source organism: Candidatus Solibacter usitatus (assembly GCA_016191645.1). Classification (GTDB taxonomy): domain Bacteria; phylum Acidobacteriota; class Terriglobia; order Bryobacterales; family Bryobacteraceae; genus CADEFT01. The sequence goes on from JACPVQ010000117.1 coordinate 12,858, forward strand.
AAATGGCGTTGAGGAAAAACGCCCACTGGTGGCCGAACTGCATCACGCTTGCGCCGCCCAGCAGTGCGCCCAGAGTGAGCGTGCTCCATTGCGTCGTTTGCGTCAACGAGTTCGCCGTGTGCAACTCTTCCTTCGATGCGATGGCAGGCAGAATCGCCGCCCGGCCGCTGGTGAAGAAAGGCGACGCCGCCATCAGCATCGCGCTCAGCACATAGAGCAATGTGCTGCTGGAGGCATCCGCCGCGAGAATAAAGCCGAGCGCTACAGCCGCGCGGACCAGATCGCTGATGATCATGATCCGCTTTCGATCCATGCGGTCCAACAAGACTCCGGCAAACGGTCCGGCCAGAATTGCGGAAATAGCTCTCGACAAAAGCACTCCCGCCACGACGACGCCGGAATTCGAGTGCCGCACGGCGAGACTGAACACGGCGACGTTATTGAAATGATCGCCCGTCTCGCTCACCACTTGCCCGAGCCACGTATAGCGATAGTTCCTGTTCTCGCGAAGAAGCTGTAGAAATCCCGCCATCAGCCGCGCTCCGTGAGGAATACGCCGGTCAGCACCAAGGTTCCACCAGCGACCAGCGTTCCAGTCACATGGTCGCTCAACATCAAAACGCTGAAGATCGTCGCCAGCACGGGCTGCAAGTAGCTGAAATTCGAAACGCGCGAGGCCGGTATGTAGGTGAGGGCCCAATAAAAAATGAGGTACGCAATGGCGGAAGGGAAAATGGCCATGTAGGCGAGGCTGGACCAACCTGCCACCGTAACCGCTGTGAGATCGAAAGTCCGCAGCTGCCAGACGATGCCTGGAATCAGAACCATGCCGCCGCCGAAAAACGCGAACGTATTGATAGTGAGTCCGCCATGCTTCGTCGTCAGTTTCTTGCTCAATATGACGAAGATGGCGAAACTGGTCCCCGAAAGCAGAATCAACGCGTCACCGATTAGCGTCGCTTGCCCGCCGGGCTCCCGCGCAGTTTGCAATATGCCGACTCCGCCGATGGCCACAGCCATGCCTAACAACCGCTTCAGGCTTGTTCGTTCCAATCCGGAGATCATGGAAATCACCATCACCTGCAGCGGCATCAGCCCCGTGATGATGGCTGCGTGCGTATTGCTGGTGCGGTTGAGGCCCAGCAGGAAAAGCACCTGATTGAAGGTGACTCCCAGCACGCCCAGGCTGAGCAGATAGGGCATGTCACGCCGGCTCCACGGTTCTTTGTCCTGCTGACGGCCTTTCCACAGATAGAGCGGCAGCAGGAACAGACCCGCGAGAAATGCGCGCAAACTCGCCGCCAGCAGCGGCGGAAACTCGCGCAGCGTGATGCGGGCGACGACGAAATTCAGCGCCCAGAATGAGACCATCAGAACCAGCAGCGAATAGAGCAGCGCTGTCGATGGAGGTCGATTACCTTCCTCCGTCAACGCAGATTCACCTCTTCAACGGTGATCTGCTTCAGGAATTCGCGATCCAGTTCGTAGCCGAAGCCCGGTTCATCGCCAACAACAATGGTTCCGTTCGGCGTCGTTTCCACGGCGGGGCGGATGATGTCCCGCTTCCAATAGCGCTTGCTGGCCGAGACGTCGCCGGGCAGAACGAAGTTCGGCAAAGTCGACATCGCGATGTTGTGAGCGCGTCCAATGCCCGCCTCCAACATGCCGCCGCACCAGACGGGAATGCCGTGCGCCTGCGCGACATCGTGCACTTTCTTCGCTTCCGTGAATCCGCCCACGCGGCCGAGTTTGATATTGATGATGCCGCACGCCTTCATGCGGATGGCCTGCTCCGCCTGGTGCGCGGAGCGGATGCATTCGTCCAGACAGATGGGGGTTTGCAGAGCGGCCTGCAACGGCACATGGTCGATGATCTCGTCGTGCGCCAGCGGCTGTTCAATCATCATGAGATAGAATTCGTCCAGCCGCATCAGGTGTTCCAGATCGCGCAGCGTGTACGCGCTGTTGGCGTCGGCCATGAGCTTGATGGCGGGAAACTCGCGGCGGATTTCGCGAATGACGTCGACATCCCAGCCCGGTTTGATCTTCACCTTGATGCGTTGATAGCCGTCATTGACTTCCGTTTCGATCTTCTTCAGCAACTGCGGAACGGTATCCTGAATGCCAATCGACACGCCGCAAGGGATCTCTTTGCGCGCTCCTCCGCCAATCTGTTTCCATAACGGTGCATTGTTGATTCGAGCTTCAAGGTCCCAGCAGGCAGCCTCCAACCCACCGCTCGCCATGTTGTGGCCGCGGATATGCGCGGTGCGCGCGGCTACTTCTGCCGCCGAGTCGAACTGGAATCCGAGAACTCGCGGGGCTGCGAAATCCCGCAAAATCAACCATGCCGAATCGGACCACTCCTCGTTATAAAAAGGATTCTCCCCGCACGTGACTTCGCCCCAACCCGAAATGCCGCCGCATTGCACCTCCACCAAAATCATGATGCGCTCATAGGTGCGGCCAAAACTGGTCTCGAAAAAATGCACCAGCGGCATGCGGATGCGCCGCAGCGCGATGTTCTCAATCTGGAAGCTCATGCTTTCTCCTCCAACCGCGACAGCAAATAGATCCCCGCCTCCGGCGTCGATTCGAACCCGGTCACTTCGAGGCCATTGCGAAAATGTTCCAGGAATTGTGCCCGCACCTGTGTTTGCACGGCGCGCGCCCGAGCCGAATCGCTCTTGCGGACCTCTTCGATATCGGCGGGCACGGCGACTCGCGCGACAATCTCCGGGCGAGGCTGCCGGTTGTTGTCAATGATTCCATTCACTCGCGGCGACCCGACATACCACTCCGCGATGCACCGGTCAGTGGGAAGTCCGCCGTGAAGGTGGCTGGTGGTGGTTCCATACTGATTGGGAACGTATCGCCGCACCACTGCGCCCAAACGCTCCAGATTGAAAAATGCGTTCTTCAACTCCAGCGGATCGAACGTCCATTCCACCAATGCGATGCCGCGCGCCAAAGCGTCGTCGCGCTGCATCAGCTTCAACCGGCGGCCCAATCCCTTGTCGCGATACGCGGCCAGCGTTCCCAGCATGTGGCTGTGCATGTAATTCTTCCCGCCGGCTTTGATTCCGGGAATCGCGATCAGGAACGCCACCATCTTGTCCCCGTCAAACGCGCCCATCGTTTGCCCGCCAATCTTGTTGGCGACGACGAACAGGCGGCGCGGAAGCAGTTCGATATCGGCGAATCCCCAGATGGTTTTCTGCAAATGGACGGCCTCTTCAAACTCCGCAATGGTGGTCAGCGCTCGCGTTTCAATGTCTTGGCCTCCTGCCACAATGCCTCCATCTCTTCTATTGAGGAATCCTGGAATTGCTTCCCTCGACCAGTCAGCCCCGCTTCCACATGCGCAAACCGTGTCCGGAACTTCGCGTTGGTTCTTCGAAGCGCCTGCTCCGGATCCACTTTCAGAAACCGCGCCAGGTTGACGATGGTGAATAGCAGATCGCCCAATTCGCCTTCTATCTCCGCGGCATTGGACCCGGCGCGCGCCTGTTCCAGTTCAGCGATCTCCTCGCGCATCTTCTCGACAACCTGCGAAGTGTTTTCCCAATCGAATCCGGCTGCCGCCGCCTTCGAGCTAATTTGCTGCGCCTCCACCAAAGCCGGCATGGCACGCGGAATTCCGTCGAGAAGCCCCTGCGGCGATTCTCCGCGCTCCTCTTTTTCGCGCTTCTTGATCTCATCCCAACGCACCTTGACCTCGCCGGACGTGCGAGCATCGCCATCGCCGAACACGTGCGGGTGACGACGGATCAACTTCTCGCAGATCGCCGTGAGCGAATCGTCGATACGAAAATGTCCTTCCTCCGATGCCATCTGCGCATAGAAAACGGCTTGCAGCAGGAAATCTCCCAACTCTTCGCTGAGCCCACGCCAGTCGCGATGATCGATAGCATCGAGGACTTCATACGTCTCTTCCAGCGTGTACGGCTTGATGGAATCGAAGGTCTGCTCGCGATCCCAAGGGCAGCCTCCAGGCGCGCGCAGAGTTGCCATGATTGCGACGAGTTGATCGAAGCGGCGACCCGCTGCGGACACTTCAGACATGTGGATTCGTGGGAGACTCGGCCTGTTTGGGGATCTTTTTCAGTTTATCACGGTGCCGATTTCTGGTACCTTGGACTACCATGAGGATCGCATTTCTTCTCCTGTTCGCCTTGACGGCTTATCCCGAAACACACACCATCAAGGCCACAAAATATTTCAACTCGTTTGATCACCGCAATCCCGCACTAGCGCGCATTAAGCCTGGCGACACCGTGGTCACCAAGACCATCGATGCCGGAGGCTATGACGAAAGCGGCAAAAAAGCCGGCGAGCGCGGGAATCCGCTGACGGGTCCATTCCACATTGAAGGCGCTGAGCCCGGCGATGCGATTGCGGTGACGTTCACGCGCATGCGCTTGAATCGCAACTGGGGCTACACCGCCAACCGGCTTGGACTTTATGCCATTAACCCGGAAATGATCGAAGGGATCTATTCGCGGAAGTTCAAGCAAGGCGCGGTGGTACCGGAACGCGATGACATCGTGAAATGGGATATCGATCTTGCGGCGGGAACCACTCGTTTGAATGAGCCCAAGAGCCGCGTCCACAAATTGGAGTTCAAAGTGAGTCCGATGCTTGGCTGCGTTGGCGTTGCGGCTGCAGGCGTGTTCGGCCCCACCTCCGGCATCTCCGGCCCTTATGGCGGCAACATGGATTACAATCGCGTCGCGGAAGGCGCAACCGTCGTGCTGCCTGTCTATCATGCCGGTGCATTGCTGTTCATGGGCGACGGCCACGCGCTGCAGGCTGACGGCGAGCCGACGGGTACGGGCGTGGAAACGTCGATGGACGTGACGTTCACAGTGCAGGTTCGCAAGAAGGCCGGCGTGGAAAACCCGCGCCTGGAAAACAAGGATTACATCATCGCCATTGGCAGCCAGCCTGAGTTCGCTACTTCGCTCGACCGTTCTCTGCGAGTGGCCACTTCGGAGATGGTGAACTGGCTGGTTCGCGATTACAAGATGGAACCGTGGGCCGCGCACATGCTCATCGGATATCAGGGCAGCTATGACGTGGTGACGGTTGCTGGATCGATGGCGCTGCGAATTCCGCGCGCCTCGTTGCCGAAGTAGCCGCAACCAACCCCGTGCGGGCCGCGTCAACAGCAGTCTGGAACTCATGTTGCAAGTTTTGTTGAGTGTTGCCTTTGCATCACAGGCGCCGCAAGCGGAGATACGCACCACGGTGCCTCTGGTGCTTGCGCCCGTCACCGTGACTGGCCGCGACGGGAAACCGGTCAACAACCTGAACGCCGAAGATTTCCAGGTCCGTGAGAATGGCGTTGTTGTGCGGCACGAGTTGGAAGTTACGACGCAACCGATTGCCGTGGCCATCTGCATACAAACGAACCAGCACGCAGGCCCGGCGCTTGCCAAGATCCCAAAAATCGGAAGTTTGTTTCTACCGTTGATTGCCGGCGAAGGCGGGAAGGCCGCCGTCATCACGTACAGCGATACCATCACCGTGCGCAGAAGCCTGACATCGAATGCGCAACTCTTCGCGGCGGCGTTTCAGAATCTGACGCCAGACGGGTATGGTTCCAGAATGTTGGACGCGGTCGCGGCGGGGCTCGATGTTCTGGAACGCGCCGGAGCTGGGTATCGCCGCGTCCTCATCGTGATTGGGGAATCCAAGGATCGATCGAGCAAGGCCTCGCTGGAGTCCGCTCTCGCCGCCGTTGCAAAATCGAACGTGACCATCTACCCTGTGAGTTTCTCCGTCTACCTCACCGCCTTCACCTCGAAGGGCGACGAGCGATTTGGAAAGGCCCCGGAAAAGGAAAAGGAGGACAAGCGCCCGAAGGTGGTTCCGCAAGGCGGGGGAATGAACCTGATGACCATGCTGTCGGAATTGGGCAGGGCGGGAAAGCAGAATACCGCCGAGGCACTAGCGAAGGCTACGGGTGGCGAAACTCTCTCTTTCGTGCGCTTGAAGGGACTGGAATCGATGGTGCAGGCAGTGGGCGAAGATTTGCACCGGCAATACTTGCTGAGCTTCACGCCGCGGCCCGGCGCTGCCGGTTACCGCTCCATGGAAGTGCGTGTGCCTTCACGGGGCGACGTGTCTATCCGCACGCGTCCAGGCTTCGTGATGGGTGAATGAATGCCAGAGTTGCCGCTGCACTCCTTTACGCCTGAGGAATGGGGCCACCAGGTGTTGGCCGACCCCATCGCATTGTTGATCGATCACGCTTTTTTGGAAAAGAAGGCCGCGAACAATGCGATGGACATGATGACCCGCTGGCCCAATGATTGGCTGCCGGGTTGGGTGGAGACCTTCACAGGCGTGGCGCGAGATGAAGCCGCGCATCTGGCGCAGGTCACGCGGATTCTCATTCGTCGCGGCGGCCGATTGTGCCGCGTCCACAAAAATCCCTATGCCAACGCATTGCGTGCGCTGGTGCGCAAAGGCGAGACCGCCGAGACACTCGATCGTCTTTTGGTTTCCGCATTGATCGAATTGCGCTCCTGCGAGCGGTTTGCCGTTCTCGGCAAATGCGCCGCGCACGACGCCGAACTGGCGGCGTTCTACAACGCGCTGTACACCTCCGAACTCGGCCACTACAAGGTGTTTCTGAAGTTGGCGTACAAGATTGCGGAAAAGCCTGTTGTGGATACGCGATGGCAGCACATGCTGGCGCAGGAGGCACGCATCCTTGCGGAGCAGTTGCCCGGGCCGCGCATTCACTCCGGCGCCAGAGTGGAGTAGTCTGATTGTCATGGCCTATGATCTGGGACTCGCGGATCGCGTGCGGTCCGTTCTATCGGGAACCAACGGCGTTTCCGAGCGCAGGATGTTTGGCGGATTGGCCTTTATGGTTGACGGCAACATGTGCTGCGGGATTGTGAAAACGGATCTCATGCTGCGGATGAACCCGGAACAGGTAGTCGCGGCGTTGCGGAAGAAGCACACGCGAGCCATGGACTTTACAGGCAGACCCATGAAGTCGATGCTGTACGTGAATGCGAAGGGGACCGATTCGGACGCGGATTTGGAACGTTGGGTTCGACAGTCCTTGAATTTCGTGCGCACGCTGCCACCGAAGTAGCCGCTCTTGAATACAATGAATAGCACCATGGTCACAGTAACCTCCCGACGCAAACTATTCCTGGCGGCGCTTGCGGCGTGCTCCTCGCATTCTATGAGCGCTCTGCAAACAGCCCAACCCTACATTCCAAAACAGAGCGACCGGCCGGAGCCTATCGAAGGCGATGAGGCCGGTTTCCAATCCATCTTTGACGGCAAGACTCTGAACGGATGGCAGGGAGACGCCAAGTACTGGCGTGTTGCCGACGGAATCATGACAGGCGAGATCACCCCCGAAACGGTCATCAAGAGCAATACCTTCATCATCTGGCAAGGCGGCGCTCCCGAGGATTTCGAATTGAAAGTGGAGTACAAGATCACCGAGGCAGGCAACAGCGGGATTAACTATCGAAGCATTGTTGTTGAGGACAAGGTGACGCCCTCCAACAAGTTCGCCATGCGCGGCTACCAGTGCGACATTGACGGTCGAAACCGCTACACCGGCAATAATTATGAGGAGAAGGGGCGTCTGTTCCTGGCTCAGCGCGGCGAAGTGACGCATGTCACCGGAGTGCGCAAACCGGTGCTCCTATCGCGCGCCGCCGAAAGCAAGACCATCATGAGTTTCCTCACCGATGGTTGGAATTCGGCGCACTTGATCGCCCGCGGCAACACTCTGATTCACAATATCAACGGCCATCTTATGTGCATGGTGATCGACGACGATCCAAATCGTCAGCGCAAAGGGCAGATCGGCGTGCAGGTGCATGTCGGCCCGCCGATGCGTGTCGAGTACCGGAATTGGCGCCTCAAGACGCTGTAGCTTGGGTTCCTACGGCGTTACTGTTTTGTAATGATATACTGCCCTTGGCCCGGAATCCGATCACCCTTCTCGGGCTACCAAAAGGAGATCTAAAGGATGACTCTCTCGCGTCGTGATTTCGCAAAACTGACCGCCGCCTTTCCCGCGGCAAGTCTGATGGCGAAGCCAAACTCTAAATTTAAGGGAGTCCAGATTGGCGCCATCACCTACAGCTTCCGGCAA
>JACPVQ010000117.1:21004-26395 GCA_016191645.1 Candidatus Solibacter usitatus
ATCTCGGAATCAGTTCCGTTGAGCTCATGGGCGACGTCGCGGAAACCTATGCGGGCGCGCCCGGCGGCGGCCGTCGCGGACCTGGCCCGGGTGGCCCTCCTCCCGGTGCGAAAGGCGGCGCGAAAGGCGGTCCCGCACGCGGCGGCAGGCCCGCGATGACGCCGGAGCAGCAGGAGGCGATGCGCAAAGCTGCCGAGGATCGCAAGAAGTGGCGGCTCTCCGTCTCCATGGATAAGTACAAGTCGCTGCGTTCCATGTACAACAACGCCGGTGTTGCCATCGACGTGTTCAAACTGGGGCCGGCCGCGAACATGTCGGATGACGAATGCGACTACGTGTTCCACGTTGCCAAAACGCTGGGAGCTAACAGCATCACCATGGAGTTGCCAACGGATGGAGCGCTGACCAAACGTGCCGGAGAATTCGCCGCGAAGCACAAGATCTTCGTCGGCTACCACAACCACACTCAGGTGAATGAGCAAAGTTGGGACGTCGCTCTGGAGCAATCGAAGTATAACTCCATCAATCTCGACGTCGGACATTTCACCGAGGCCATCAGCGCATCGCCAATTCCGTTTATCAAACGAAACCACGGGCGCATTTCGAGCTTTCATTTGAAGGACAAGAAATTCGGCACGAATGGCGGTGGCAACATGACCTGGGGTCAGGGACAAACGCCGCTAAAGGAAATCCTGCAATTGATGGCCAAGGAAAAGTACAAGTGGCCGGCGACCATTGAACTGGAGTACGACATCCCCGAGGGCTCCAGCGTGTTGGCTGAAATGGCTAGGTGCGTCAAGTTCTGCAAAGATTCGCTGGCGTAGTAGCTGTTACTCGCTGCGCAGCGCAACGGCCGGATTCACTAGCGCCGCCCGCCTTGCCGGTACCACGCACGCTGCCAGCGCCACGATGGCCAGCACCGCCGCCATCGCTCCGAACGTAAGCGGATCCGTGGCGGCAACGCCGAACAACACACCGCTCAGAACTCTGGTGAGCGCAATTGCGCCTACAATTCCAAGCCCCAGCCCAAATGCAATCAGCAGTGTGCCTCGGCTTAGCACGAGTCGTAACACGCGGCCCTTGTCTGCCCCCAGCGCCATACGAATTCCAAACTCTCGCGTTCGTTGGGTCACCAGATACGCGATTACGCCGTAGATGCCCGCAACCGCCAGCAGTGTGCCCATGGCCGCGAACAATCCCAGCAGCCACGCGTACAACCGCGGGTTCGCCAGCGAATCCTCCACCACTTGCCGCATCGTTGCCACACGAAACACCGCTTGCCTTGGACTCACTTCACGCACTGCCGCGCGGACCTGACTCATCAGAGCCTCGGCTGGCACGCTTCCCCGCACCACCAGAGTCGACCCGTGCATGCGGATCTGCGCAAAGTTTTGCGACACCGCGTAGTAGATCTCCGGTTTGGCCGGAACGTGCAACGCTTCTTGCCGCACATTTCCTACGACGCCGATGATGGTACCGCGATCGGTGCTGCGTCCTAAAGGATCCTCGCCGGAAAAATAGTTCGACGCCAAAGCTTCGTTGACCACGATGACCCGCGGAGCGGAGGGTCCGTCGCGCGGTGAGAACTCCCGGCCCTTGCGCAGCGGAATCCCCATGGCGAGAAAATATCCAGGGGTTACGTAGCGCAATTGCGACTCCATGAGTCCGGGCTTTCCGGCGATGGTGAGAAAGCCGGACCAATTGGAGTTCTGCAGAGGTAGGAGCGAAATCAGCCCGACGGCGCGCACGCCCGGAATCTGCGCCACGCGTTCTTCGATAGCCGTCGATTCCTGTGCGCCTGAAACCACAACATGCATGGTCAACACGTTTTCCGCATTCAAGCCCGCATCGACGCGCCGCAAATTCTGAAAGGTACGCAACAGCAATCCCGCACCGGCCAATAGAACAAAGGCCAGAGCGACTTCCACTACAACCAAAGTGTCCCTGAGCGGCGATCGCATGCCGCGGCTTTTGAGTCCCACCGCGACTCCGCGCGCAGCTGTTAAGGCAGGTGCCAAGCCAAACCCAACTCCGGCCGCTACGCAAATCGACAGCAGAAACGCGAAGACCCTCCAGTCCAGTCCAATCTCACCGGCGCGCGGAATCTGCGCCGCCGCGACACGTACCAGAACGCCGCTGCCCCACACTCCAATGGCCATACCAGCGACGCCTCCGCCGAACGCCAGCAGGAGGCTCTCCGTGAGAAACTGTCGCATCAGGCGCAATCGGCTCGCTCCCAACGCGGTTCGAATGGCGATCTCGCGGCTACGCGCGGCATTCCTGGCCAGCAGCAAATTCGCCACGTTCAAGCATGCCACCAGCAGCACCATGCCGACCGCGCCCAGAAGTACCAGCAGTGAATTCCGCGCCTGTCCGCTCACCACTTCTTTCAGCGGACGAATGCGAACCACGCGCTTGGCCTGCGACGGCCCTTCCATCGCAGCCAGTTCCTGACGCGCTGTCTCCAAAGCCACTCCAGGCTTCAACCGGCCCAGAACCGCCTCCAGACGGCCGTTGGGGCGGCTGCGCAGATCCGCGGGCGCACTCCACGGAATCCACAAGCCGGGAGAGTTCCCTCCGTATGGAAACTGAAAGTCCTCCGGCATGACGCCAATCACTGTGTACGGCTGTCCATCTAGAGTGATGCTCGGCGCAACGGCGTCGCCGCCGAAATGACTTCGCCAGAATCCGTACGATGCGACAGCAACGTTCTCCGCATCGCCCTCGTCGAACGTTCGTCCTTTCAGCGCCGCAACACCCAGCAATCGAAACAATCCGCGTTCGGCGGCCAGAATCCCGATCTGCTCGGGCTCCGCAGCGCCTTGCAGGTTCCGGCTGGTCGTCGTGTATGTGATCATTCCGTCGAAGGACTTGCTCTGCGCGCGCCATTGCTCAAAGTCGCGATAGACCACCGGACCATCAAAGCCTCCATGCTGGCGGTCGCGAGGCTGGGTCTCGTACAACTGCACCAGCGCGTCCGGCCGCGCAAAGGGCAGGGGCCGCAGGAGCACTCCGCTGACCACGCTGAAGATCGCCGTGTTGGCGCCGATGCCGAGCGCGAGAGTCCCCATCGTGGCAATCGCGAATCCCGGCGACTTCCGCCAGCCGCGCAACGCGAATCGCAGGTCCTGAATCGTGTTCTCCAACATCCGATCTAGAAGGATATCCTGTCACATCTGGAGTTTGGACATTTGCCGATTTGTGTGGGGCAGATCTCCAGATCTGGATAGCGCCGGGATAAACCGGCTTGGAGTAGCGAATGAAAGAGTCGTACAGGGAAGGCGTAGCGAGCCACACTGGCCCCGAGCCATGCGGGTGCGGTCGTAAGGGCGCATCCGAAGCGTTGGACAGGGGTATCTGTAGGCTGGGTATTGAGCTCCGAAATCAGATGTTCCAGGAAGCCCATGGTGTCAGATCGCTAGAAGGCAATACCGCCGCGCGCGAAAAATGCGAGTGCGTGGCGATCCTGCGGAGTCGAAGACCCCAAGCATGCAGAGAAACTCCAAGCGCGAGAACCGGGAGACCCCGTTGCCGTCCGTTGTCAAACAGCGGGCCGGAAGGAGAACGCGATGAGCGATAAGTCCTTCATGCACGGCAGCGGGGAGTCGTACAGCGGCATAGTACCGACAAAGCAACCGAACAAAAGCGAGGAATCGCCGGCGGAGGATGTGGAGGGAAGGCCGCTGACCAAGGAGAACACGCGGCAGCCAAACCCGCACCGGACACAGAGTCGGGAAAACGGGCCAAGCGGGCTGGAGCGTGTGCGCGAAGTGGCAAAGCAGAATGGGAAGTTGAAGTTCACGGCTCTGCTGCACCACGTAAGCATCGACCTACTGCGGGTAAGTTATTACAGCCTGAAGAAAAAGGCGGCGCCTGGAGTGGATGGGATGACGTGGGAAGAATATGGAAAAGACCTGGAGGAGCGATTGAGCGACCTGCATGGACGAATCCATCGTGGAGCATATCGAGCACAACCGTCGCGAAGAGTCTGGATTCCGAAAGCCGACGGAAGGCAACGACCGTTGGGGATCGCAGCGCTGGAAGACAAAGTCGTCCAGAGTGCGGTAGGAGCAGTTCTCAACCAGATATGGGAAGAGGACTTTCTAGGCTTCAGCTACGGGTTCCGGCCGGAACGCGGTCAGCAAGATGCATTGGACGCGTTGTGGGTGGGACTGGTGAGCAAGAAAGTGAACTGGGTCATTGACCTGGACATCCGGTCCTTTTTCGACAAACTCCAGCATGAATGGCTGGTGCGATTTGTGGAACATCGGATTGGAGACCAGCGAATGGTGCGCCTGATCCAGAAATGGCTGAAGGCGGGAGTGATGGAGAAAGGACAGTGGAGCGAGACGAAAGAAGGAAGTCCGCAAGGGTCGGTGATCTCGCCGATTCTGGCGAACCTCTACCTGCATTACGTCTTGGATCTGTGGGTGGAACAGTGGCGGAAGAAGCGGGCGTACGGAGATGTTATAGTCGTGCGCTACGCCGATGATGCCGTACTGGGTTTCGAGCACCGAGTGGAAGCGGAGCGTTTCCTGGAAGAGTTGCGGGAACGACTAGGGAAATTCGGCTTGGAGCTACATCCGGAGAAAACGCGCCTGATCGAGTTTGGGCGCTATGCCGCTGGACGCCGGGAGAAGCGTGGAGAAGGAAAACCGGAGACCTTCCAATTTTTGGGTTTCACCCACATCTGTGGGACCAACTACCAGACGGGCAACTTCACGGTACACCGGAGGACGATCGGCAAACGCATGGCAGCCAAGCTGAAAGAAATACGAGCGAAGCTCCGCCAGAGAATGCATGATCATCTTAGCGGGAGCCTGAAGTGGCTGCAGCAGGTAGTGAGGGGGTATTTCCAATATCACGCGATACCTGGCAACTGGGCGCGAATGAAAGCATTTCGGAACGATGTGCTACGGATCTGGTTTCAAGCGCTACGGCGAAGGAGCCAGCGGAGTCGTCTGAACTGGGAACGCTTTAAGGAACGCCTGGGGGCCTTACTACCACCGCTGCAACTCATGCAACCCTACCCTAGCGTGCGATTCGACGCCAAACACCCAAACATCCGAGGTAGGAACCGTGTGCGTTAGTAGCGCCAGCACGGGTCTGTGCGGGGGGCAGCGGGCAACCGCTGTCCCTACCGCGACCGAGGCGGTCTCCAGACCGCCTCTGCCGGCAGTGATCCATATCTCCGAAAAAGCGGGATCTGAAGATTATCTGGAGATCACGCCGCACGGTCGAAAACCCACCCACGGCGGCCACTTCGCGGCCGATGGCCTCTGGCGAGGCCATGCGGGATCTGGAGATCCCGCTGCAGATCTGGAGATCTGCCCCATAAGCGCTAAGATAAGAGATTTGACGTTCTGACATATTCGAAGCAGTTTCGAATGG
>JACPVQ010000001.1 GCA_016191645.1 Candidatus Solibacter usitatus
GTAGCGACAATTCTATGATCTGATTGCGATTCTTTGCAGTTTGTTTTTGTAAATTTGAGTTCTTCTCGTTCGCAAGTGATTATGGGAAACCTGCTTAAGTCCAAAGCTGATAAGATAAACATTTTAGTTCTTGGCTTGGAGAGATGCGGCAAGACGCGTTTCCTAACTTCAGCATTGGAAAAAAAACAATCAACTGATGCCCTCGTCATGGCGTCCGCCGTGCGTAAACACATTCCACCCGCCGCCGGCATTCCTGCGCGCGTCAATCGCCAGAACCACGGCCTGTGCCCCAAACTCTTCACTCAATTCGGATATTAATGCCGGGCGTCGAACGGCGGCGGTGTTGACGCTCACCTTCTCCGCACCGGCCAGCAGGATTTTGCGTCCGTCCTGAACGGTTCGAATTCCTCCGCCCACGGTCAGCGGGATGAAAACGCGCCGCGCCGTGCGCGCAACGACATCCGCCATAGTGTCGCGCCCGTCGCTGGACGCCGTAATGTCCAGAAATACCAACTCATCGGCGCACTGCCGGTTGTAGCGCTGGGCCAGTTCCACCGGGTCGCCGGCGTCGCGCAGATCGACGAAGTTCACGCCTTTCACGACGCGGCCCGCCGTGACGTCCAAACAGGGAATGATTCGTTTCGCCAGCATCGCCGTTTAGAGGTCCACGAAATTCTTCACAATGCGCAATCCCAGCGCTCCCGATTTCTCCGGGTGAAACTGCACTCCAAACAAGTTGCCGCTTTCCACCACCGCCGTGTAGGATACGCCGTATTCGCACGACGCCGCCGTCGCCGGACCCACGGGTACATAATAGCTGTGCGCAAAGTAGAGGTAAGGCCGCGGCCCCAGGTTGTTCAGCAAAACGGTTTCCGCGCGCGGAGAAATCTCATTCCAACCCATGTGCGGTACGCGCAAATCGCCGTGAAAGCGTTTTACTTCTCCCGGTAGAATGCCGAACCCTTCCAACTCCGGGGCCTCCTCGCTGCGCTCATACATGGCCTGCAATCCAAGGCAGATTCCCAGGAACGGCACTCCCGCGGCAATGGTTCTGCGGATCGGATCGCGCATCTCCATCATGTCTAACGCGCGCATCATCTGCCCGAAATGCCCCACGCCCGGCAGAATCACCTTCGCCGCCGAACGCAACTGTTCCGGGGTGTGGATCAACCGGTATGCCGCGCCAATCTCCGCCAGCGTGTTCTGCACGCTGCGCAAATTGCCCGCTCCGTAATCGATGATTCCAATCACAACAGTCCCTTGGTGGACGGCAGTTGATCTTTCAAACGCGCGTCCTTCGAGCAGGCGTACTTCATCGCGCGCGCGAAGCATTTGAAGATCGCCTCAATCCTGTGATGGCTCGACCGCCCGTGCAGAATCTTCGTATGCAGATTCGATCCGCTGTGCACAACGAACCCATCGAAGAAATCGTGCAGCAGTTCCACTTGCAGATCTCCCACCATCCGCACGCGGACGCCGTCATGATAAACCAGCGCGGGCCGCCCGCCCAGGTCTACGGCAACAACCGCAAGCGTCTCGTCCATCGTCTGAACAAAATAGCCCGCGCGGTTGATTCCTTTGCGATCTCCAAGCGCTTTCGCAAACAGCTGCCCCAACACAATGCCGCAGTCTTCCACGGTATGGTGCTGATCCACATCCAGGTCGCCCGCGGCGTGCAGCGTTACATCGAAGCCGCCGTGCCTGGTGAACAGCTCCAGCATGTGATCGAGGAAACGCACGCCCGTGCGAATGTCGTACCGCCCCTTGCCTTCCAGGCGCAATGAGGCGCGGATCTGCGTTTCCTTCGTGATGCGTTCAACTGTTGCGGCTCGCAAGAAAACTCTCCAGCTGATTGATGTCGTCCAGCACCGTAGCCGCGTTCTCCGCGGCGAAAAGCTCAGTGAGTTCCGCCCGCGTCCCGTGCGACTGGCTGGCAACTCCAATAAATGGCACGCCCGCGCCGCGCGCGCAACGGGCGTCATCCACCGTATCGCCCACGTACCAGATCTCCCGGTCAGGGCGCATCGCTTTGACCTTCTCCAAACCTTCCGGATGCGGCTTGCCCCTCACCACATCGTCGTGCGTCAGTAGCGGATCGAACGGCAGCTCCTTTGCGAACCGGCTCAGCGTTAAACCCGCTTCGTATTTCGGACGTCCGGTGTACACACCCAGATCGCACTTTTCGAGCAGCGATTCCAACACGCCCGGCTTCGCGATCCACTTCTCACGCAGGATCAGACCGTTTCCTCCGTCGCCCAAAAAAAGCTGTTGAAAAAGATCGATCACGTCCTGATACGCCACGGTGACGCCAAGGTCCGCCGTCATGCGGTGAGACAATTTCCAATCGTTATTCCAGCCGCCGGCATTCTTGTACTTCTGAATATCGTCGAAGGTGACGGGCTTTCCCGTGAAATGCTCCACCGTGCGTCGAATCGACTCCCGGTACGATTCGGTCACTTCCACCAGCACTCCATCCATGTCGAACACAATCAACGGACGCGCCATTACCAGATCTTCTCCAACTCGCGCAGAAAGCGGCGCGATTGTTCCATGGTTCCAATGGTCGCCCTCACGCATCCGGCGATTTCGTAGCTGCGATCGCGCACCAGCACGCCAACGGCGCGCAATCGATCGCGGATTTCGATGGCGCGGCTGCCCGCCTGGAACAAAACAAAATTCGCCTGGCTGGGATAATACGGAATCCCCAACTTGCCGAAGCCTTCGCAAACCACGTCGCGCGCGCGCAGTACTTCGCCCACATAACCGCGGACATAGTCCACATCATCCACCGCGGCGCGCACGGCAATGGACGCCAGCAAATTCACGCTGTACGGCGATTGTCCTTTGCGCAGATAGGCCGCGTTGTCCGAGCGCGTCAGAATGCAGCCGATCCTCATCGCCGCCATTCCATATGCTTTGGAAAACGTGCGGCTGACGAACAGGTTGGGATAATCGCCCAACAATGCCAACGCCGTCACGCCCGAGAATTCGTAGTACGCTTCGTCGATCAGCACAACGGCGCGAGGAGCGCGGTCCAGAATGCGCCGCAATCCCGCCACATCGATGCCCGCGCCTGTCGGATTGTTGGGATTCGCGATCAGAATGGCTTTCGTCTCCGGACGAATGGCCAGCAGCAATTCATCGATGGGAAACGCCAGCGTGCCCTTGCGATACGGGATCTCGCGCACTGCCGCTCCGGCCACCTCGCTGTAGAAGCGGTACATGGCATAGGAAGGTTGCAACACCAACACATCGTCGCCGTCATCGACGTAGGTGTTCACCAGCACCTGGATCGCTTCATCGGTTCCGTTTGTCAGAACCAGCTGCGGCTCGGCGACGCCAAAGAACGCCGCCAGTCTCTCTCGCGTCTCGGCATATTCGGGATAAACGGAAAAGATGTTGCGGTCCAGCCGCTCCTGCACATACGCCAATACGCGCGGCGAACAGCCTACCGTGTTCTCGTTGAAATCGAGGCGCAACTTTCCGGCGCGATCTCCGGACGGCGGCGAATAGGGCGCCATCCGCAGCACGGCTTCCCGCGGCTGCGGAATGGATGCCGCCGGCGCTTCACTTCCCAAGGCGAACCTCGACGCTGCGGGCGTGTGCCTCCAGCCCCTCGGCTCTA
>JACPVQ010000071.1 GCA_016191645.1 Candidatus Solibacter usitatus
ATGCAAGGCGATGGGGTCCATGCGGTTTTTGGGGATTTGATTGCCGGCGAAGGGCTGCCGTAGATATCGAAGGTTGTTGATGGTAACGGCCCTGGCGGGATCAAACGCCGGGTTGGTGTACAGCGTGAGATCGTCGTGAACGGTGAACAGCCGGCCGGCGGCGGTGAGAGTTTTGGAAAAGTCGCCGGCGCGCTGCTCGGGAGTGGGGACGGAACCGAGCGCGGGCTGAGGGAGAGACTCTCTGTAACGCTCCATGGAGAACATGAAGAAGGTGCGGTCTTTGCCGTTGTACAAGCCGGGAATGCGCACGGGGCCGTCGATTTCACCGCCGTATTGATCGACGACGCGTTTAGCGCGCGGCTGTCCGTTGGCATTGCTGGCGTACTGGTTGGCATTGAGTTGCGTGCGGCGCATGTACTCGTAGGCCGCGCCGTGAAAGCGGTTGGTACCGGGTTTGATGGAGACATTCATGACGCCGCCGCCGGTGCGTCCCACCTGCGCGTCGTAGACGTTGGTGAGCACTTTGAATTCCTGCGTCGCTTCCTTGGGTGGAACGTAAGCGAGGTTGCTGCGGCCGGTGTTGGCGTTGTTCGACATGCCGTCGATCTGATATTCGTTGATGCCGGAGACGCCGCCGCCGATGGAGAAATCGGCGATCGCGCCGTTGTCGAAGGGGCGGGAGTAGAGCAGGCTGCCGGTGTAGTTGACGCCCGCCGCGAGGTTCATCAACGTGAACGGATTGTGACCATCGAGGGGCAGGCTGTTGATTTGATCGGAGGTGATGACCTGGCCACGCGACCCTGTGGCGTCCTCCAACAGCGAGGCCTCGGCTGTGACGGTGACGGATTCGGTGACGCGTCCGATTTCGAGCTGGACATCGATGCGCATGCGGTCATCGACGCGAAGTTCGATGCGGCCGCGGCGATGCGTTTTGAAGCCTTCGCGCGCGATCTCGAGAGCGTAGACGCCGGGGAGAAGATAGGGTACGTGGAAGGAGCCTTCGTTTTGCGTTGTGGTGCGGGCTTTGACGCCGGATTCTTCATTGGTGATGAGGACGGTGGCCCCGGCGACTGCGCCGCCGGCGGGGTCGCGGACTGTGCCGAGGACGGCGGCGCGGTATTCCTGAGCCGCGGCCGCCGCGATCAAAGTAAACAGGCTGAAGCAAACGCGGCAGAGCATATAGCCTCGCTAAAAGGTCAGGCGTAGGGACGCCTGAATGTTTCGCGGAAAGTTTTGCTGCGTCAGCGGCAGCATGCCGAACCGCGCGTTTTGGAAACCCGTGTCGGGCGCGCCGAACAGGGGATGATTGAGCAGGTTGAACGCTTCGGCGCGCAGGTGCAGCTTCCATCGCTCGTCGAGAGAGAACATCTTCGCGCCGGCAACGTTGACCGTGGTGTTGTCCATTTGACGCAGCCATGGATAGCGGTCGGAGACGTTGCGCAGCGTGTAGCTGGGGCGCGTGCGGTAGCAGGTCTTATCGTTATTGAACCAGCGGTCCGGAACCTGGTTGTCTACGAACGGCGTCTCGCAGGAGAACGTGGCATCAATCCCGTTCACCGGATTGCCCGACGTAAAGCGGTAACTGAAACTCATATTCCATCCGCCCACAACGGTATTCCATCTTTTGTTAATCCCCGAAAAGAAATGGCGATTGCGGCCGATGGGAATATCCCACACGCCGCTGAGCGCGATGTTCTGAGGTTTGTCGTAACTGACCAGCTCGTGAATGGGTTTTTCCGACAGGTTCCAATTGTTCAAGCGGTTGGATGATGAAAAGTTCTTGGCGAACGTATAAGAAAAGATGACCGTAAGCGCGCCCGTGGTGCTGCGGTTGCCGGTGAAGCGTTTTTCCATGCGGAGTTGCAGAGAATCGTAACGGTAGCGAGCCCAGGGAGAGGTATTGACGGTGATGCCGTTGAACAGCGGGTAGGGATAATACAGATTGCGCGCTGCCGTAGTCGCGCCGGCGCCAAAGGTCGAGGTGAGCGGCAGAACTCCGTAGAAAGGATTGCTCACCGTGCGGTCCAGGAAATTGGGAACGGCCTGGCCTTGCAGGAACAAATCATAGTTCACGTAATTCATGTTGAACGAAGAAGTGTCGCGAGTGGTCATGCTGCCGGAATAGGAGACGTCGAGATTCATCTGCCACGGCATGCGGCGCTGCAGACCGAAGGAGTACTGGAAAGTGCGCGGAACAATGCGCTGCGCGCCATCGTAACTGACGCCGTTTCCAATGCTGGTCAACAATCCGCGCGAGCGGCCGGCGGGCTGAACAAGGCCATTCGGGAATGGGTTTTGCAGCGAATAAGGGCCGGTGAGACCGGCACTGGGAGTGATGTCGCCGTCGGTGGAGCGGATGTAAGTAGTCTGTTGACTGAAGCCATCGGTGAGGTTGTTCTGGGTTACGGTGCGGTGAAAGATTCCAAAGCCGGCGCGCATAACCATCTTCTTGTCGCCGGGAATCATCCAGGCCACGCCGACGCGCGGCTGAATATTCTGCCAGTCGGTAAGGTAGGTACGGCGCGGTCCACCGGACTGCACGAAAGTTTTGCCGCCGATCAGAGCGGACGGAACATCGGGGTAGGGGAAGCGCGGATTGGCGGCATCGTAGATCTGCTTGAACCTGCGCCAGTTGGCAAGAGCGGGATCGCTGAGGGGATTGGTGGAACTGAGGTCGAAGCCGTTGTTGACGCGATCCCAACGTTCCACCCAGGGAACCTGCACGTCGTAACGCAGCCCAATATTCACCGTCAATCCGCGGCGCACTTTCCAATCGTCCTGGATGAAGACTCCGTAGTAAGGCCATGTGCGGTAGAAGGTGTCGTTCCAATCGACAATGCCGGTACCGGGGATGCCGAGCAGCACGTCGGCGATGCCCGCGCCGTCTGTGTTGTTGCCGCCGCGCAGAGGATATTGCTGCGTGCCGTAGCGGTTGAACCCAAGCTGGCCGTTGGCCTGCCCAATGCTGCCCGTACCGCGCATCGCGTAGATGAGATCGGCTCCGTACTTAATGGTTTGCGTTCCTTTCGTCATGGAAATGGACGGCGCAATGTTCCACTGATTGTCGGTACCCCAGGTGTAGAGGTTCGCTCCGTTGCCGAACAAGTTGGAGAATTGATCGATGGTCAGGCGCGGGGGAAACTCCGTGGTGCTTGTGGGGGCGCGCGTGACGCCGGTCATTCCCAACTCCTTCGCGGTGAGACCGGTGGACATGTCGGCGTCGGGAAAGTAGGAAGTGAAACGGCCGAATGACATGCGGAGATCGAAGACCTTGGAGGTGAAGAGGCGCGTATAGTTGACGACGAAGTTGAAGTTGGTGCGCTGCGAGTTCATGTTGCCGCTGGCGGCGGGACCGGGAATTCCGGTTTGATTGCGATACTCCTGGCCGTGCTGATAGGTGAACACGACATTGAGGCGGTTATAGTTGTCGAAAACACGATCCCAGCGGGCCATGGGCTGATCGTAATGATAGCGGCCGGTGCTGCCGGAGTGGACGAAGTTTTGCGTCAGGCCGGAGGTATTGGGGACGGGATAGAAGGAGAGAATTTTAACGCCGACGGGACTGATGCGGCTGGCGGGAATCACGTTATCGGGAAACGGATTGCGAATGAAGGTGCTGGCGCAAGTGCCGGTGACATCGACGCGGTCTACGCAGGCGCGGCCCGTAAGCGGATCGGAGATGCGCATGTTGTACTTGGTGAAATGCTCGCCATCGCGCAGGTCAAGCGGAGGCACATCGGCGACTACGGGAAAGGGCACGCGCTCGCGAAAGCCTTCGAAGCTGACGAAGACGAAATCCTTGTCCTTGCGAATAGCGCCGCCCAGAGTCCCGTTGTATTGATTGGTGATGTGCTTGCCTTTCGGCGCGCCGACGCGGTTGTTCTGGGTGATGTTGGCATCGAGCACGGAGTTGCGCATGAAGTTGGCCAGGCTGCCGCGCCATTTGTTGGAACCGGATTTCAACGTCGTGTTGACGCTACCGCCGCCGGTGCGGCCGATGGCCGCGTCGTAGGTGTTGGTCATCACCTTGAATTCCTGAATCGCGTCGGTGTTGGGAGCCACCTGCCAGGAGCCGGTCAAACTGATGGGCGCTCCATTGAGGCTGAAACTATTGGTGCCGGACAGTCCTCCGTTCATGACGTAGCTGCCGTTGGTGTCCCAACCTCGCGTGCCGGAAAAACCCGAGGAACCGAATTGTTCCTGTGTAAAGAGTACGCCCGGAGTGAGGTCCATCAGCATGTAGACCTGGCGGCCGTTCAACGGATACTCGGAGGTCATCAACGAATCGAAATTCAATCCGCGCGACGCGTCGGCGGTTTGAATCTCGCCCGATTCCGCCGTCACGGTGATCTGCTCACTGACCGCGCCGACCTTCAACGTAATTGGCATGTCCAGCTTTTCGGCAACAAGGAGCGCGACGTTGGTCTTCTTGAATTTGGAAAAGCCGCCCGCTTCGACCTCGATCTCATAAGTGCTCGGCATCAGATATGGCAGGGTGAAGTAGCCGTCGGCATTGGTGGTTTTTTCGGTGACTTGGTTCGTGGAGAGCTGAATGGCCCGCACTTTCGCGCCGGGGATGGCGGAACCGGATTCGTCGGTGACCTGGCCTGAGATGGTGGCGCGGAAATCCTGCGCGGCGAGGGAGCTGAGCAGAACGAAGTAGATGGCTGCGAAGCGCGCGGAAAGCATAGAGTTCACCTCTCTAATCATGTCTCCCTGGACTGAGTTCTAACTACTATATCGAATGCGGAGGCCGGAGTTTTGGGCCGTATTCGTCGAACTTGAATTCGGACTGATGGTCCATCAAGATCTTGTGGACGGCCTGTTGTGCGTCGGGAAAGTTCTTGAGCGCTACGTTCATGTAGCCCATGAGCAGAAGGAACTCGCGCTGCACGAGTTCCAGCGGCATGGTGTTGGGCTTTGGAGGCGCGGGAAGGCGCTTCGGTTCCCCGCGGCAGTCGCAGCGGTATTTGTGGCGGCACGTGATGGCGTTCTTCACACCGGGCCGAAGGATGTAGCGTGCCGGAAGGAGGAGCGAGGGGGTTACTTGAGGTTGCATGGTTGGGTTCGTTTGTGAAATTTTTTTTTGCTAAGGGGCCGAGGTTTGAGCTTCATGTGATGATCACGATTCTGTTGTCATTGTGCGAGGGGGAGGTGCGGTGTTTGGGGGAGCAGCGGGGGATGTTGTTGAAAACAGGGGAAAAAGAAATATTCTTGAGCCGTTATGAACGTTAGTGAACGTTATTAAGTGAGCTTTCACCCCCATCTTCAATGACCGGCGTCCCGACGTGAAGACGTTCGACCCATCGTGGCGGTCAGGCGCGTTGAGGATGTGGCGAGTGCTGAGCCAAGCCGGACGATGCTTGCGGATGCCTACGCCGTCGATCGGGTACATCTGTGTTTTCAGTGGAGAAAGTTGCTGTAAACTGTTAGCAGGAAGCTCACGTATGGACTCTTTAGCAGAGAAACTCGACACGAAACTTCGCACCTGGGCTCCGGCGACTGCGGCTGCGGTTCGTGAACCTGTGGCTGAGGTGAGCGAATTGGCCGACGAGGATGGACTCGACCTGATGCGATCACGCGCCAAGGAGCAAGCGGTACTGGATATCCTTGATGAGCCCCCAGCCCGGTGAAGTGTGGCTCGCTGATCTCGGGCTGGCTGCGAAGACGCGGCCAGTCATCATCGTGTCACGTCATGATCCGGACCCGCCGCGGGCCTTGGTTCTTTATGTCCCGCTGACCACACAAAATCGGATGAGCCAATACGAGTTCGCTCCCGCGGTGCGAGTCTGGGATTCTTTCAACTCTATGTCCCCCACAGGGGCCTAAGGGCAAGTTCTATTGAGGTTTCCTGGAGGCAAGTCACAATGGGAAAGCCGATAGTCGTACGCGCCTTCAGTCCCAGCGGAAAGCAATTGACAAACGAGGCACAGAAGTAGCCCTCCGCTCCCGGCGGGGCGCAGCATTGGACCACGTACAGCTACGACGGGCTTCCGCGGGTGGTCAGCGTGAGCCTGCCGCGTACGGCATCTCGTCCTAGATCGCTTGGCAACCGGACAGAACTGTCCGAGGATGTAAAGCTGAAGGGGGCGGAGTTCGAGCGACGTTTACGAAAGCTCGCCCGGCGCAAGCAGGTTTCCTGCAAGTTCTTTGGGGACAAGGGCAAGGGGAGCCAGGGTTGAGTTTACTTCGGCGAGGAATTCACAGCTTTAAAGGGGCAACACCCTATGTTCGCATTTGCATACCCCGCGAAGTTTACAACCGGCAGTGATGGACGCGTGTTGGTTGAGTACGCCGATCTGCCGCGCGTTGCCACGGATGGAGAGGACGCGCGCGAAGCGTTTGAAGAGGAGATGGATGCGCTGGGATCCGATCTTTCCATTCGTCTGACGCTGCGCGAGGAGATCCCGCCGCCTTCGGCCGTTCGCCGCCGCCATCGCCTGGTACCCGTGCCCATTTGGCTGGCGCCTAAACTCGCGTTGTATTTAGCGATGCGGGATCAGGATGTCAACAACCCGGAGCTTGCGCGGCGCATGGGAGTGCATGAGCGGGTTGTCCGGCGCATGCTGGATCCGCGGCATGCCGGCAAAGTGGAAAAAATCCAGGCAGCTCTGGCGCTGTTGGGAAAGCAGATGACGCTTGAGGTCCGGGATGCGGCTTGAGAAACCGCGCCTACCGACGCATGCCGTCGCTACGTCGCTTTTAGACGCTCCTCGGCGAGCCTCAAGAACATCTCTGCGCGCTCCACATGCTTGTTAGCCTGTTCCAGGGACAAAGTGTAGACATCCTCGTAGTCGCCGCCTAGCCGCTCTTCGGACGCTTCTAGCAAGTAACGATGGAATTCAACGGACACCCTGCCAGACTTTGCGAAGACCCTTCCGAACTCTCCTGTCACCGCGGCGTGGCTTGAGAAACTCAGGCCTTCCCCTTCCAGAAACGCTTCGGCAAGGTAGAACATCGCATAGTAGGCGCATGACACCGCATCCTCGGCGAAACCTTGGGCCACAAGAACTTTGGAGGCGGCCAATTTTCTACGCGCCTTGCGAAGCAGATGGACCTGCCGTTCCGTCATATCTCAATGGATTCGCGTGAGACGCTGCGGAGCAAGGGGCTGCCCGATCGGCGAAAGCGTTCTTCTTCCATGAACAGGCACTGAATGACAACGTCGTGTTCCAGGCAGATTGCGGAGACAATCCCGCCGGAACGCGTGATTTCATCGCTGGGCTGAACGGCCCCTCTCAACACGACCAGGACATCGATATCCGACCAGGGCGCGGCGTCCCCTCGCGCTTGAGAACCGTACAAGAGCATCTTCAGCAGCCTCTCGCCGTACAACTGCCGCATTTGATGGCGCAAGGCAACCAATACGGAACTGAGTCTTGGGCTCAATTGAGGGTTATCGTGCTGCAGGAGTCCTTCTTGCATCGGTATCGTGCGTTTCTATTTCAGTGTGCCACAGAATGTCCGCAGAAGATTCAAAGGATGGCAGAAACAGGTTGGAACAAACAGGCTAGAAGTGAACGTTGTAGCGAAGGTACACGCCGCGACCGGGAGCATCGATGCCCCAACTGATGCCGCGATAGTTGCGGTCGAAGATA
Source organism: Candidatus Solibacter usitatus (assembly GCA_016191645.1). GTDB lineage: Bacteria > Acidobacteriota > Terriglobia > Bryobacterales > Bryobacteraceae > CADEFT01. The sequence continues at coordinate 7,599 of JACPVQ010000071.1, forward strand.
TTTTCCAGTTCGAAGATCACGTTTTGGCGTTCGCCGACGCGCCATCCCGCGCGGAGGTTGAACGTCGCATAGCCATTCAGTTTGGTGAACATCGGTGCGGAGGCCTCGGAACCCAAGACGCGATTCTGTACCTGCGACAGAGTTTCGCCGGTGGGGAGGAGAATGCCGCCGCGCACCAAACCGCGCGCGGTTGCGCCGTTTTGAAAGAAGGCGGCAATATTGCCGCGGGAACGCGACGCGCCCGTTCGGCGGTCGGACAGATCGAGACTGGAGAGGCGATCCTGCCTGTTGGCCGCGTGGAGAAACGGCTCAATCCAAAATCGGCGAGCGGAGGTGTAGCGGACGCGGAAGTAGCCGTTGGGGGGCGGCGTGCCGCCTTCGATGTTGGGGGCCAATCCGGTACGCGTGTCGCGAGCGTGCAGATATGTGAAGACCGCGGCAGCGTCCCAATTTGACGACACTTTGACATCCACTTTGTATTCGAATCCCCAGATGCGCGCGTTATCATAATTGGTGCGCACCAGCACGGGGCTGGTGGACGCGGCGACGAACACCACGCCATTGGCATTCTGCGATGTGATCGTGTCGCTGCCGAGCAACTTGCCCACCGCGCCTTGGGGCAGGATGAGTGATTGCTTGACCAGATTCTCGTTGATGTCATTCACGAACAGCATGGCCTCGGTTTTGAAACGGCGATTGCGATAGCGCAGGCCGCCTTCGTAACTCAAAGCGATTTCGGGCTTCACTTGCGTCACGGCAATTCCAGTGGACACCGCGTTCGCGTCCGCAGTGGTGCCAACCATACCGCCGAGGCGCGCAACATCCGGCGCGGCGACTTCGAATCCCGATCCGGTGAGGCCGAGAGTTCCCAAATCCGTCACATGAGGCGCGCGAAATCCGCGGCTGGCGCTTCCCAACAGGCTGAGACCCGGAGCAATCGTTGTCAACGCGCCGATACGGTAGGTGGCGCTGTTCACGCGCATGGAATCCTCCGGCCACAAATTCGCGGCGCGTGATTCATACGCCGCCGCGTTCCAGCGAACACTGCCGATGATTCGCAACTTGTTCGGAAGAACCTCGACGATATTCTGCAGGTAGGCTCCGCCGTTGTGATAGAGCGCATTGTCCGGAACGCGCCCGCGGCGCAGACTGAACGCATTGGCGACGGGGTTGTAACCGTAGGAGGGAGCGGCGATCCGCTCGTGATAATATTCGCCGCCGAGGAAGAAGCTCCAGCGATCATTCACGCGCTTGCCGGTGTTTGAGTGCAACCCGTGGGCACGAGTTCGCTCCGGCTCATGATTGATGGCGGCCAGTGGATTTCCATTGCCGCCCTGATTGACTCTTTCCTCGCGCTGCGCGTTGAAGGAGTACGTCGCGGAGAAGTTGTCGAGCAATCCCAGTTTGCCTTTGTGGAAGCGAAAGTAAACAAGGTCCAACATCAGGTTGCGAAGCTCGGCGATGCGATTGCCGTCGCCGCCCAACAACTGGTCGAACCGTTTGCCGCCATCCTGCTGCGCGCGCTGGTAATGTCCGATCCATTGGGAATCGCCGCCGGCCGTATAGTAAAGACGCGCCAGTCCTCCGTATTGCGTGAAGGCGGAATCGGGAATGCGGCCTTCAAAACCGGCGCTGGAAGGAAGTCCTAGAAATCGGGTGACGGCGGAACGCGAATCCACGGCGCGGCCTGTGCGCAGACGGTTCGCGCGATGCCCGGTGAGGTTGAGCAGAGATGCCACGCGGCCCTTGGAATAGGAAACTCCCGCGGTGGAGCCGTAGCCCGCATCCGCGCTGTTGAAGAAAGTGCCCATGCTGCCGTGCCACGGCGTCTTCTCATCGAACAGAGGCACGTGGGAACGAAATTGCACGCTGCCTCCCAACGCATCGCTGCCAAACTGCGCACTGCTCGGACCGCGTAGGATTTCCACGGCCTCCACGCTGGATGGGTCCACCAAATCGAGGAAAGTATTAATGCCGCCGCGCATGGCGCCTGTCGAGTAGCGGACTCCATCGACAAACACATTCACTTTGTTGCCCGTCAATCCGCGGACGGAAATTCCGGAGATTGTGGGGCTGGTGCGCTGCCAGGCCAACCCCGGCTCCTCATTGGCTACTTGGGCCACCACGGTCTTTGCGCGCTGTTGCAGTTCGTCGCGGCCAATCAAGGTCACGGCCTGCGGAACGCGCTCGGCAGCGTCGACGGTACCCAGTGAGGCTGTAGCCGTCACGGAGTCGCGCCTGATTGGGTCGTCCAACAGTACTTCGATCTCTCTTGTGGCAACGCCGATGCGCAGCGGCAGACGGCGTTCCACACTCCCAAGACGCGTCACGACAAGCATGTAATCGCCGGCCGTGATTCCAATGAGAGAAAAGCGCCCCCGCGCATCCGTAGTGACGCTGGCCAGAACGGCCCGTTCGGAATTGACCAGTTGCAAGTTCAAACCCGGCGCGACCGCGCCTGACGCGTCGCGAATCACGCCCGTGATGTGATCCGCCGGCAGCGCGGGGAAGGAGAGCACAGTCAACAGGAGGGCGGCGAACATTAATATTTCATGATAACCAACCGGCGGAGTGAGGCTCCAGTATGATGTGTGTTATGAGGACTCTCGCTACTTTCGCTGTGATCGTAATATCCGCCGCGGCGCAGCAGGATCCGCGCGGCAACATCGAGGGACAAATCACGGACTCCACAGGCGCTGTCATCGCGCAGGCATCGTTAACGGCGACAAATGTGGAGACGCGCGTGGCGATCCACGGCGTGAGCAACGAACACGGCGTATTCGAGATTCTGCATCTCAACCCCGGAGTGTACCGGTTGCAAACGGAAGTGGCGGGATTCAAACGCTGGACGCAGACATCGGTGGAAGTGCGCACGGGCGCGCGCGTGCGCATCGACATCCGGCTGGAAGTAGGAACGCTCGCGGAATCCGTCGAGGTCAGCGCCGAGACACCGGTGCTGGAGAGCGTGACGAGTACAGTGGGACAGGTATTGTCATCGAAGCAATCCTCGGAACTTCCGCTGCGCGGGGGAAGTCTGGCGTGGTTGTACACGATGGCGCCCGGCGTGGTGCTGCCCGGCCTTCCGGCGGGGGGCCCGTGGAATATCGAGCAGGCATCGGCGGCGCGCGTCGCCGGCGGCGGGCTGGGCAGCTTCGACTTCAATTTGGATGGAGTGAGCAGCAACTCCTACGGCGGGCGGACGGCGTACGTGCCGCCGCCGGACATGGTGCAGGAACTGCGGATCGACACGGCGAGCTACGACGCGGCCACCGGTCATTCCACCGGCGGGTCCGTCAACATCAGTTTGAAAAGCGGAACGAATCGACTGCATGGAACTCTCGGCGCGTGGCTGGCCGTGGGTCCAATGGTCACACGCAATCTTTTTCTGAATCGATTTATCTTCGATCCGAGCACAGGCCCCATCACGCCGGAGAAGATCAAATCCAACACGCCCGTCGATCGTTGGTGGCGCAACAGCGTTGCGGTGGGCGGCCCGCTCTACCTTCCCAAGATCTACGACGGGCGCAATCGCACGTTCTGGATGTTCGGCTATCAGGGGCACAACCGCGCGCAGCCGGTGCAGAACAACTCGAGCGTTCCCACGGAGGCGCAGCGCGGCGGCGATTTCTCCGCCCTGCTGCGCATTGGTTCGCAATATCAGATCTACGATCCGTTCACAACGACGCCCGCCGGGGCGCGCTTCCAGCGGCAGCCGGTTGCCGGAAATGTGATTCCCGCCAGCAGAATCGATTCCGGCGCGCGCGGCATTCTCAAATACTTTCCGCTGCCCAACAGTCCGGGCACCGCCGACGGCCAGCAGAACTACACGGTGCCCGCGCCGAAAACGCAAATCATGCATTCGCCCGTGGTGCGCATCGATCACAATTTCAGCGACAAGGATCGTCTGTTTTTCCGCTACTCACACACCGATTTCGCCGGCCACTTCGACGAGCTGGTGAAGGACAGCAACGTGCGCGGGCGCATCCGCAGCCGTCCGCATCGCGGCGCAGCGCTGGATAATGTCTGGGTGATCGCGCCGCAATTGGTTCTGGACACGCGCTACGGATTCACATGGTTCCGCGAATACCAGTCGTTCGACAATATTGGTTTCGACTTGAAACAGTTCGGCTTTCCGCAATCGCTGATTGCGCAATTGGATCCGCAGGCCGTCTCCTTTCCGCAGATCAACGTGAACGGCCTATTGCAGCTGGGCAATGATGGAGGCTTCCGGCAGACATACTATTCACACAGCCTGCTCAACACGTTGAGTTGGACGAAAGGGCTGCATGCCGTTAGGTTCGGCGTGGATGCGCGCCTGCTCTATGACAACAGCTACACGTTTGGAAACGTTTCGCCGCGGTTGAACTTCGATCAGAACTACACGCGCGGGCCGCTGGACAATTCCACGAATTCGCCTTTCGGGCAGGGACTGGCAAGCATGTTGTTTGGCATCCCGACGGGCGGCTTCGCCGATAGCAACGATTCGCGCGCCGAATCGAGCAAGTTCACTGCGCTGTTCGTGCAGGACGATTGGCGCATCACGAAAAAGCTTACTTTGAATCTAGGCTGGCGGTGGGAGATTGAGACGCCGACGAAAGAGCGTTTCAATCGCGCCACGCGCGATTTCGATTTTCTCACGGCGAATCCGATTGAGGCGCAGGCGAAGGCGCTCTACGCGCGCAGCCCGCTTCCGGAAGTGCCGGTAAGCGCGTTCCGCACTTTAGGGGGCGTAACCTTTCTGGGAGCGGGCGGCAATCCGAGCACGATTCGCGAACCGTACTATGGCGCGATGATGCCGCGCATCGGGCTGGCCTATCAGCTTACGCCTCGCACCGTGCTGCGCGGCGGATACGGCATCTTCTATTCGTTGCTGGGCGCGGATTTCTCCGACGTGTCGCAACCCGGCTTCAACCAGCGCACCAACATTGCGCCCACAAATAACAACGGCGTGACATACGTTGCCTCCATCGTGAACCCGTTCCCCAGCGGCTTGGAAAAACCGTCGGGAGCGGCCGGAGGGTTACTCACGTTTCTGGGACGCTCGCCGGGATTCTTCTCCTCAGACGGGAGAAGACCCTACACGCAGCGTTGGAACTTCAATGTTCAGTTCGAGCCGATGAAGCGAACGGTGATCGAAGTGGGGTATATGGGCAGCCGGTCCGTGCGCATGCCCGTGAGCACGAACTTCAACGCCGTACCCGCGCGCTACCTGAGCACATCGCCGCTGCGCGACCAAAGTACGATCGACTTTCTTTCGGCCAACGCGGCTAACCCGTTCGCAGGCATCAACGGTTTTCAAGGAACGAATCTGTACACGGCGCAAAACACGACGCGCAACCAACTGCTACGGCCCTATCCGCAATTCACGGATCTATCGACGAGCCTGCCCGCCGGATTCGCCTGGTACCACGCGCTGACGGCGCGAGTGGACCGCCGCTTCTCGCGCGGCCTTCTGTTTCAGGCAAACTACACCTGGTCGTCGACCATGGAAGCGCTGACGTATTTGAACGACACGGACCGCTACCCGCATCGCACGGTGTCCGATCTGGACCGTCCGCATCGATTCACAGCCAGCGCCGTCTACGAATTGCCTTTCGGACACGGCCCGGCATGGTTTCGCAATGTGTCGGGCGGCTGGCAGTTGCAGGCCATCTACAACGCGCAACTCGGCGCGCCTCTGGCATTCGGCAACGTGATCTTCAATGGGAGCTATCCGCAACTTCCGCTGCCATCGGATAAGAGATCGCTGGAGCGCTGGTTCAATACCTCAGGCTTCGAAACCAGCAGCCGACTGCAGCTTGGCAACAACATCCGCACGTTCCCCATGCGCGTGCGGCAGGTTCGCGAACCCGGCATCAATCTTTGGGATATCAGCCTGTTCAAGAATATCCGCATACGCGAAAGTCTGCGCGTGCAATTGCGCGCCGAAGCCGAGGGAGCGATGAATCACCCAAACATGGCCGGGCCCAATACAAGCCCCGCCAACACGCTGTTCGGCGTGATCACAGCCACGTCGAGCGGGGAAGGCGAGCGCAGAATCTTCGGCGGGCTGAAGCTGATGTTCTAGCCTGCTGAGCATGCATCTACGACTACTCTCTGAAAATCATTGAAGTCCTTTGGTTGCGGCTGTGCTGCTCTGTGGGGCAGGTCTGAAGACCTGCGATGGGCAGGTCTCCAGACCTGCGAGGCGATCTCCAGATCGCCTCTGACGGCGGAAATCGAAAAGCCGCAAACGGCTGCGATGCAGCCGATGGCATCTGGAGATCCCGCCGAGAGCCGGTCTGGAGATCTGCCCCATAAGCGCTAAGATAAGAGATTTGACGTTCTGACATATTCGAAGCAGTTTCGAATGGCGCGATTGAAGTAACTGCCCTTCGACGGGGCGCGCAATAGGGATTCATGCACGTCCGCCGGAACCTCGAAATATTGATAGACGGTTTGATCGCGGAACTCGAGTTGAAGTAGCCCGCGGTCGGCGTCGTAGGCAACCGCTGTCAGTGTGTTGGATTCAACGACGACTGGTTTCATACTTCGGACCTCATCCAGAACAACTGCGGTTTTCGCTTGCGGTTCCGTTCTCCCAACGCCTCGGCTATCTCGTTCCAGCGATTGATCGTGGTAGCGAGTCCCACCGCTGGCGCGATCGCCTCAATTACTCGATGAAAGGCGAACTGGAATTCACGCCAGCGGCTGCGCATCGGAGGCTTGCTCGGCCAGGTAGTAACCCCAGGGGGAAATAACGCTTCCGACTCGCACCAACTTTTGGCTCAAGAGCGCGACGAACAATTTTCCATACAGCCAAGCGCGGCTGCTTTGGTCATCCTGTTTGGGCACATGTCCCAATTGGACAATCGATTTCAAGCGCTTGAATGTCAACTCGATCTGCCAGCGGAGCCGATAACACTCCAGCACTTGCCGGACGCTAGCCTGATTCTTGGTTAATGTTGTGAACACCAGCACATAGCAGGCATACTCTCGCTTCTCCGGCGTGACTTTGCCTTTGCCCTTTTGTTGCCCACGCACGAGTTTTCGCTGTGCCCGTTGCACCGCCTCCTCACTCTTGCGGATGGCGCAAAGGCGTCCCGCTATCAGTTGGTCCCCGCATCGCACCCACACACGCCATTCCGCCATTTCTCCGGCCTTCGGCAACGTTCTGATCTTGCTCAGCAGTGGAAAACGTCGCCCCTTTTCATCCTGCAAGGGTAGGGACTGCCGATTCAGGCGCACGCAAACATCCGCGCCTTGTCCCACTACAGCCGCGATGCCGGGAGGTTTACTGTAACCTGCGTCGGCCAACACTAATTCACCAGCCTGCAGCGGGAATCTCCCAAGCTTCTCCCCGGTATTCTTACCTTGCACCGCGGTGAGATCGAAATAATCGCACTCCAGAGACGGCAACCGCATACTATAGTGAATCCGCCATTGGCCTCCGGTTTTGCCCGGTTCCCTCACCACAGTGGCATCGACAAGGCGCACCGGCCGTCCTTTCAGTGCCGGCTCCAAATTCACTCCGTTGTCTTTCCACAACTGCTGGCATAGCTGTCGCAGCCAATCTTCGGCTTGCCGCAACCGGTTCAACAACGTCACATCGGAGACATCGGCGATGCGTGCCAACTTGGCTTGTACCGCGGTCTCCCGTAGGGACCACCCGCACCCCACATGCAGAAGCAGTGTCCGAAACAAGTCGTTCAACGACTCGAATCCACGCAACCGCGTCACCGCGCCCGTGCTCCTGCCCAATTCTTCCCAGCCGGGCGGAAACAATCCAACCAGAACTTTCCAGTTCTCATGCATTGCTGACATGCATCGAGTTTATCTCGTAACGGCAACGGGGTCAATCCTTATCTTAGCGCTTGTGGAGATCTGCCCCACATCGGTTTTCAACACGATTCGTGGCGCCGGGGACAGGTCTGGAGACCTGCCTCACTTGTTGATATGATCACTTCCAAGCAACCAATGGGAGGCCTCAACATGAACCTCGCTGTGATTCTCTTCGCGTTCACTTTCGCCGCGTCTGCGCAAACTTCGGGCACTATCAGCGGCACGGTGCACGACGGTACCGGCGCAGTGGTGCCCGGCGCGACGGTGACCGCTACCAACACCGGCACTAACCAGTCGCGAACGGCGGCCACCGATGCGGCGGGCCAATACGTGCTGCCGCTTCTCCCGTTAGGCGAATATCGCGTTCGTGTGGAAAAAGAAGGCTTCGCCCCTTTTGTTCAACAAGGCATCCTGCTGCAGGCCAACTCGCAGGTGCAGGCGAACGCGGCATTACAAATCCGTGCCGCCGCCGAGCAGGTCACCATCAACTCGCAGGCTTCACTCGTGCAAACAAACTCCACCACGTTGGTACAGGTGGTGGACGCACAGCGCATCGCCGATCTACCTTTGAACGGCCGCAACATCCTACAGCTTCTTTCCATCAATGCCGGCGTTTCCGACCGCGGCGTTCCGGTCACGGTGCAAGGCTCCAACCTCGGCGGCGCGGATCTCATCAACTCCGTTTCCATCAACGGATCGCGCGGCACTTCCACAAATTATCTTCTGGACAACTCCGATCACAATGAGGCTCAGACCAGCCTGGCGCGTCCGTTCCCCAACCCCGATGCCGTGCAGGAGTTCAGCGTGCAGACCAGTTCGTTCGATGCCGAGTACGGCCGCGGAGTGGGCGGTATTGTCAACGTCGTGACCAAGTCCGGCACAAACGATCTTCACGGGACAGCGTTCGAGTTTTTGCGCAACTATTCGATGAACGCCGCGAACTTTTTCTCCGGCCTCGACGCGCTGAAGCGCAATCAGTTCGGCGGCACTTTGGGCGGCGCTCTGCGCAAGAACAAGACATTCCTCTTCGGCTCCTATCAGGGAACCCGCAACCGGTCGGCTTCTCCGGGCGCACTCCGCACGGCGCCCAGCGCGGCGATGCGAAATGGCGACTTTCGCGAGTGGCTGCTCGCCAACGGCACAGGCGTCATTCGCGATCCTCAATCCGGAAACCCGTTTCCGGGCAACGCGCTTCCTCGCGATCGCTTCGATCCGGTAAGCGTGAAGCTGCTGGCGCTGATGCCTACTTCCACGGCAAGCAACTATCAAATTCGTTTCGGAACCCCCACGCGCGTTGTCAGCGACAACCAGGTCCTTTCACGGCTGGACCACGCCTTCAGCAGCAACAGCCGTCTCTCCGTCCGCTACTTTTTTCTGCGCGCCGAAGATACGCCAACCCTTATTCCAAACAACGTGCTCTATTCCACCGATGGCGTCACCGGAAATTCTCATAGCATCTCCGCCAATCACACCTACTCGTTCTCGCCGAAGTGGCTGAACAGCCTTACGTTTTCGGTGACCACATCCGAACCCGCGCGCGTCACGGCGAGTGAGCCCAACGTGAGCATGCAAACGCTGGGTGCGCGAGTGAAGAATGGAAAGGGAGTGAATCTTCTCGATGTGGCCATCAACGGTTGGTCCGGCATTGCTCTTGGCAACTACGCGAGCAATTTCACCAGGTCCTTTCACCTCATCAACACAACCAGCTACGCCACCGGCCGCCACAATTTGCGCTTTGGCGGCGAACTGCGCGTATACCGCACCGGCTTCACATCGTTCTTCCAAACAGGCGGCGCGAACACGTTCAATGGACAACTGCTCAGTGTCGCCGGACGCCAGAACAGCGGCAACTCCTATGCCGAATTTCTGCTGGGTGTCATGTCGGGATTCCGCCAGACTTCGGTGTCGCTTCTCAAGGCGAACCAGGAGCTGCCGGCGTTTTTCATCCAGGACGATTTTCGCCTCAACTCAAAACTCACGTTGAATCTCGGTTTGCGTTGGGATCCCAAGCCGGGCTTCGACGAAGGCTACGGGCAGCACACCACCTTTGCCGCGGGACGCCAATCCACGGCCTTTCCAGGCGCACCACTAGGATTGTTGTTCACGGGTGACGCGGGCTACGAGAAACGCGTCATTCCGAACAATTGGAACAACTTCGCTCCGCGCGTCGGCATCGCCTACCAGTTTCTGCCCAAGACTGTGATGCGCGCGGCATTCGGCGTGTTCTACGACGAATACTTTGGACTCTTCTACAATCGCGTCATCCAGGGGCCGCCGTGGATTGACGATGCCACTCTGAGCGGTGTGCTCAAATTCTCAGAACCCTACGGCTCCGCGCCTCCGCTGGAGCCGGAGAACTATAAGGCGTCGCCGAAATATCCCTTTCGCGATTTCTCCACGTACGCCGCCCCCACCAACAAAATTCGCGCGGGCTACATCCAGAACTGGAATTACGTATTGGAGCGCGAACTTCCCGGCGCGGTGCTGCTTCGCGCTTCGTATGTCGGCTCGAAAGGAACCGGCCTGCTGATGACGCGCGAAATCAATCCCGCCATCTTCAGACAAGGCGCCACGGCCGCGAACATCAATGACCGCAGGCCTTATCCGCGCATCGGTCCTCTCACCCTTGGCTACTCCGATTCCAACTCCTCTTACAATTCGTTGCAGGTCACGGCGCAGAAGCGGCAAAGTAAAGGCTTCAGCGTCCTGGCCAACTACACTTGGGGCCGCTCCATCGACTATGCGTCATTCAGTTCGGTTTCCGGAAACAACGGCGGCCCCGATCCCTTCAACGTGAGAAATGCGCGTGGGCTTTCCAATTTCGACATCGCGCATCGCCTGAGCATTTCCGGATTGTGGGAAATGCCGCGCCTTGCGAAGGCTCATCCAATCGTCAGAATGGCGTTGGGCGGCTGGCAGCAGAACGGCATTTTCAGTGCCGAAACAGGAACGCCCTTTACGGTGGTGAGTGGCATTGACAGCAATGTCGACGGGGTCGCCGGAGATTTTGCAGACTATCTGGGAGGCGAATGGAAGTTGGCGGACAGCCGTTCGAAAGGCGAGAAGATTACGAAGTGGTTCAATACTTCCGTCTTCCGTCCCGGCGCTACCGGAACGTTCGGAACGGCGCGGCGCAATCAATTGCGCAATCCCGGGATTTGGAATCTGGATTATTCGTTGTTCAAGACATTCTCGCTTGCGGAAACTCTTCGCATGCAGTTTCGCGGCGAGTTCTTTAATGTGCTGAACCACGCAAATATCGGAGGACCGGTGGCGACCGTCAACAATGCAAACTTCGGAGTGATTAGCGGGGCTTCCAGCCCACGCATCGTTCAACTTGCGCTAAAACTGATTTTCTAATAGGGACCTCACAATGACTTCATCCTCAACTACCCGCCGCAACCTGCTCCTGGCGACAGGCGCGCTTGCACTTCAGGCACAGCCGGCGGCGCACCAGGCGGGTAAGCCCGCCCCCCTCGGTTCCAGCAGAAAGATCCGCCTCGGAATCGCCGGCGGTGGATTCGGAGCGGGCTTCTCATTCCACGAACATCCGAACTGCGAAGTGACTGCCGTCACGGACCTGCGGACAGACCGGCGCAGGAAGTTACAGGAAGTCTATAAGTGCCAGACCGCATACGAATCGCTGGAGCAAATGTTGAGTCTGGAAAAACGGTTGGACGCCGTTGCCATCTTCACTCCTCCGCCGCTGCACTACAAACACACGGAGATGTCGATGAAACGCGGGCTGCACGTCTACTGCGCGGTGCCTGCGGTGTTCACCTTGGAAGAAGCGGCCAAGTTGAAGGCGATCAAAGAGAGTACCGGCTTGCGTTACATGATGGGTGAAACCAGTTGGTATCGCGAAGGCTGCATCTATGCCCGCAATGTGCACCGGGCCGGCGGCTTCGGCGAATTGTTCTACAGCGAACTCGCTTACTACCATGATCGCGGCGATTTGAAGGAATTGGTGGAGAACAAAAAAACGCGGTTCTATGAGCCCGACGGCTCGCGCAGCTGGCGTTGGGGACTTCCACCACTGCACTATCCGACGCATTCCATGGGCTACCTGGTGGGAGTAACGGGAGAGCGCATTCGCACCGTTTCGGCGCTCGGTTGGGGCAATTCGCATCCGTACGTTGCTGACAACGTCTACAAAAATCCTTTCTTCAATGAGAGCGCGCTCATGGAGACGGATCGCGGACACATGGTGCGTTGCAACGTTTTCTGGCTGATTGGCGAGGACGGTGAACGCGCTCAGTGGTACGGCGAAAAAGGAACGCTGTACATGGCGAACCCCGGCCTCTACGGCGATATCCATCGCGACCGCCTCACCAAACCCAAGGCTCTGGCCTATCCGAAGTATCTGAACGATCCGATGATCCCAATGCCGATGCGCCACGAAAGCGGTCACGGCGGCAGCCATGTTTTCCTCAGTGCGGAATTCATCAATGCCCTGGTGGATAACCGCGAGCCTGAGATCGATGTCTACCAATCGCTGGCGATAACGGTACCCGGCATCGTCGGCCACCAATCGGCGCTGAAAAAAGGCGAGCGATTAAAAGTCCCCAGTTTCGACAAATCGTGAACGACGATTCTCTTTGGTTGCGGCTCGGCTGCTCGGTGGGGCAGATCTCCAGATCTGCGGCGGGGTCTCCAGACCCCGCCTGGCCTCGGCAGAGGCCATCGGCTGCGCAGCAGCCGCCTCGGACCTTTCCATGCAGCACGAGAGCCGATCTGGAGATCGGCTCGCAGGTCTGGAGACCTGCCCCACGAGGCTATACAATCTAACGAACCGTAATCCAAAGCGGAGAACTCCACGCCAGATTGCCGTCCTGTTGCGTGACTCGCAGATAGTAGTAGCTCTCGCCTTTCTTCGCGGCGCTGTCCACGTAATCCAGCACGTGCTCTTTCCGCTCCGGCTGAACGGAGTAGAGAAACTCATTGTTACGAATCAGGTCGATGCGGCTGATCGGAGCCGTGCCAATGATGCGCGCCGATAACTTCGGTGGACCGTTGGACGTGAGCACATCGCCCATGAGGTGCCGTCTTCAGATTTATATATAAAAAATTGAAAAAAATAACTTAAAAATTCTAAACGAATCTTTCTTTCAATTTGATAAAAACTCCATTCTCCGGTCTTAGTAGTAAATCCATGACAGCCTTTAATTCTCC
>JACPVQ010000072.1 GCA_016191645.1 Candidatus Solibacter usitatus
GCGCGAGCTCGCGCACGTGATCGAGCGCGCGCTTCTTGCCCGACAGAACGCCGCCGTAGTCTTTGACCAGCCCCGTGACGGAGATGGCGTCCATCAGGCCTTCGGTCCGAGCAAGTCGAGCGCGTGTCGGTAAGCTTCGCGCTTGATCGCAGCCAGGGTCGCGCGCGGCTTCTTGGCGTGCGTTTGTGCGAGCGCCACGGCTTTCTTCAGCACTTCCTGCTCCGAGCCGAGCTCGTGCACGATGTCGCGGGCGAGGGCTTCTTCGGCGTTGAAACGCTTGCCCGTCGTCATCGCTTCGTGGGCCGCGCGCTTGGACAAGCGTGCTTGGATGAGGGCGGTCATGGGCGGCGTGAAGGGGATCTGGATGTCGACCTCGGGCAGACAGAAAAAGCCCCGGTCGTTGCGCATCACGCGAAAGTCGTGGGCGAGCGCGAGCATGGCACCGGCGGCGAAGGTGTGGCCGTTCATCGCGGCCACGGTGATCATCGGGAAGCCGAGCATGCGCCCGTACAGCTCGTGGACCTTCTGGATGCAGTGCGCGGCTTGGTCGCGGCCGGGCCCGCCGAGCACTGGGACCAACAGCACCGATTGAAATGCCGTCATCGCCGCGAACGGCATCGCCACCATTGACGCGGCCAACCAGCCAAGCGATGCCTTGTCCACGGCTTTGACAAACAGAGCCGTCACCGCCAGCCAAAATGCGAATAGCGGAACGTCGCTTTCGAGCGAGGTGCCATTCACCACGAATGCCGGGATGGACAAGAGCAGGATGGTTGCGATGAGCGGATGCGCTGTGAAGCGACGCGCCAGCGAGAGCGCGGAGAACGCGGCAATCAACGAAAACAGGATGTACGCGGCGTGGAAACGGACTTCCTCAATGCCGCCAAACAAGGCCAGCAATCCGCCCAGGAACCAGGCGTTGAAAGGCGGGTGCGTGTGACCCCGCATAGTCACGCGATCGCCCATGAAGACAAACCAGAACCGCAGCGGATGCAGCGGATTCACTTGCGCGTTTTGCGCGGCGGCAAGGTAGTTAACGTCGTCCCCTTGGATCGCCTGATCCAGGAACGGCACGCGCAGAAACAGTACGAAAGCGGCGACAAGCGCCGCGTCGCGAAACGCCGTTACGCGCGAGCGGCGGGTTTCCATCGCAGCACGGGTTTGCGGGCCGCGCCAACTTCGTCCACGCGCGGCGTGCGCGAATGGTGCGGCGCGGCCAATACGAACTTCGGATCGCGCTCGATCTCGGCGGCGATTTCACGCATCGCCGAAATGAACGCGTCCAGTTCCGGCTTGCTTTCCGTTTCCGTCGGCTCAATCATCAGAGCCCCGTGCACAATCATCGGGAAGGCCACGGTATAAGGATGAAAGCCGTAGTCGATCAACCGCTTGGCGATGTCCGTGGTCTTCACGCCCAGCTTCGCCTGCCGTTCGTCGCTGAACACGCACTCATGCATGCTGGGGCTGGAATAGGGCATGTCGTAATAGTCTTGCAGCCCTTTGCGGATATAGTTTGCGTTCAACAACGCATCGAGCGTCGCTTGCCGCAATCCGGGTCCGCCGTGCGCCATGATGTAAGCCAACGCGCGAACCAGCACGCCGAAGTTACCGTAGAAGGCGCGAACCTTTCCGATGGATTGCGGCCGGTCACGATCGAACGTCCATGCGTCCTTCACGCGCTTCAAGCGCGGAATGGGCAGAAACGGTTCCAGATGCTTCTTCACCGCCACCGCGCCGGAACCCGGCCCGCCGCCACCATGCGGAGTGGAAAATGTTTTATGCAGATTGAGGTGCATCACATCGACGCCGAAATCGCCCGGCCGTGTAATGCCCACCATGGCATTCATGTTCGCGCCGTCCATATAGAGCAACGCGCCTTTCGCATGCATCACCTCGGCAACCTTCGCTATGTCGCCCTCGAACACGCCTACCGTATTCGGATTCGTCACCATGAGCGCGGCCGTGCCGTCATCCACCATCCTGGCCAATTCCGCCACGTCGACCATCCCCAACTCATTCGACTTCAAGCCCGCAACCTGGTAACCCGCCATCGCCGCCGTCGCCGGATTTGTTCCGTGCGCGGAATCGGGAATGATAATTTTCTTCCGCGGATTGCCGCGCGATTCCAGCAAGGCGCGAATCAGCAGCACTCCCGTCAATTCACCGTGCGCGCCGGCGCATGGCTCCAGAGTCACGGCGTCCATTCCCGTGATCTCCATCAACGCGGATTCCAGGCGCGCCATCACTTCCATCGCGCCCTGGGACAATTCTTCGGGCTGATACGGATGCGACCAGATGAGTCCCTCCGTGCGCGCCACCGTCTCATTCACGCGCGGGTTGTATTTCATGGTGCACGAGCCGAGCGGAAACATTCCCAGATCGATTCCGTAGTTCCAGGTAGACAACCGCGTGAAGTGGCGAATCACTTCCACTTCGCTGACTTCGGGAAAATCCTCGATCCCGGCGCGCGCATTGTTAAAACCCAACGCCTTCGCTGGATCTACCTCGGGCACGTCGAGAGTGGGGAGTTGATAACCCACTTTGCCC
The DNA here is from genome assembly GCA_016191645.1 of Candidatus Solibacter usitatus. Taxonomy (GTDB): domain Bacteria; phylum Acidobacteriota; class Terriglobia; order Bryobacterales; family Bryobacteraceae; genus CADEFT01. Next base: position 2,548 of record JACPVQ010000072.1, read on the forward strand.
GCCGAACTCATTTCGAACAGCAGGGACTCGTTTTGGCTGATGTTGTTTCTGGTCTTGCCGGGCATATTACTTCATCGCCTCCGCCACCGCGTCCATCTCCGCCTTGCGCGACATCTCCGTGGCGCACAACAGAACGCAATTGCCCAATTCCGGGTAGAACCGCCCTAAAGGCAATCCGCCGATAATCTTCTTCTGAAGAAGCGAAGAGTTGACGGCGTCAGGTCCCTTCGCGCCGGCGTCCGCGACAAACTCGTTGAAGAAGTTCCCGCTGAATCTCCGCTTCACCTTGCCCGCCAAGTAATGCGCTTTGCTCAAATTCTGAGCCGCCAATTCGCGCAACCCTTGCTTGCCGTACACCGACATGAAGCAGAGCGCCTTTCGCATGCGCAATTTCAGACGCGCGCCGCCAATCCTCCACCGCGCCGAAAAAGTTCGGCGATTGCACGATCACGGCGGCCGTCTCGCTATCAACCATCCGCTCCAGCGCGGCAAAATCCAACTGCCCTGTCTCGTTGTCGTAGCCTGCTTCGGCAATGGGCACGCCCTGATAGCGGCTATACGTCGCCAGCACGGCGCGATATTCCGGATGCACAGTTCGCGCCACAACCACCTTGCCGCGGCCGGTTATGCGCATTGCCATCATTGCCGCTTCGGGCACCGCCGTCGATCCGTCGTACATCGACGCGTTCGCTACATCCATTCCCGTCAATTGGCAGATCATCGTTTGGAATTCGAAGATTGTCGTCAACGTGCCTTGCGCCATCTCCGCCTGATACGGCGTGTAGGAAGTGAGGAACTCGCCGCGCGACACCACCACGTCGCACATCACCGGACGGTAGTGATAATATGCGCCCGCGCCAAGAAAACTCTTGTACCCGACGCCGCATTCTTCACCTCGGGCGCGAAACCAATCGATGATTTCGTATTCCGATTGGCCCGGCTCAATCGCCAGCGGCCGGTTCAGCAGTACGGAAGAGGGAAGGTGCGAATATAAGTGCTCTATGGAATCCATTCCAAGCGCGTCGAGCATCTCTTTGCGCTCAGAGTCGGACTTCGGAAGGTAACGCAATCTGGAACTACTCTCCTATGTAGCTTTGATAGTCGGCGGCGGATAGAAGACCCGAAATTTGAGCCGGATTCGAAAGCCGGATCTTCACCAGCCATGCCGCGCCGTGCGGGTCTTCATTCAACTTCTCCGGCGATCCTCGAGGCGATCGCTGCCGGCCGCGCACTGATCGCGATCGATGGCGATGTCTCGCTCGCCGGCCCGCTGACGCTCGGCTCCGTCGCACGGCCGGTCGTGATCGTTGCCGACGGCAC
>JACPVQ010000002.1 GCA_016191645.1 Candidatus Solibacter usitatus
CGAAGCGTTCGTTGAATTGCTCTCGTGCCACTTTGATGGCCACGTAGCGGCCCAGGCGCGGATCGCGAGCTTTGTAGACGGAGCCCATGCCTCCCTGGCCGAGCAGAGAGAGGATCTCATAGGGTCCCAGTGTGGTTCCAGGCGTGAGTGTCATCGCGGTTTCATTTAGTTTATTACATGTACTAGGCTCTGAAATCTTCCCAAGCCGCGAAGGTTTGTACGGTGGGGCAGGGCCGCAACCAAAGGCTCAGCTATGGTTCGCCAGTCCCGTGGCGGATTGGATGCGTCCGTCCGCTCCCAGCGTAAACACGTTCGTACCGCTCATGACCTGCTTGCCATCCGCCGCCGCCGCCACCCATTCGGCAAGCACGGTTCCCTGACAGTGGCGGATGCCGCCCGTGCGATGCATGCGGATGCCGGGCATGTACATTTGCGCCGCGGCGGCGTGAGCCGAGACCTCCTCCAGACTGTCCAGAAGACTGTAGCGGTCGCGGAATTGCAGACCGGCGACGGCGATCTGTTGAAAAGCGGCGTCGCGCGCGCCGGCATCCGTGATGGCCCACGCGTCGAACCAGCCGTCCACAATCGCTTCGGCCCCGGCGTTTACCTCATCGGAAACGACGTTGCCGAACAGCGACAACTGGAAGCGCCAGCCCTGCACATGATGATCGCGAACCGCGGCATCGTCGAACTCGTGCGTCAGACGCAGTCGCGTGCCCGCCGCATCGGGCGTCAGAAGGATGGTCACGCGAGATGCGCCGGGCGGAATGGGTTTCCCACTCTCAAAGCCGTACGTGAAAACGATGCGCCGCGGCGCGCTCACTTCCAGAACTTCTCCCGACATCTCAATCCCGTTGGGGTGCCTGATGTAAACCCTGCCCCCAGGCTGCGCGTCGATGGTGGAACCCGCGCCCCACCATTTGGCCCAACGCGCGCTGTCCGTAAAGTATCGAAATACGGTTTCGGGCGCGGCTTGAATCACCACTGCCCGATCCAATTGATGCTCAAACAATCCCATGTTGCTACCCTTTCTTTTTCTTCCGCCGCGCTTGCGGACGCGGGCCGCGGCGCGTCTCTTCCAACTCCGCCTCCAGCTTTAACCGCCACAGCGCGTCGTCCCACATGCGCTCCAACATTTTGCCCACCGCTCCCAGCGCTTCCCTGCGCGCGCGATAGAGCCGGCTGCGGCTTTCCGCGCGCATCCGCACCAGGCCGGCATCCAACAGCTGCCGCAACTGTAGCGACACCGCGCCGAACGTCACATCCGGCATCGCGCGGTGGATGTCGCCCGCCGCCAACTCCTCGGCCCATATCAGCCGCAGAATCTCGCAGCGGCGCGGGGAGGCGATGGCCTGAAAGACAGCCGCCTCATGGAGCATGTTTATAATTTAGTTTAAACTAAAATGATTGTCAAGAGAAACAACAGTGGCAAGATCCCGCGACGCAACTCAGTAGGTGAGCTTCAACGCCAACTGCGCCACGCGCGCGTCGCGGGCCGCCGTCACCAGCCCGAACGTGGATGCGCCGATGCTTGCGCCAATGCTCGCCCAGTTGGTGTGATTGAAGGTGTTGAACGTCTCAAAGCGGAACTGCAGGTTGGCTTTGTTCCTTTCCCCGATGGCGAAGTTCTTGAACAACGACAGATCCCAGCGCTGATAGCCGGGTCCGCGGATTCCGTTGCGCGGAGCGTTGCCGGGACGGATCTGGCCTTTGGGAACATCGGCCAGGCATGCAGTGTTGAACCACTTGGTGAACAGATGGGGAGCATCGGCGTTGGGGTCGCACACGAAATCGGCGCGCGGTGTAGCGCCGCTGCCCGCGCCCAGGATTCCCAGTCCCGCCGGATCCGTTCCCAGCGAGGCGGAACTTGGATTGAACGCCCACAGCCCGCCGGCCACGGCCAGGATTCCCGAATGCTGCCATCTGGCCAGTACCAGGTTCGTGACACCTTTGGTGTGTGCGAAGAAAGGCAAAACGTAGTTCCAACTCCCGCTGATGACATGGTTGCGATCATAGGGAGCGTGCCCCTTGTCGAGCGAACGGTCGTAGAAATTCTGCGGCGTCGCGCCATTGGTGCCGGCGTTGGTGAGCGATTTGGAGAAGGTATAGCTGAAGGTGAGGAACCCGCCGCGCGGCAGAATTTTCTTGAACATCGTCTGCAGCGAGTTGTAGCTGGAATTGAACCACGTTTGGTAGAGGTTGATGGCGCGATAACCACGGTAGGGGCGGTATTGGTTGACACGCGGATCGGTGCCCGTGATCAGAGGAGTATCGGCCGGAGTGACGCCAAGGGCGACCGCCTGACCGGGACGCAATTGATTGATATCGGGCTCGCCCCACAAATGACGGCCCGCCGCGCCGGAGTAGCTGATTTCCACAAATGCTTTGTACGGAAGTTCCCGCTGCATCCCAAAACTGAATTGCTGCGTGTAGGGCGTTTGATAGTTAGTGCCGAAGCCGATCAGCGCGGGTGGCGACGTGGGAACGGACAAGGTTCCGCCTGTCACGTTGGCAAACGACGCGTTGGTAATGGTGACGGATTGGACGCTGGCGGGATTCGTTGTGATGGGATCCTCGTAGCGGCCGATGGCGGGAACGTCATAGGAAATGCCATACCCGCCGCGAATTACCGTCTTACCGCGCTTGAACGGATCCCAGGCGAATCCAAAACGGGGCGCGAAGTTGCGATATTTCTCAGGCGCTATTTTGCTGCCGTATGGCGAGTTCTTGCCGCCGATGATGAAGCCATTCAAAGGATCCCCTGTACCGGGCACAAGGTTTCCGTTGGCATCCACGCGCGGGGCCTTGGCCGGATCATAGGCCGCCGGATCGAAGGTGTTCAAATATCCGTTGCCGTCGGTGGCCTGACGAAACAGCGAATAGCGCAGCCCCATATTCAAAGTGAAATTGCGCCGCACGCGGAAATCGTCCTGGAAAAACATCTCGCCCTGGTTGGCATGGACGTCGGGCGTGATGTCGCGCGCAGCCTGCGTGAATGTGGAGAAGTTGCCTTGCAGAAAATTAGCCCAACCCTGCATGGTAGTGGATGCGGCGCTGCCCACCGGACGGGGAGTTGTAGAGAACGTGAAAGAACCGGCGTTGTTGCCGGCCGCGTTTTCGAATTTGTTGTATTTGTTGACGCTCACGCCCATTTTGACGGTATGTTTGCCGGCGATCCTGGTCAGGTTGTTGAACCAGGAGTGGTTGCGGTTGAAATCGCGGTAAGGCCCAAAGCCGGTGACGCTGGACACTCCGCCGAAATTCATCGTCGGCACGCGGCCCAGAGTGACGGGGAATGGCAGCTTCAAATTGATATTCGGCGCGTTGGCGGCGGAGTTGAGGCCGATGGGATCGCTGACAATCGCGCCGTAGGAGTAGGAATACCCCGCTTCATTGACTAGCGTTGGAGTAAGCGCGCCTGTCACACGGGCGGTCAAACCGCGTCCCGGCGAATTCGTGGAAGTCGTGGAGACACCGGGCAGCGCCGCGCCGGTGAACAGCCCGCGCGGTTCCACCGTGGGAATGGAATCATTCATGAAGCGGACGTACCCGCCCCACCGTTCATTGAAGACGTGATCCACTTTGATCATTTCCTGGCGCAGGTTGTTGATGTTGCGCGCGACGAAATTGAGCAGGTGGCTGGCTGGGGCGTCGGGGATGTTGCCAAAGATGTCCTTGATGTAAGCTTGCGCCACCGGATCGATGCGGGCGATTGCGGTGGAGGAATCCGTACACACGCCGCCAGACGCGGCGATGCACACGGGGGCGGTGAAACTTCCTTTCTTTTCGTCGGCCGTGGGCGCCGTGCCTTGAATCGACGTATACGTGATCACGCGGCGGTATTCCTGCGAGAAGAAAAAAAACGTCTTGTTCTTGCCGTTGTAAAGGCCCGGGATCAGCACCGGCCCGCTGAAGGTGTATCCGAAGTTGTTGTAGCGCAGCGGGGGAACTCTGGCCGCGCCATCCGGTCCCGGATTCACGCGGTTGGCATTGTTGAAGAAGTTATTGGCAGCCAGCACGTTGTTGCGGAAGAACTCATAGGCGCTGAAATGAATCCGGTTGCCGCCGCTCTTGGAAACGACGTTGACCATGCCGCTGGAGCCGCGCCCGAACTCGGCGGAATACTGCCCGCGCAACACGCGGAACTCGGCAATGGAATCGACACTGGGATAGTTGAGCAAGGTCAGATTCGCGCCGCGGTCCACGTTATCCGCGCCGTCAACAGTCCAGTTGTTCTGGTCCGTGCGGCCGCCGTTGATGGAGAAGGTGACGGCGTTGGATTGGCCCGTAATGGGGTTGGAGCTTCCGATGTAGATTTGATCGCCCGTGCCGGTGAACGTAACTCCGGGCATCAAGGCGACCAGTTGCTCATAGTTCCGCGCGTTGAGCGAAAGCTCGCGAATCTGTTGTCCGTCAATGAGATTCTGCGACGTGGGCGATTGCAGTTCCACCTGAATGGGACTCGACTCCACCGTCACTTCCTGCACGACATCGCCGACTTCCAGTGTGAAGTTGATCGTGAGTTTGTCGTTGACTTGCAGCGGAATAGCGGCGCGCGTGGATCGTTTGAAGCCCTTCAACTCCACGGCGACGGCGTAGATTCCGATGGGCAGCAGCGGCACCGAGTAGTTGCCTTGCGTATCGGTCTGAACGGCGCGGATCACAGCATTGCGATCAGTGTTGGTAATGGTAACTTTCGCGGCGGGGATGCCGGACCCTGTGGCATCGAGAACGCTGCCCAGAATGTTGCCGGTAATTTCCTGGGCGGAAGAGAACGAGAGAGAGCATAACAGCGCAAAGGATATTCGCGCGAAACGGATGAACATGATTGACCTCACCAAAGCTGACTAACGACAAGCTTAGCCTATTGGTAGCGGTCTCACTGCACCAGGATCGTCACGTCATTTGTTGTGGCCACATCTCCGATCCGCAACACCACGGGTTGCGCGCCGGAAGGAACATCCTGGGGAATAGTGACGCGAATTCCGACGTATCCGGCGACTTGGCCCGGCACCGCGGCGGCGGAAACGATAGGACAATCCACGCCGCCGATGGTCACTCTCGCGGGCAGAACCAGAGTTGGAGGCGCTTCCTCCGCCACAATAGTTCCGTCCGGCACAGGCGGCGTCAGTTCCCCGACGCCTGTGGCGAACAGGAGCACGTCCTCGCCGCGGCGTGCGGGATTTTCCGCCGTCACGGTGTACAGGCCAGGGGCGGCCGCCGTAACGCCGATGGTGACGGGCGTCGATCGAATACCGCGGTATTCATATTCCATGCGCGTGGAAGTTTTGCCGGCAAGCGCAAAAGGCACGACGGCCTTTGTGCGCTGCACGCGCGTTTCCAGAATGGGAGCGGGCACGCCATCGAACAGCAGGCGGGTAGCGGCCCATTGCGATGGGACTTTTCCATCGGCGTCCAACTCCGAGTTCGTTTGCGCGGCGGCGCCATAGTTGGCTCCGATAAGCTCGACGATCTCACCCGGCGCGACGTCGCCCGGCGTGAGGCTCGCCGCGTTGCGCAGGCCCGCGGCGCTCAACGCCGGCGGAGCGTTCTTCATCGCGTCGAGGAAGGCCGCGTGCGCGGACTTCGGACGATAGCTCGCATCGAAGAGAAGCGCCGCTCCCGTGCCCGGAAATGTTCCGGGAATCCACGAGTACTTATCCGTGAAGCCCCAGGTCTGCACCATCGTGCACAGAGGAAACTTGAGACATAGCGTGATCACATCGCGATAGATTCGAGCCTGGGTTTCAAGCGCCGAGGCAGCCGCCGCGCCGGAAGAATCGATGGGCAGACGCACATCCAACTCCGTGATCTGCACCTGGAGTCCCAGGTCTGTGAGCCGCTTCAGGTTCGATTCCATGCTGGCCAGAGATCCGGTGTTCGTGGTAAGGTGCATCTGCCAACCGATGCCCGTCAGCGGAACTCCGCGAGCGACGAAATCGCGGGCCATGGCGTAGATGGCGTCGGACTTGGCATTGATCAGTTCCGCGCTGTAATCGTTGTAGAACAAGCCCGCGGCGGGATCCGCCTCCCGGGCCCAGCGAAACGCCTGTTCCACATAAATAAGTCCCGGCGAGTTCGACCAGATGGTGGCGCGTATGGTTCCGTTGTCGTTGAAGGCTTCGTTCACAACGTCCCACGCCGCCACGCGCCCAGCATAGCGTTTCACCACGGTAGTAATGTGTTCCTGAAGAATTTCGGCGAGCTGCGGCGGCGTAAAGTTGCCATTGGTCAACCAGGCGGGGTTTTGATTGTGCCACACCAGCGTGTGTCCGCGAACCGTCATTTTGTTGGCGGCGGCGAAGGCCAGCAGAGCATCGGCGGGAGCGAAGTTGTACGCATTGCGAGCCGGATGGATGGGACCGAACTTCATCACGTTC
>JACPVQ010000003.1 GCA_016191645.1 Candidatus Solibacter usitatus
CTGCGAGATCCTCTGGCGCAACCGACGTTGTTGGCGAAAGTGCAAAGGCGCTGGCTCGCCCCTGCGCTCGCAATCACAGCCCTGACTCTATTGGCGATGGGCGGCGCATGGTGGCTCTCCACAAGGCCTGTGGAAAAACCGCTCATTCAGATGATTGCCGATCTCGGCTCCGCGCCCGCCGCGGCGGGGAGCGGCATCGCCATTTCGAGAGACGGCACAAGAATTGCCCTCGTAGGGTCGAGCGGCGGCAAGAACATTATCTTCTACCGCCGCCTGTCCGACGAAAAAGGTGTCGCTTTGCACGGCACCGAAGGCGCGACGCATCCGTTCTTCTCCCCGGACGGCCAATGGATCGGCTTCTTCGCCGACCGCAGATTGAAAAGAATTCCATCCGCGGGAGGCTCGGCAATGGCTTTGTGCGATGCGCCCGCCGGACGCGGAGGCAGTTGGGGAACCGACGGATTCATCGTGGCCACGCTCGATTCCGCTGGCGGAATCATGAAGATCCCCGAAGGTGGCGGCACGCCCGTCACTCTGATTGAGCGGCGTCCTGAGGAGCGAAGCCTTCGTTTCCCTTCCCTCCTTCCAGGAGGCAAAGGGATCTTGTTCATGGTTGGCAGGGACTCCGCTCATTACGATGCTTCCACGCTGGAGGTCTTTTCCACCGCCACGCGTCAACGGAAAGTAATCCGCGAAGGAGGCCGGTACCCGCGCTATCTGGCGAGCGGGCACATTGCCTATCACCTCAACGACACTCTCTTCGCATTCCCTTTTCGACTGGACAAATTGGAGGCTGAGGGCGCTTCCGTTCCCTTGCTTGGTGACGTGAGCTTCGGCGGTCCGGGAAACGCTTTTATGGACGTGTCGGAAAACGGGACTTTAGTTTTCGTTCGGGGTTTCAGTCCGCAAATTCGCCAGAAGAACCTACTGCATTGGGTGGATGGCAAGAACGCGCCTCAGCCTTTGACGTCGGAGGCTGGCGGATATCAACCACTCATCTCACCGGATGGCACTCGATTGGTGTACCTCGCTTCGGAGTCTGGCCCTTATACCGCATGGCTCAAGGACCTGCATCGCGAAACCACGACGCAACTGACACGAGTGGCGACGTATGGAATCGTGTGGACGCCCGATTCCAAGCATCTCGTCTATGGTTTGGATGAAGGGGGCCTCTATTGGATGCGATCCGATGGCGGCGGCAAACCGCAATTGCTCTTGGCGACACCGGGCAAGATGCTGGTTCATCCCACGTCGATTTCGCCCGACGGGCGCAAGCTAATCTACACGGCGAACCTCCCCGCCGCGGGCAATTTTCTGCTTCCTTTGGAGCCGGGCAACGATGGAGACATCGCGCCAAAGGCGGGGAAGCCGGAGCCGTTCCTTGATCAGGCCGGCATGACGCCAAGGGAAGCTACCTTCTCTCCCGACGGAAAGTGGGTCGCCTTTCACACTTCCGATGCAAACGGCCACGTATATGTGCGCCCCGTTCCCGATACGGGAGGAAAGTGGCAAGTCTCGGGCGGTGAAGGCGGCAAGTCCGCAGAGTGGTCGCCGAATGGCCGGGAACTGTTCTACATCGGACTTGACGGACGCATTCGAGTGGTTGCATACACCGCTCAGGGCACGACCTTCCAATTGGGGCAACCTCGTGTTTGGGCGGAGGCGATGCTGCCGCTGTTTCGCGCCACTCTCAGCGCGTCACCTGATGGGAAACGGATTGCGACCGTGATCTACCCGCCGACCAACGACGCCGATGTGAAGACGATGGTGTTGTTCAACTTCTTCGATGAGGTCAAGAGGCGGATAAGATACAATCGGTGAAACGCCGATGTCGCTGATCGCTGGAACCACGCTCGGGCCTTACAAAATCGTCTCGCTTCTCGGCGAAGGCGGCATGGGAGCCGTGTACAAGGCGCACGATCCCAGGCTGGGACGATACGTTGCCATCAAGGTTGCGAAGGAACAATTCTCGGAACGGTTCGACCGCGAGGCGCGCGCCGTCGCCGCGTTGAATCACAACAACATCTGCACGCTCTACGACGTCGGTCCAAATTACCTTGTGATGGAGTACGTCGAAGGGCCAATGCTCTCCGCGCGCATCCGCCAAGGTGCCATGACGCTGGACGAGGCTCTGCCGATTCTTCGTCAATTGGTGGACGCCATTGAAGCCGCGCACGACAAGAACATCTATCATCGCGACCTGAAACCGGACAACATCAAGATCACGCCGCAAGGCGTAGTGAAGGTGCTCGATTTCGGATTGGCCAAAGCCGCCGACCCGCTGCCGCAATCGAGCGATCCGGCGAACGCGACCACGCTCAAACTCGCGACGGTGGCGGGCGTGATTATGGGCACGCCGGAATACATGTCGCCGGAGCAGGCATCGGGATTGCCCGCGGACAAGCGCGCCGATATCTGGGCCTTCGCCGTGATCGCGTTGGAAATGTTCACGGCCCGCAAGCTGTTTGAAGCCGAGACCGTGTTGCAAACTCTGGCCGAGGTACTCAAGAAGGAGTTCGATGTCGCAGGCGCGCCGCCGGAAATCCAACCACTGTTGAAGCGCTGCCTGGTGCGCGATGCATGTTTGCGCATGCGCGATATCGGCGAAGCGCGGATTGCACTGCGGGATCCAATGGCGCAGGCGGAGGCCGTTGCGAATCCTCAGCACCGCTGGCTCATTCCCGCGCTCATCGCGTCGCTGGTTGCGGCGATAACGCTCGGCGGCGGCTGGTGGCTCGCCACAAGGCCAATCGAAAAACCGCTGATCTGGATGAACGCGGATCTCGGGGTAGCGCCGACACTCACCAGTGGCGGCGGACTCGCCATCTCGCGAGACGGCAGAAGAATCGCCTTCGCGGGAGGCGACGCGGCAAAGAGCCAGCTTTACTACCGCCGCATCGAATACGAACAATCCTTCCCCGTCCCTGGAACGAACGGAGCGCGGTATCCGTTTTTCTCTCCGGACGGAAATTGGATTGGCTTCTTCGCCGACCAGAAATTGAAGAAGGTACCGACGGATGGCGGAGCCCCCGTGGTCTTGTGCGATGCGCCGGCCGGACGTGGTGCGAGTTGGGGGGAAGACGGCTTCATCGCCGCCGCCCTGAATACGAGTGGCAACCTCATGAAGGTCCCCGAGGGGGGTGGCGCGCCAACTACGCTGATGGAAATTCACAAGGACGAACGAACGCTGCGCTTCCCGCAGCACCTGCCGCGAGGTAAGGGGCTCCTATTCATGGCTCTCAAGAGTGGTGCGAACTACGAATTCGGCACCATCGAACTCTTTTCCTTCGCCGACAGGAAAAGGAAAGTGCTGCGGGAAGGCGGCCGCTACCCCAAGTATCTCGCCAGCGGACACGTTGCTTACGTTCTGAACGGCACTCTCTTCGCGTTTCCATTCTCGTTGGATCGCATGGAGGCTGGGGCCGCTCCCACGCCGCTGCTGACCGAGGTGAGCTACGGCGGACCAGGCAATGCCTTCATAGATGTGTCTGAAAACGGGACTCTGATCTTCCTCAAAGGCTCCACTTCACAGAACTTCGACCGCAACTATATTCAATGGCTGGACAGCACAGGAAAAATGGAGACGCTTGCGCCCCAGGGGGGCGCGCACTTGCCTCGCCTCTCACCGGATGGAACCAAATTGATCTACATTGCGCCGGAAACGGGATTCTACAGCGCATTTCGCAAGGACTTGCTTCGCGACACAACTTCGAAGCTGACTACCATGCGCACGGTGGGAGCCGCGTGGACGGCCGATTCGAAAAATATCGTCTACGGCACGGAAGATGGCGGGCTTTTTTGGATGCGCTCCGACGGCAGCGGCACCCCACATTTGGTGCTGGAACACCCCGGCAAGTTTCCCGTTTTGCCCATGTCGATTTCGCCGGACGGCCGCCGTCTGCTTTACAAATCAGGGATAAACACAATCAGTCATTATCTTCTTTCCTTGGAGCCAGGTGGAGGCGTGGACGCTGCCCCCAAGGCGGGAAAACCGGAGCTGTTTTTGAATCACGAAGGCACCGGCGTAGATGAGCCTACGCTTTCTCCGGATGGCAAGTGGGTGGCCTATCACACGACGGATCCGTTTACGCAGGTCTACGTGCGTCCTGTATCGGAGGGCGGTGGAAAGTGGCAAGTCTCAGGCAATGAAGGTGGAATGTCCGCGGCATGGTCTCCCAAAGGACGTGAGTTATTCTACATCGGACGCGACGGCCGCATCCGTGTCGTCGACTACACCGCCAACGGATCGGCCTTCACTCTAGGAAAGCCCCGCGTTTGGGCCGAAGTGACCGTGCCCATCTATCGCGCCACCTTAAGCCCTTCGCCTGATGGCAAGCGGATCGCGACGGTCATCTACCCGGATAGCAAAGAAGCCCCAGTGCGGACAGTGATGCTGTTCAACTTTTTGGACGAAGTGCGACGAAAGATGAAGTAAGTGTACTGCTACTCTCAGAAGCTGTTGTGTCCATCGCCCGATGTGGGGCAGATCTCCAGATCTGCGAGCCGGTCTCCAGACCGGCTCTGCCTGAAGTAATCGCAATCTCCAGGGCGGCTGCAAAGCAGCCGATGGCCTCTGGCGAGGCCATGCGGGATCTGGAGATCTGGCCCACATCGGTTTTCATCGCCCATTGGGACAAGTCTGGAAATGTTACAGCGATACCTTGAGGTCTGCTCGGCAGTGGAGCGCGAATTCGCGCGCAACCGCGATATCTACGGCGCGCGCATGCGCTGCGGGCCCGGATGCTCGGATTGCTGCGGCCAATTGTTCCAGATCACGGAGATCGAAGCGAGTTGGATCTCGCACGGCGTGGCGCTGCTCGACGCATCGAAGCGCGAGATGCTGCAAGCACGAGCCGCGGTCTACCTGCAAGATCGTCGCGCGTTGATAAGCCGTCAAGGCGAGCCCGAAGCGTGGGGCAGTCTACCTCCTCCTGGCTCGCGATTGCCGTGCCCCGCTCTGATTGATGGCGTATGTTCCATCTACGAACATCGTCCGCTCATCTGCCGCAAATTCGGCATGCCGCTCTACAACCCAATGAAACCGGGCCGCGTGTTTGCCTGTGAACTGAACTTTCGCGACGGCGACGAGATTGACGATAACGGGCTGGTGCAAATCCACACGGGCATTCACAACGATTGGATGAATGTGCAAGCCGCTTACAACGCGCAAGGGCTGCGGCGCGATGCGGATCCGGTCACCGTGGCGCGCGCCATCCTGGAAGATTTCTCCGATTGCGGCAGCGCTTGAAAACACCCCGCCCTGTTGTGTTACAGTGCACTTGGTATGGCTTCACGAAGTGTCAACAAAGTATTTCTCCTCGGCAACCTGGGACGGGACGCCGAGACTAAATTCACCCAAAGCGGCGTCGCCCGCACAACGTTCTCCATCGCCACCACGCGGCGGGTTAAGGACATGCAAACCAACGAATGGCGCGATGAAACCGACTGGCACAACATCGTCTTGTGGCGCTCGGAAAACGTAGCTAACTATTTGACCAAGGGCAAGAGCGTGCACATTGAAGGGCGGCTGCAGACGCGCAGCTACGATGACAAGGACGGCAACAAACGCTACATGACCGAAGTGGTGGCGGAAGAGCTGATCCTTGTTGGCGGCCGCGCTGAAGGCGGTGGCGGCGGCGGAGAGTCGCAGGAACGCATGGTGTCTGCGCCGAGATCGACTCCCCGGCCGCAAGCGGCATCATCGGAACCGCCTGCATTCCCGGATGTGGCGTCCGACGACGACGTCCCGTTTTAGGCATTGTTGTACTGCTACCCTCTTGCAGAGCTTCCCAGAGCTGTGGGGCAGGTCTCCAGACCTGCGAGGCGATCTCCAGATCGCCTCTACCGGGAGTGATTGAGTCGCCGACTATGGCTGCGTCGCAGCCGATGGCCTCTATCGAGGCCATGCGGGATCTGGAGATCCCGCTGCAGATCTGGAGATCTGCCCCACACAACAAGGACAGTACGTCACTCAACGCGCAACGCTTCCACCGGTTCCGTGCGGGCGGCACGCAGCGCTGGAATCAGTGACGCCATAAGGCCAGTGAGCAACAGCACGACGCACGCGCCCGCCAGCGAAGCCACATCGAACTGGCTGCCTGCGTCCAATTGAATCCCGAAGCGCTTGAAGAACAACATCGCGAACCCTACTCCCACAATCAGCCCCGCTAAAAGCAGCCGCGCTCCTCTGAACAACACCAACGCCGCAATGTCACCATACGAGGCCCCCACCGCCATGCGGACGCCAAACTCCCGCCGCTGTTGCGAAACGGCATGAGCCAGCAGTCCATAGATGCCAATGACGGACAACGCCAGCCCTAGCGACGCGAACGCTCCCATCAGCCAGACGAAAAAACGGCCGCGGCTGTAGACGTAGCGATCCATCAGGAACTCCAGCGTGCGCGTCTCATCCACGTACTGCGCGGCGTCCAATTGATAGACCTGCGCGCGAATCAGCGGAGCCATCCGCATGGGGTCCCCGGCGGTATGTACCACCAGTGTGGCGGCCAACCCGGTTAGAGAGTAAGGAATGTACATCTCGGGACGCGCTTCGCCGTTCTGCAACTCGTGCAGCGCATTCTGCGCCACGCCGGCAATCTCGAACGTGTCGTCGGCAACCGAGAAAGGCGGCATTTTGAGCCGCGCCATTTTGACGGACTTGCCCAGCGGCGAATCGCTTGGGAAATAACGCCTCACAAACGCCTCGTTCACCACCACAACGTGCCGCGCCGTGGCCACATCCGCGCTCGTCAGCCATCGCCCCATGCGCAATGCAATCCCTGTCGTTTTGAGATAGTTCGCATCGACCTGATGGAGACTCGCCGGACGCTTGTCCGCGTTGGGAGAACCGGGAATGTCGACGGGAAAGTCCCAACTTCCCAAAGGATGCAGGCCTGTGTTCACCGCCGCGGCGCGGACACCGGGCATCGCGTTAACGCGGTCCAGCAGCTGCGCGAGAAACGCCGACCTTTTTTCAACCGTGGGGTAGCGCTGCGCGCTCAACGGAAGACGCATCGTCAGGCGGTTCTCAACGCCGACTACAAGTGGCGCGTTGTAGAGTCTGAGTAGTGTGTGCAAATAGAACCCCGCGCCCGCCAGCAGAACGATTGCCAGGCTGAGTTCGGCCACCACCAGCAGATCCCGGAATCGCCCCATGCGCCGCGAGCCCGCCTGCCCCCGGCCGGCTTCCCGCAATGGATTCGCCAACACTCCACCCGAGGCATGAAGCGCCGGCGCGAGTCCAAACAACAACGTCGTCACCAGGCAAAGCGCGAAGCTGAAGCCGAGGACGGGAAGATTGAGGAGGACTTCCGATTCATCGGGAATGACGCCCGCCGGAACCACGGCCATGATGGCGCGAAGGCCTCCCCAACTACCCGCGATGCCCAGCGCTCCGCCCATCATGCCGAGCAGCAGGCTTTCCGTGAACAACTGCCGCATCAATCTTCCGCGCCCGGCGCCAAGCGCGGCTCTCATCGCCATTTCGCGGCCTCGCGACGAAGCTCGCGCCAGCAGCAGGTTCGAAACATTGGCGCAGGCGATGAGCAGTAACAGCGCCACCGCGCCGAACATCATCCAGAGAATCTCGCGGATGCCGCTGGGGAACGTCTCCTTGAAAGTGATCAACTCGATGCGCCACTTCGGCGGATAGCGTTGCGGAAAGCGCGACGCCAAATCGCGAATGATGGGGTCGATATCCGTTTGCGCGTGCGCATCGGTAATTCCTTTTTTGCGGCGCGCCGTGATTTGGACGCTGTTGACGCCCTCCGTTTCTTCCCCCGGACGATACGCCAGAGGCAGATAGACGTCGGCGCCGCGAAACATAAATCGCGGCGGCATCACGCCAACAATAGTGCGCGGCCTGCCATTGAGAATCAGTGTTGTGCCTGCGATGGAAGTGTTGCCGCCGAACTGCCGCACCCAGAAGCGATATCCGAGAACCACTTTCGTTTCCGGCAATTCCTCCGATGCGCTAACGGTACGGCCGAGGAGCGCCGGCACGCCCATCACATCGAACCCGTTTACGGAAATATGATTGCCGCGCAGGCGCTGCGGCTCGCCATTGGACATCCATAGGACGTCGGATATTGTGGACGCCGCCACACCATCAAAGATGGTTGCGCGTCGCGCCAGTTCGGCGTATTCATCCGTGTTGTAGTTGCCTCTCCACCCTCGTTGTTCCGGATTGCGGATGGCGATGGTCACAAGATTGTCGACATCCTTGTAGGGAAATGGTTCGATGACGACGCCGTAAATCACGCTGTACATGGCCGTCGCGGCCATGATGCCCAATGAGAGCGAAAGCAATGCGGTGGCCGTGAATCCTTTGTTCCGTAACAGCTCGCGCATTCCGAAACGCGCGTCTTGAGTCACCGCGCGAAGCAAAGCGGTCATCGCCTCTCCATTGTTTGATTGTAGTCTCAACGCACGGACAGGCGAAGGCCGGCGGGGCTGATCGATGGGCCTAATGCAATACGGATTTCAGGATTCGCCGGAGTGCCCGGAGGAATCCAGAGATTGATCTGATACAGGCCGGCAAAGCCCGGCGCCGCGCCCGCGTAGCGAATGCGCCCGGGCGGAACCGCGAGGCCATTGAGAAGCAGACGAAATTCGGCGAGGCGCAGCAACGGCGATGCGCCTTGCGCCACTTCGCGGTAGGAGACTGGAGGAAGCGTCGAGCCGAGGCCTGTAGCGAAGAGCACGATGTCATCGCCCGGGACCGCCGGGTTGTTCTCATCCACACGTGATGCATCCAACCGCACGGCAAGCGCGGTGACCGGGTTGCTGGCAAAAAGACCTGGAGCTTCCGCAGCCAATCGCACCAGGACTTCCGGGCCGTGCCTGCCATCGACAGCCAGCCAGAAAGCGGCTTCACGCCCGGGCACAAGATCCGGCGGGATGATGAAGTTCACTTGATCCGGCGAGGCGTACCAAATGGGCGCGGCAAGGCCGTCGAGGAAGACGCTGACTCCGGTGCCGGGAAGAACAATCGGAAGGCGGCCGCCGGGCATGTCGCCGGCCATCAGCAGATGGGTTCCGGTGGCGAGATCTTTACCGTAAACGGTGGCGAATGCCCCTGGGGTGAGTTGGGGCATACCTGTGGCGGAGTTGACGACCGTCGCCGCGGAGTAAGTTGGCGCGGCAAGGCAAGGGAGGGCTAACAGACAGAGGAAAGGGCCTAGGTCCACATCATATTAGTGCGCGCACGCGCCGGTTTCTCTCAGTTCGGAGTTTGGACATTTTATTTGCTATATGGGCCTTGGGGCCCACGAATCGTGATGAAAACCTATGTACTACTAGACTCTGAAATCTTCCTAGGCTGAGAAAATTCTCTTTGGTTGCGGCTGTGCTGCTCTGTGGGGCAGATCTCCAGATCTGCAGCGGGATCTCCAGATCCCGCATGGCCTCGAAAGAGGCCATCGGCTGCTTTGCAGCCGCTTTTTCTGCTTCTTTGCAGCCGCTTTTTCGGCTGCTTTGCAGCCGCCCGAGAGATTGCGATTACTTCAGGCAGAGCCGGTCTGGAGACCGGCTCGCAGATCTGGAGATCAAGGAATTCACATTGGAAACGAACTTCGAAGTGAACTCCTGCCAGGATGCCGGGTCGCCGCTTTGCTCGGGATTGTAAAGTCGCGCTCCACCGGCCCCGGTAACGATGTACAGCACTCCGTCCGGCTTCGTGTTGGTCACCCCATCGTATTTCTTGTCGAGAGTCCACATTCCGGGCACGACGGAACGCCATTTGCCAGGCTCGGGCACAAAGCGAATGGGATGACTGCGCTGATAGTTGTGAACGTGCCCTCCGAACACGATGTCCACTTTCCCCTGCTCAAACACCGGCGCGAGCAGGCGCATCCACTGATCGCCGAAGTGCGCCTTTGACGAATTGAAGCCGGGGTGATGATAAATGACGAATCGCCACGTCGCCGATTGCGCCGCCGCAAGGTTCTTTTGCAGCCAGTCTTTCAAGGCGGGGTTGGACCAGTCGGCCTGCTTGTTGGAATCGATGACGGTCCAGTGCGAGTTCCCGTAGTCGAAGGAGAAGTTGGCCATGCGCGGGAATTGAGTGCCCGCGGATTTTAGAAACGCTTCGACGTTTTCGATGACGCCGGTGGCCGGAACGGATCCCGGTGAGGCAAGGCTGGTGGGACCGTTCAACGGCTGCATCCAATAAAGGAAGTACGCGAGGCCGTCCGGCGTCAAGCCAAGGTCGCCGCCCCCGATGTCGTGGTTTCCTGGCGAGGCCATAAATAGAGTGGAACGGATGAGGGGCGCGCCTGTTGCGGCGCCGGCCGTGTCGGTGTTGTAGATCGGAAAATACTTCTGCCTGTATTCGGAGATGAGCCCTTTGCTATAGACAATGTCCCCGGCGATGGCAACAAAATCGGGTTTTGTCTGAAACGTCTGGTAGGCGATGGCTTTTTGTTCCGCCGTGCCTTGGGCGCAATCGCCAAACACGGCGAAGCGATACGGCTGGTTCGCGGCCTTTCGCGCGGTGGCGGCGGATTCGAAAACAACCTTGCCGTCCAAAGACACGCGGTAGCGGACAGCCTTGCCCGGCGCGAGATCGCGCAAACCTGCTGCGTAGACGCGATGCGCGGGAATGCCCTTGGCATCGACGCGGCGCAGCATCGACATTTGCGCTTTGGACCAATTCGATTTTCCGGCAGGCAAATAATCGGCGCTCCAATTCGCGTCGTGGTCGGCGGCATGCCACAGAATGCTGAGTTCCTCGCGCGCCTGCAGTTTCGGCGAATTGCCCAATTGCACGTAGGGCTTGATGACGAACGGGTCAATACCGCCGGTGTCGGCGGCGAGGCACAGCAACGAGGCGCAAAGGAAGCGAGTCAGCATGGAATTATTGTAACAGCCGTTAACAACATTCCACTCAAAATGGGACTATACTGATAGGCAAGTGAGGGTGTCCTCGAAAACAATGCTACGGCGATCCGTTCTATCTCTGATTCTGGCGGCTGTTCTATTGCTCAGCCCCGGCTCCGCGCTGCGCGGCGCGAATAATACAAATAATGACGATATCCAGGCCAGCCTGAAGTCGTTCACGAAGGTGCTGGAGGCGGTAGAGACGAACTTCGCCGATCCCGTAAAGACGGAGAAGGCCATCTACGATGGCGCGATTCCGGGCATGTTGCGGACGCTCGACCCGCATTCGAATTTCTTCGATCCCGAAGAGCAGCAACGATTCCGCGAAAACCAGCGCGGGCAATATTTCGGAGTCGGCATGTACGTCGGCGTGCGCAACGGGCATGTGACCGTGATGTATCCGTTCCATGGATCGCCGGCGAAGAACGCCGGATTGCGTCCGGCGGATCAGCTGTTCCGCGTGAACGGGAAGAACACCGAGAAGTCGACAGTGGAAGAAGTCGTCGGCATGCTGAAGGGACCGCGAGGAACGCCTGTGCATGTGGAAGTGAAGCGCGAAGGACGCGAGGCGTTGGTGGCTTTCGACCTGGTGCGCGATCAGGTGGACCGGCCCAGCGTTTCCACGGCGACGTGGTTGAAGCCGGGAATCGCCTTCATTCGCATCGATTCCTTCAACGAGAATACGAGCAAAGAGTTCGAATCGGAAATGAAGAAGTTGGGCGAAGAGAAAGTCGAAGGATTGCTGATCGATCTGCGTGAGAATCCGGGCGGCATCCTGCAGGAGGCCGTGGCCGTGACCGACCGTTTTCTGGAACGCGGCCAGGGGATCGTTTCGCAGCGCGGACGCATTTCGCCGGAGCGCCCCTTCCAGGCGCGGCGCGGCAACGTGGGCCGCAAGTATCCCATCGTGGTTATGGTGAGCCGCGGATCCGCGTCGGCTTCGGAGATCGTTTCGGGCGCTCTGCAGGATCATGACCGGGCGTGGATTTTCGGACAGAACACGTTTGGCAAAGGATTGGTGCAAGCGCCGTATCCGTTGTCTTTCGATTGCCAGTTGCTGTTGACGGTGGCGCGCTACTACACGCCGAGCGGACGTCTGATTCAACGCGATTATTCCAAAGGCACTTTTTTCGAGTATTACTATCCCAAGAGCACGGAACTCAAGAACAAGAAGGAAGTGCGTTCCACGGATAGCGGCCGCGTAGTATACGGCGGCGGCGGAATTACGCCGGATGAAGAATACAAACCTGTGCGCGCCAACAAATTCCAATCGACTCTCATCAACCGCGGGGCGTTTTTCGGCTACACGGGGCGCCGTTTCGGACCCGGTGACGCAAAACTTCCGGACAACTGGGACATCGATCTGGAGACACTGGAGCAATTCCGCGCCTTCCTCACGGAAAAGAAAATTCCCTATGAGGAGTCCGAGTTTGTCCTCAATCTCGATTGGGTTAAGCGCCAACTGAAATTGGAAATGTACACCACCGCATTTGGCAAGGAAAAATCGGATGAAGCGGGCGCGGCAAGCGATCCCGAAGTTCTGAAGGCAATCGAAAGCCTCTCCAAGGCCAAATTGCTGCTCGAGAAATCGAAGCGCATGGTAGCGCGCCGGCGGTAGTTTTTCTACGGCTCGATCGACACTTCCACATAACTTGCGCGCTCGCGGGAGCGATAGATTCGCTGCGTAGCCTTCTGAAAATCGGCGTCCTTCGCTAGCGGGATTTCCATGAACTTCTGCGGATTGCGATCCGTCAGCGGAAACCACGAACTCTGCACTTGAACCATGATGCGATGTCCGCGCCGGAACGTGTGGTAGACATCGGGCATTTCGTAGGCGATCGCTTCGGGCTTGTTGGAAGTGAGCGGCTCCGGCTTCTCGAAGCTATTACGGAACTTCGCGCGAAAAGGTTCGCCGCGGACCAGTTGCTGATAGCCGCCCATGCGCACGGCGTTCTGCGGCCGCTGCACCTGGGTTTGCTGCGCCGGTTCGGGATATCCGGGGAATGTTCCGGGGAAAGCGTCAATCAACTTCACGACAAAATCCGAGTCGGTTCCGCTGGATGACGCGTGCAGCCGCACGCGGATGGGCCCGGCAACGGTCAGGTCGGCGGAAAGCGGCGGAGTGGAGTAGGTGAGAACATCCGGACGCTGCGAAGCGAAACGTTGATCCTCGGTCATGTAATCGCGAGACATGCCCATGGCGACATAACCGACGTACGGCACGGGGCGATTGGGATCGCTGAGGTATTCATCGAAACCATTTGCGTCAGCGGGAGCGCCGCCGGCGAGCCCGCCATTCGCATGCAGATAGAACCGGCGCGAGGACGACGAGGCGGGAGGCCACACATCGTGCTGCCGCCATTCATTGAGCCCGGTGAGAAACATCGATGCCTTGGGAATCTTCACGTCCTGCTTGTCTTTCAGATGATGCTGAAAAAACGCAAGCTCGATCTTGTCGCGAAAATGCACGGCGGTCTTTGAAGCGAAATCGATATTGCCCACGCGCGAGCCGTCGCTGCGCGACCAGCCGCCATGCGTCCAGGGGCCCATCACCAAAGCGTTGCGCGTGGCGGGACTTTCCTTTTCCAACGTGCGGAAGACGCGCAGAGGGCCTTGCAAATCTTCGGCATCGAACCACCCGCCTACCGTCAACACGGCGGGCCGCACGCCTTTCAAGTAGCGCCAGATGCTGCGCGGTTTCCAATAGTCATCGTAGTTCGGATGTGCTATCTGTTCCGTCCAATAGCGGTTTTGGCGCTGAAAATATTTCTCGTCGGCATTGGCGAGGCCGCCCATTTTGAGATAGAAATCGTAGCCGTCGGGAGTCTGATAATCGAAAGGGACGCGCGTGCGCGGCTCTACTGGATCGCCTTTCCGCTCCACAAAACCAGTGTAGAAACCGAAGTTGGCGGCGAGCATGAACGCGCCGTTGTGGTAGCTGTCATCGCCAAGATAGTAATCGGTGACGGGCGCCTGCGGCGAAACGGCGACGAGCGCGGGATGCGCGTCGATGAGAGCGGCGACACAATAGAAGCCGGGGTAAGAGATGCCCATCATGCCGACTTTGCCGTTGTGCCCCTTCACGTTTTTCACCAGCCAATCGACGGTGTCGTAGGTGTCGGTGCTCTCATCGATGTCGCCGGCGCTTTTCTTCACGGGTAATTGCGGGCGCATCTCCACGAACCTGCCTTCGCTCTTGTAGCGTCCGCGAACGTCCTGATAGGCGAAGATGAAACCCTCGTTCGAATACGCCTCGGACGGACCAAGCTGCGCCCGGTATTGATCGACGCCATAGGGCGCGACGCTGTACGGCGTCCGCTGCATGAGGACGGGATATTTTTTCGTAGCGTCCTTCGGGACATAGACGCTGGTGAACAGCTTGACGCCGTCGCGCATGGGGACATCGTATTCGTACTTGGTGTAGGAAGCGCGAATGGCGCCGGCGTTTTGCGCGTTGAGAGAAACGGCGCACGCCAGAAGGAGGACAAGACGCATGGGGCTACTTTAGCAACCGTGCGGCCTCCTTTGCCGCAAGCGATCCGGGGCGTCCGTGCAGACGCAATAGCAGGGCCGTGCGCGGTTGAAGATCGGGCGTGAGCACGACAACGAAGCCGTCGCCGGGAGCCTTGGGCAAATGCGTGCAAGCCGCGGTTCCGGTCTTCGCCAGTGCGTGGCCTTTAAGTTCCTTCGCGGTTCCGCTTTGGGCAGACAGCCGCATGCCTTCCAGCAGCGGCAAGACGCCAGGCTCCTGTCTACGCTTCGCCAATTCCACGAAGGCGCGCAGTAGTTGTTCGGGTGTGGCTGTGGATGCGCCCGGGACGCCGAAGCGCCGCAGCGTATCGTCGAGGTCGCCGCTTTGGAGGTGACGACGGAGTTCATCGAAGTAGGTATTGCAGGAATTGGAAATGGCGGCTTCAATCTCAATGCGACCGTGTCCGCGAGGTAGCCAGCATCGCCGGCAAGTGACTTGCGGATAGCGAAACTCGTGCCGCTGCGCGTAAGCGAGGGCGATGAACGGTTTCCACAACGACCCGGCGTCGGCAATGATTTCGTCAGGCCACTGCCTGCCTGTGACTGTGCCTGTGGTGATGTCGACGCGCAGGAATGAAATGGCGAGCAGAAGCGGCGTCATACTCGGAAATCTTCCCAAGCTTTGGTTGCGGCTGTGCTGCTTTGTACTACTAGACTTTGAAGATTTCCTTTGGTTGCGGCTGTGCTGCTCTGTGGGGCAGGTCTCCAGACCTGCGGCGGGATCTCCAGATCCCGCCT
>JACPVQ010000004.1 GCA_016191645.1 Candidatus Solibacter usitatus
ATGCTCAGATGGACGAACTGATTTACGAAGCCTTCCCGCAAGCGAAGGCGTCGTGAGTCTCAAATCTTGTCTGAAATCTTGTTACGTTTCTAAAGATCTGACTTAGAATAGACGTCTAGAGGGCATATTCTCGATTTTCGAAAGCCGCAACCGTCTGCCCCGGTAGGCGCGGGCCCGCTCACCAAGGAACAATTCGAATCACAATCATCCCACCGCGCCGTAACAACCGATTCACAGTCGGAGTCGGGCCAACTCCCCTGCAATCCCGATGGAACCTATGTAGGGCAGCTGCTGCGAGGCCATGTGGCTGATGAACGTCAAACAAGGCGGCGATTACATGGTTGAGTACGGTCGCAGACCGTAGTGTACGGTCGCAGACCGTAGGATAGATCGGCTACACTGAGCAGAATCTCTCTCATGTGGTCACCTCTCATCCGCCTTCTGCTATTCGCCAGCATGGCGAATGCGGCGGACACCATCGCGATCAAGTCAATTGAAGAGGCGGAGCCACTGGCAGGCACCTGGAAATTCTCACCGGGCGATGATCCGCGTTGGGCGCAACCCGCCTTTGATGATTCCCGGTGGGACAACATGCACATGCCCGGGCCCGTGCATTCCTTGGGGCGCGGGTATTACTGGTATCGCTTCCGGTTCACCGTATCCGCCTCCGGAAGTCGCCGCCCCCTCTTCCTCTCATTAGGACCCCTGGCGATGTCCTACGAGATCTATTGCAATGGCGTAAAGATCGGCTCCTACGGCGGAAGGCCGGGGACGGAATCGGGACTTCGCCTGCCGGAGCCGGCTGTCCACGCATTGCCCGCGGGGGCAATTGCGTTTGCGTGCGCCGTCCGCGCCTGGTGGCCTTCGACGCCTTTCTTTTTGGCGGTGACGCCCGACTTTGCTTCCGCTTTGGAGCGTGTGGGCACGGAAGCGTCGGTGGGCAATCTCATTCGAGCGTGGAGGTTGGAGCAACTCTATCGGAACGCACCCTTCCACTTCATGAACCTCAGCATTCTCCTGGCCGGGCTTTACTTTCTTCTGCTCACGCTGTGGGTTCGCCGTGAGCGCGAGTATCTGTGGTTTGGCCTGATTTTGTTTCTGGTTTGCGCGATGAGGCAATTGTGGGCCCTACCGCTGCCGGAGCCCGTCAGCGTGCGGGGCGTGGACCAGGCATACACCGTGTTGGGCGGATGTTTATTCGTAGCTTGGATCAAGTTTATGGAAGAATTGTTTCAAACGCAAATCCCTTGGATGATCCGTGCCGTTTTCTCCATTGCCTTGATCAATGTTTTGGGATTATGCAACGGCGCCTGGCTCTTCCGCCCGGATCTTCTGCCCGAATCCCATGTGTTCATGATGGCAACATTCCTCGTCGTGTTTACGCTCGCATATGTTGCCAGTAGTTTGCGGACGCAGAAGCCCTGGCGTCAACTTCTCCCTCTTGCGACAGTGCAGCCGGTGTTAGTGGCGGCCGGCGCGCCTATGCCCGCACTGCAGTTTCAGTTGTGGGGAATGTTGTTTGAAATGCGAAGTCTCACTCTCTTCTTCATGGGAGTGGGAATGGCCATCCTTCTAAATCAGCGCGCGGGCCGCCAGGCGCGCGATCAGGAGCGGCTCAAACTGGAGATGCGCGCCGCCGCCGAGGTGCAGTCCCTGCTGTTGAACGCGTCGAAGGCGCAGATGCCCGGTTACGAGATCACCAGCGTCTATGCGCCCGCGTCTGAAGTAGGCGGTGATTTCTACCAGGTGGCGGTTCTTGATGAAAGTTCGTCCATGGTTGTGGTTGGCGACGTGAGCGGCAAGGGACTGAAGGCCGCGATGATGGTGAGCATGATCGTGGGCTTGCTGCAGCGCGAAACCGGGAACTCCCCCTCCGCTGTATTGCGTTCGCTGAACGGCGCGTTGGCAATGCGCCAAAGTGAAGGGTTCGTCACCTGCTGCTGCGCCGTGTTTCATGCGGACGGGCGCGTTGTGATGGCAAACGCCGGGCACCTGTCGCCCTACCGGAATGGCGAGGAGATTCAACTGCCGTCCGGATTGCCACTGGGAATTCGCAACGATCAGGAGTACAGCGAAGAGGTTTTTCAACTTGCCGCGGATGATGTGATGACACTGCTCTCCGACGGCGTGGTGGAAGCGGCCAACGCGAAAGGCGAACTCTTCGGGTTCGACCGCACTGCCGCCATCAGCGGCAAGTCCGCGAACGAGATCGCCGAAGCCGCCAAAGCGTGGGGCCAAAACGACGACATCACAGTGGTCACCGTGCGCAGGCGCGTGTGAACCTATCGCAGCGGATCGAGCGTCAGATTCCGCACGACCTGGCCGCCGGCTTTGTTGCGCGGATGAGAGGCAAACGCGATCCCCATCGCACCGTCGTTCCTACCGCGCGGCGGCGCTCCGTTCCATAATGGCGGAATCGCAACTGTCTCCAACCGGCGGTTGTCGTGATCGAAGATGACGGCAGCGCCGTCCAGCGAAACCGCCAGCGTGTCTCCGCGCACGCTCAATTCCAACTTGTGGAATGCATCGGCATCGAAACGGGCCGGCGCGGCGCTGTACGCCACCACCTGATGCGGGTTTAGACACCGCACCTTCACTACTCCATCCGAATCGAGCACCACCCAATATCCCGCCGAGGTTCCGTCGATGATGCCGTCGCCCGCCACCGCCGACCGGCTGCGGAAATAGGGTCCGGCCGCACTGATCGCCTCTCCGGATCGCGGCGTCCTGATCTCCATCCGCAACTTCACGTCCTGCCCCATGTCGGATCCGCGCAAGGACGCCGCACTGCAATCGCCACCCGTTTCCCGCAATTGAATGCCTGCGTAATCCGTGGACAGATGACGAATTTCGCCGGGCGGTGTAAGATCCAAAGGAACACGATCCTGCGATGCGTTGAACACGGGAAGATAGAACAGTTGCCGTCCGTTGCCCGCCGTAAAGTCGAGAGTGCTGGTGGAGCAGCGGAACAGCGCATGAATCTCCGCCGCGCGCAAGGGCCGGGAGAAGAGACGAACATCGTCGAGCGCGCCGCGAAAACGCGTCTGGCTCGCGTAGGGCCCCCCGATCAGCCATTGCTTGTTGCTGCCGGTCTTGGGCAGTTGCGGCAGTTTGGCGGCCTCTTCCAACTCCCCGTCGATGTACAGCCGCGCGCGGTTCGTCGACGGCCCTTCGTAAACTCCCGCTACAAAATGCCACGCTCCATCCACTACAGGCGTCTTGCTTCGAATCGCGCCGTCAATGGTGCCGTACCCAAAGCCAACCTTTCCGGTCTGCGCAAGAAACAAATTGAAATGACGTGTGAGCGGGAAGCCGTCAACGCCGTAGCGAAAGATGTTGGTGTCCTCGCCGCCGGTGGTCGCCGTCTGCACCCATGCGCTCATCGTGCGCGCCGCATCATCGCGCGGGAATGCGGGGCCGCGATCCTCGCCGGTCACATGGCCTTGGCCATCGAAGCGAAGCGCCGTGCCGTTCCTCGCTTTGATCCATTCGGCCTTGCCAACAATGACGCCGTGGTTCGCCGTCTTCGAAGCGTCCACTACGCGCGACCCTGCGCCATCCTCGAATCTCCACCAACCGGTTTCTTCGTGGGACAGAACCGGCGGTCTGCGGATCAATACGGAATAAAGCGCGAACACGAGCAACATCAAAACGGCGCCAAATTCCAAAGCCACAACGAACCGCCATCGCGGCTTCGGCGGCTTTGCAGCCGGTTGCGTCTCCACCCCGTTCGCATGCACCTCGACCGGCGACAGGAAGCGATACCCCGTCTTCGGGATGGTCTTTATGAAAACGCGATCGCGCTTGTCCTCGCCCAGCGCCGCCCGCAGATCGGTGATGCATCCGAAGACCGCGTCGTCGGTGACATCGCCGCCCTGCCAGACTGAAGCGATCAATTCGTCCTTGGAGACCGCGCGGTCTTTGTGTTCGATGAGGTAGAGCAGCGTATCGAACACCCTGGGGCGAAGATGAACGTCTGATCCATTCCTGCGAACACACCGTTTGGAAGGGTCCACTTCATAATCGTGGAACCGGAATATTGTGTGCTCTTCCAATGACTTAGAGATCATCGCAGAAAACTGCCAGATTTCTGACAAGACATCCTGTCCGCTCCAGGTTCACTATTCTATCTAAACCTCCGGAGGAGTGGAGGCATTCCCAACCAGAAAGGCACGTACCATGAGAAACATCATTTTCCGCATCTTTGCCGGATGCCTATTTCTTCCGATGGTGGCGCTACCTCAGGGGGCTCCTCCAATGGGCACTCACGTTTTTGAGATTCCGGTCCGTTGGACCGAATGCAAGGCCCGGGTGGCTACCGTCCTTCGCGCGTACGGGTATTCGGGTACGCTCGAATTCGGTAATGGCCTGATTGGGTTTTCCAGGGACCATAGCGCTTCTATCGGGTGTATTTGGGAAATAAAGAATATGACAGCTACAGCAGTGATGATCGTAACCGCGGGTCCTCAGTGTAAGGCCGAACTGGACCGCTTGTACCAAGGTATGAGTGGCGCAACAAACGCGCCGCCCGTTGTCCTGCCACCAACGAATCAGGGACCTTGCAGGATCATACGTACCGACAAGCCGGCGTACTTTCCAGGCGAGACGATCCAGGTCTCCTACACCAACATGCCGGCCGCGGGGAGTTGGGTCGGCCTTGGAAGAGACTCCAGCAACGCGGACCAATATGACGGAGCGAATTCGTTCAGCATCTCCTCGTCCATGCGGCCGGCTTCGAGCATCGGTAAACTGCGCACTCAGGACCTGACCCCGCGCGCCGAACCCTATTACATCCGGCTGTTTGACAGCGCCAACCATCGTATGGACGAGTGCTCCTTCCAGTTTGGTCCCGTAACGGTGGACATCGACCGAAGCAAACGCCGTTGAGTTATGGCTTACTTAAGGTTCTTTTGCGGATTCGCTCTTGCCCTCGCCTCGGCGCGTGGTCAGGCATACGAAACGGTTGGAACCTTCGACCGTTTCGAATACGGCATTGACAAGACCACTTGCGCTAACGCGTTAATCACATCCCGCGGCCAGTACACGCGCGCGGCAGGACCCAGCCTCACCGTGCCCTTGTCCGAATCCGAGCTTGTCTGCCCGGACCTGACGCTCAGCGGTTCATTCACCATCGCACTCCCCCGGGACACCAGTTCGTCCGCATTCGCCATAACGGTCCCCATCAGACTCTCGACACGGACCTGGGCCTATTCCGTCAGTGCTGGAGTCAGCGTCCAGGCAGCAGGCGGCGGCAATTGCCACACGGGATTCCGCGGTCCTATTAACGGATACAATGTGACGCCAGATAGTCCGATAAGTGATACTTTGCTAATTGCCCCTTCCTGCGGCGCAACCTTTAATGCGGGTACGTCCACGGTTACCACCGAAGCCGCCACGGGTGACCGGATCTACGAAAATCAAACACGTTTCTCCGTTAGCGGCGTGAATTCCCGCTTTATCGCAATCACAGTCTATTCCTATTACCGCTTCCGCAAGATCGTGCAGCCCGCCGTCATCAGCCTCAGCCGGACGTCCATCTCCCTTGCGGGCGCGGTGGGCGGTGCGCCGCAGGTGGAGATGGTCACGCTAACCAACAGCGGCGAGGCGGACCTGCAATGGACGGTCGACGCGACCTCCTCCACGCCTGGAAACTGGATCAGCATGAGCGCCACCAGCGGAACCCTGGCGGGAGGAAGGAGCACGAATCTCACCATCAGTTTTGATCGCCGCCAGCTTCCCTCTGGTCAGCACACCGCAACCATTACGTTCCGGGGCGGCACTGGCATTCAACCCGCCATCATCAATGTGACGGGCGCACTTACTCCAGCGGGCGACGAGTTGACTCTGTCCGATGCCGCGCCGCCTCCCCTCACCAGGTTCGAAGTTGGACAGGTGGTGTCTCTGGCCGCAACGGTACGCTACGCCTTGACATCGCAGGACAGCGCCGAGATGCAACTGCGTTGCGTCGATTCCAGCGGCGCTGTGCTCGGCGCGTCCGGAGCTTTTCAAGTGGCGAAGAACGAGCAGGCGCAGCGGCGCATCAATCTCGCCTTTGACCTCAAAGCAACTCCCTCCGGCCAGATCTTTCTGCTGGCGGTGTTCCAACGTCCCGGCGACGGCGGCATCCTGAAGGAAAGTTCGCGCCTCGAATACCGTACCGTGCTTGGGCCAAAGATCACGCTGTCCCTTACGAATCCGAAGATTGTGCAAGGCGCGATCGACGCGGGAATCTACCAGGTCACCATGTCCATCACCTACCGCACCGGCGTGAGACAGCGAAACCTTGGGGAGGTCCGATTCTCGGATGGCCTCCTCACCAATAAAGCCACAAGCCTTGTGGTGAACAGCGAGGTCGACAGAGTATCGACCATGGGTCCGCTCCTGTATGAATTTGTGAAGCAGGATAGACCATTTACCATCACAGCAGTCCTGACGGATCTGGCCACTAAAGAGGAGTTCAGCGATCAACTCAGTTTCAAGGTTCTGGAGGGTGCGACTCTCTCCATCACCGTGGAAGGCGATGATCTGAAACCGTTGATTGCCGGTTACCGTTTGGACGAGTTGGACGACAAGCCAACAGTCCGAGCCAAGTATTCTGGTCTGAAATCTGACGGCTCTCAGATCAATATCGACAATAGCGACAACGACAGGCTCGGTAGCGTTTTCGTCAAAGATCGAACCGGCACTACCAACATCCAATTAGATACCTTCGTAAGAGTACCTACAGAATCTATAAGTGTGAAGGGAGAACTATTCTATAGCGGCTCTTCGGACATTCGGGCACGCGCCGATTTTCAGCATGTGAGTGTCGAATGGGTGTATGTCGGCCCGCCCGACGCGGCGAAGCGTGTCATTGCCGGTGACAACGTCACCCTCGATTACTTTGTAAGGTACCAGGTGCGAAAACCTTCCACCATGCGGCTCGTGGCTTACGTGACGTACCTGGGGCTGAACGCGATCTTGGCGCAGCCGCCTGGGATTGTGCTGAAAGACAACCTGACGCGATCATCCGAGAACACTACTCTCACCGGCACAGTGCGCGGCCCCGAAGCGGTTCCGCTTGCCACCGAGAAAGTCCGCCTCCGCGTTGTTCTGGAAAGCGCGACGGGCGAGGAGCGGTTTGCGGCGTTCGACTATGTCGATTATCAGGTCTACCATCCCGCCCGAATCCCAGCCGGGGCCAGCAAGACAAAAACCAAGGACGTCACCATCAATGCGCTGAAGAACGACGTCATCCGCGATGTAACCAACGCAGTCATCAACGATGAAATCAGCCGCCAAGCGAATGAATTTCTCAATGTGCTGAAGCTCGCGCCCGACTCTCGCCCAGCCGGGACAAGCGTCCGCAACGCTGCCATAGCGCCGTCGCAGTTCATTGGGCTCAACCGCACCTGGGAATTCACTCCCCCGATACCGGACAACAGCAGCTTCGAAGCCGATCTCATCTTCGACTACGACCCTGCCTCGTTCCCCGACGATCCGAACTTCCGCGAAGCGGATATGAAGGTCATCGCTCTCGATCCCGCCACCGGCGCAATGGAGAGCTTTCCCACCATCGTCGATCTCACCGCGCGCACCGCGACGGCGCGCGTCCGCAGTCTGGCTCGTTTCTATTCACTAGCCGTGACGGGGCCGTTCCGGCAGCTTTCCCTCGCCTCGCCCGTGCCCGGGCAGACCACGATCTTCACGAACACGGGACGCGATGCGGCTGACCTGACCGCGGTTCGGTTTGATCGCAATGGCAGCGCGCCCGACGGCCCGGCGTCGTCGCGACTGGAACCATCGCAGCAGGTCTCCACGACGGCGCCCGGCGCATGGGTGCGAGTGCGAACCAGCCAGCCGTCGATTCAGGGAGTCGCGCTTCTCTCCGATGCGGACGGGATCGCCGCGGCGTCGCTGCCCTCACGTCCGTCGTCGCTTGTAACCATCGCCGGCGTGGAACTCTCCGATTCGGTGAAGCCGGAACTGTACATCGCGAACACAAGCTCCCTCGAAAGCGTCATCGATCTGCAATTGCGGAACGCGTCCGGGGCGTTGCGCGGGCGCATCTCGCGGCGCATTGCGGCCAAAGCCGTGCTGCAGGGCGCGTTGAACACGGTCTTCGCGGACACGGAAAAGCCGTTCACCGGTTACCTGGTGATTGCCGGATCGCAACCTATGTTTGCCACCATGCTGGTGCGGCCCGGCCGCGGTTTGGCGGCGATCAACGGCCAGCCGATGGAGTTGTCCGGCGTGGAGCGAACCTATTTCCTGCCCGTTCTCAACGCATCGCGGCTGGTATTGTTGAACGCAACTTCGCGCGCGAACAATGTCACTGTGCGCGCGTTTTCGGAGTCGGGAGATCCGTTGGGACGCGCGTTGACAACAAGAGTGGGACCCGGTGAACAACTGACGGGCACGCTTGTGGATCTTCTCTCCGTCGCGGAAGACATTGCCGGACAGGTGTTGATTGAGAGCACCGGACCATTGTCGGGCGGCCTCTACAGGATCGACGCGAACGCCGCCATTGCCGAGGCTCTCCCGTTGCTGGAGCGCGCGCGTGCGGGCGTCATCGGGGCCATGGTGAATAAGGACGCTCCCATGTCGATCACTTTCCTGAATGGCGGCACACTCCCTTCGGAGGTGACCGCGCGCGTCGTGAGCAGCGATGGGGGAATGCTAGGCTCCGGCAAGATCAACATGCCGGCGCGCGGCGCAGCCAAAGTGATGGTAAACGACCTTGCACCCGCGGCTGCGGGGCAAACGAGCGGCTACATTGCTTTCGATGCCACGCAGGCCGTCGCCGCTTTGGGAACCATCGCCGCGGGAGAATTGGCCGCCGACGAAGCGATGATTCCCGTGATCGCCGATGTCAGTGCGGTTTCCCCTCCAGTCGCGCCCGCGATTATCGTCGCACCGTCCAGTCTCGATTACGGCGAAGTGGCCGTAGGGCAAACGAAGAGCTTGAGCGTAACGGTGCGCAACGCCGGAACGGCAAACTTAATCATCAGTTCCGTTGCTACAGGCGATAGCCAGTTCACCGTTTCGCAAACGACGCCGCAGACCGTTACCCCAGGCGCGCAACTCGCCATCGCCGTCGTGTTCCGGCCATCCGCGCCCGGAGTGCGATCGGCAAGATTGACCATCGCCAGCAACGACCCATCGCAGCCCACCATCATCGCCAATCTCAACGGCGCGGGAACGGGAACCGCGCCGCCCGCGGGAACACCCGCCATCACCATCACGCCGGCGCAAATCGCATTCGGCTCCGGGGCGATCGGGCAAACTTCCGATCAGCAATTTGCGATTCGCAACTCCGGAACCGCCGCGTTAACCGTCACGTCCATCACGGCGAGCGCGTCCGCCTTCACGCTACCCGGCCTTAGCGTTCCCTTCACGCTGCAGCCGGACGTCACGCGCACCGTTGCGGTCCGCTTCATTGCGGCCGCACCCGCCGGCGCGGTTGCGGGACAGATCACGGTCGCCAGTAACGATCCTGCCCGAGCCAACAGCACCATTCCGCTAACTGCTACCGCTGCCGCAAGCACGGGCCCGCGCGAAGTGACGCTGCAATTGGATGACGGGACTTTCGAACAGGTCGCCGGATATCCGTTGGGCGGCGTCGATGCCTTCTTCGTGGTGCGCCTCACGCCCACAAGTTATCCCGCCACGTTGAAGAAGGTTCAACTCTTCTTCCACTCCAATGGCGATGGTCTAATGGCCGGCGACTCTTTTTCCATCGTGCATGGCGCATACACGGGTGGAGAGACGGTGAGCAACCCATTGCTGCGACAGACCAGCGCGCGCGTCAGTAGAGTTGGCGCATTTAACGAATACGAAGTCGCGCCCATCACCATCACCTCAGGCGACTTTCTGGTGGGGATCACGGTCTACAACCGCGTCGGCATCGTTCCCATGGCGATGGACGTGACCCGCCCGCAAGGGCGTTCTTATAGCAGCACCAACGGAACGACTTTCGGCTTCGCGCGCTCCATCAACGATCGCGATGGCAACCTCGGCATCCGCGCCGTCGTCGACCTGCAATAATTGGTTCGTCTATTTCTTATCATTGGTTGCGGCTGTGCTGCCGTGTGGGGCAGATCTCTAGATCTGTGGCGGGATCTCCAGATCCCGCCTTCTTCGGAGATATCGATCACTGCCGGCAGAGGCGGTCTGGAGACCACCTCGCAGATCTGGAGATCTGCCCCACACCGCAGCAGAGAGTAAGCTGCACTTCACATCTTGTCCAGTGCCGCGAACGCTTCCTCCAACCACCCGCTGTCCCAGCGGTGCACGCGCTTGATGGAGTTCTCGTACAGATGCTGCACGCGCAGACGCACCATCAACTCATGCGCCTCGCGCATGTGCGCTTCAAATGAACCGTGCCCCGTCAAGGCAATGCGCGCGGGCTTATCCTGCCATTCCGCGGCACGGCTTTCCAGCAGTCGCGGAATGCAGTAGCGCGCGAAGTGACGCGTATTTCCGAATACCTCCGCCATGCCGAACTCATCCGGCGCAAGCTTCATCAGCGGCGCATCCCACGCCGCCGCCGCGTGGAACAATTCCGGATGACGCAGCAGCAGCAGCACCGCGCCGTTCCCGGATTTGCTGAAACCCGCAAGCAGACGCTTAGTCCCCGGAAACAACTTGTCAACATAGGGAACCACATCGTTTATAAAGTACGTCTCCTGCCGGATCTTCGCATTCTGCGGGTGATCCCCATACCAGGGATAATTCGAAAATGCGGGCGCGGCGATGATCACGCCGTGCTTTTCGTGCAGACGCGACCGCGCCGCCGTGTCGAAGCCATCGCCCCATCGATAGCTGATGTCGGGGTTCACCGGCAGCAGATACACCACGCGCCCCGTCTTGCGCGAAGGTTCTAAAATGCGCAGCGGATTGTCGTATTGCTGGTGAGTCGATTTGATCACATGCGTCTTGTAGCGCAGTTCGAATGACTGCTGCGCCGCGGCGCATGCGGCGGAAAGCGTTGCTGTGAAGAGACGCCGCGTGGTCAATAGAAGATCCCGAAAATGGTTTTGGTGATGGTAAAACTCCCCACCGCCAGCCACGTGCCCAGACTGGTTGCGGACAGCGCGACCAGCAATAAGATAAATCCAAACCGCGCCAGTTCCACATAGATCGCCACCGGCACGCGTGCCGCAAGCAA
This sequence comes from Candidatus Solibacter usitatus, assembly GCA_016191645.1. Lineage (GTDB taxonomy): Bacteria > Acidobacteriota > Terriglobia > Bryobacterales > Bryobacteraceae > CADEFT01. The sequence continues at coordinate 11,150 of JACPVQ010000004.1, forward strand.
CAGCTTCGATCCATCCAGCGGCGGCACGGGAAGCAGATTGAACAGCGCCAGATACACGCTGAGATTCGCCGCGCTGGCGCAGAATTGCGCAAGGTCCGTCATCACTTTTCCGGCGATCACGCTGACGCCGGCGAAAATCACCGCAAGCAGAATGTTGCTTGCAGGCCCGGCCATCGCCACCATCGCCAGTCCATTCATGCCGAACTTCAGCTGCGACGGATTTGTATTTACCGGGCGTCCCCATCCAAGGAATCCCATTCCCAACAGCGACGTAATGAACGGAAGAATGACGGTGCCCATCAAATCGATGTGCGACGGCGGATACAATGTCAGCCGGTCTTCGCGCAGCGGAGTATCGTCGCCGAGTTTGTCGGCCATCCACGCGTGCGCAAACTCATGCGGCACGGTCAGGATGCACAACAGGCAGACGTTCAGAATGGCTGTTTCCAGATGCAGGTTCAACGATGAATACGCTCGTTTTCCAGTATCCCACTCAGTTGCCGCCTGCGGCGAGTTAAAATCATCAGCAGTGTCGCGCCGCACCCGCTTATGCATTCTCGCCGCATTATTGCTGCTCCTGGGCGGCCTGCAACTGCGCTTCAGTTGGACCACCATTCAGTTCCTGGCGTGGTGCGATCAGTTGCCCGATGCGAGTTTGCCTCTGTCGGAGAATCTCGACTTGATGCGCGACTACGCGAAGCTGAGCAGAGGCGACCGTATCCTCGCCATCGGGCAGGAGCCCGTGTCCTCGCGCGGCCAGTTCGCAAGAGCCTATTGGAAACTCCAGGTGGACGAAACGGTTAACGTGCGCGTGCTGCGCGGCGGGCAGCCAATCGATGTTCCTCACAAAGTGAAGTATCTCAGCGGCAAGCCGGAGCTGCCCATCGCCATCGCCATTACGACGCTCAACATCCTCACTCCCGGCCTCTGTCTCTTGTTCGCATTCTTCGTTGCGTTTCAACGCCCGCTAGATCCTCTGTCCTGGTGGCTGCTCGCTTTGATGTTCGGCATTTCCAATATCGCCTCGGCCAACGCATGGATGGTAGAAACATGGCCGCCGGCGCTTTCCGTTCCGGCGATCTTTCTGCGCGGCATTGGATTGTTCATCGCGCCCGCCGCGTGGGTCTGGTTCGGCCTCAACTTTCCCGACCCGTCTTCGCCGCGCCGCCTGGCAAACCAGTTGCGGTGGCCGTTGACACTGGGCTTGATCGTGTTGGCGTTGCCCTCGGGTTTGGGCAGCGTCATGGCCATTCATTGGCCCGGCCGCAACATGTGGCTGCGCCAGACAGTGGATGAAATTCCGTCCCTGGTTTTTTACGGCTTCATTTCGGCGGCTGTCTTGTTGGGTTTCTGCAACCAGTTCTACAAGCTCTACGGCGAGACGCGGCCCGACAGTTTGCGGCGCATGCGATTGTTGATCTCCGGAATCGGCATTGGAATTGCTCCCTACGCAACGCTGCTTGTGCGCAGTTGGATCACGGGGAAAGAATTTGGGTCGGTGCCGGAGTTCGTGTGGATCCCATCGCTGATGGCGATGTTGATCATTCCCGCGGCCTTCGCCTATGTCGTGGTTGTGCAGCGCGCGATGGACGTGCAAGTAGCCATCCGTCAGGGGTTGCAGTACGCCATGGCGCGACGCGGTCTGGATTTCCTGCGGCTGGCGTTGGCTGTCTCCATCGCATGGCTGGTGTTTACGCTCGGCGCGGAAGGCATGTCCATTCACTGGCCCAAAGTGCTTGCCGCTCTCACCGCGCTGGCCGTTCTGCTCTATCTTTTTCCGATCGCCGGACGCTGGCTCGACAGGCGCTTCTTTCGCGAATCGGTGAATGTGGAGCACGTATTGACGCGCCTCTCCGAACGTGTGCGCACCATGATGGATGCGTCCGCGTTGATGGAAACCGTGACCGGTCAAATCAAAGAGACCATGTACGTCACCCGCGTCGGCGTGTTTCTGCGCGACGGGAACGGAAACTTTGTAGGCGCGGATGGGCGCGTGCCCGCGGACGGCGGAATCGCCGGCCAATTGCAGCGCGGATCGGCGCGCGTCTACTTCGATCGCCCCGGCGAATGGCTGGCATCGCTGCCGGATGCCGAGGCCGCGCTGCTGCGCCGCTCCAATTCCGAATTGCTCGTGCCCATTCGCGGAAGCGATTCCGTAACCGGCTACCTCGATCTTGGCGCCAAGCGCAGCGAACAACCCTATTCCAATGCCGACGTGCGTCTTCTGGAAACCGTGGCCGCGCAGACCGGACTCGCCTTGGAGAATGCCCGCCTTTCCGCAGCCGTCGTCGAGCAGACCGCGCAGCGCGAATTGTTGCATCGCGAAATCGAGATCGCCCGCGACGTGCAAAGCCGCCTCCTTCCCAAACGCCGCATCGCCGTGCCCGGACTCGATTATTTCGGCCTCTGCCGTCCCGCGCAACTGGTTGGCGGCGACACGTTCGATGTTCTGGAAACACCCGGCGGACAGTTTGGCTTCGCCATCGGCGATGTCGCCGGGAAGGGGATTCCGGCGGCCCTGCTGATGTCTAATCTGCAGGCTTCGCTGCGCGGATTGAACTTCGCCGCGATCTCCAATCTGGGCGAACTGCTGACAAAACTAAATCGCCTGGTCTACGATTCCACGCCGTCCAACCGCTTTGCCACTTTCTTTTATTGCCTCTATGACGGAGCTTCGCAACGCATCACTTACAGTTCGGCCGGCCACAATCCGGCGCTGCTTCTACGCGCCGAAGCGAACACGGTGGTTCCACTTCGCACCAAGGGAGTGGGTCTCGGCCTGAAACGCGAAGCGGAGTTCGAAGAGGCGTCGACGTCATTGCGTCCCGGGGATTTGCTCCTGTTGTATACCGACGGGTTGACCGAAGCGGTGAACGCCCAACGCGAAGAGTTTGGAGAGGATCGACTGGCGCAGTCGCTGATCGCCGCGCGCCACAGCAACGCCCCGGAGTTGGCCCAAGAGTTACTCCACCGCGTCGACCAATTCGCCGACGGAGCCCCGCAGCACGACGACATGACCCTCATCGTCATCCGCGCCTTGCCCTAGCGCCATCAAAACCATCGCGTCATGATGGTCTTCTGTTCGGTATAGAAACCCACCGCATCCTTGCCGTGCGCGTGGAGATCTCCAAAGAAGGATTGCTTCCATCCGGAAAACGGAAAGAAGGCCATCGGTGCTGCGACGGCCATGTTGACGCCAACCATTCCCACTTCGATGCGCGTTGCGTACTCGCGCGCCGACTTGCCGTCGGAGGTGTAGATGGTTGTAGTGTTGCCGAAGGGGCAGGAGTTGACCAGGTTGATGGCGTCGTCGAGAGTCTCGACGCGAATGACGGAGAGCACCGGTCCGAAGATCTCCTCTTTAGCGATGGTCATATCGGGGGTGACGTTGTCGAACACCGTCGGCCCCAAATAGAAACCAGAGGATTTTTTCTGATCGCGGCCGTCGCAGAGCGCCGTAGCGCCTTCGGCAACTCCTTTTTCGATGTAGCTTTCCACGCGCTTGCAATGATCGGCTGTTACCAGTGGACCCATGCCCGTGGACGGATCGTGAGGCGGGCCGATGCGCAGCGCGCGGCACTTTTCCAAGAGCGCTTCGAGCAGCGGCCCGGCCGCGGAGCCGACCGGAACCAGCACACTACCGGCGAGGCATCGCTCGCCCGCGGCGCCGAACGCCGAACTCATAATCGCCTCGACGCTCTTCTCAATATTTGCATCCGGCATGACGACAAGGTGATTCTTCGCGCCGCCTAAAGCTTGCACGCGCTTCCCTTCGGCGGCCGACGTCGCGTAAATGTACTTGGCAACCGGAGTGGAGCCGACAAAGGAAACGGCGCGCACCAGCGGATGTTTCATCAATGCGTCGACGGCGCTCTTGCCGCCGTGGATCACGTTCATCACACCTGCGGGGAGACCCGCGTCCACCATCAGGCCCGCCGCCAGATTCGGCGTCAGCGGAACTTTTTCCGACGGCTTCAAGATGAAGCTGTTGCCGCAGGCGATGGCGAAGGGATACATCCACATGGGAACCATGCACGGAAAGTTGAACGGCGTGATGCCCACGCATACGCCCAGGGGCTGGCGGATGGTGTGGCTGTCGATGCCGCGCGCGACATTCTCCAGCGAATCGCCCATCATCAGCGTCGGCATGCCACAGGCGACTTCCACCATTTGAATGCCGCGGCGCACTTCGGCCTTGGCATCGTCGAGGGTTTTCCCGTTTTCGGCGGAAAGCGTGTGCGCGAGCTCGGACGCGTGTTTTTCCAGCAAGTCTTTGAACTTGTAGAGCGGCTGCACACGGTCGACCACTGGCACGTCGCGCCACTGCAGATAGGCATCGTGCGCGGCGCGCACGGCGCGATCGACATCGGCGTCGGCGGCATAAGGGACCTGCGCAATCACATTACCCGTGGCAGGGTTGGTGACCGGATGCATCTCGCGTTCGGGAGATTCCCACTGGCCGTTCACGAAGAAACGGACGTTTGCGATCATCGTTGAAATCATAATGACACTCCTTACTTGCGCATCAGCGCGCAATAGACGGTTCCGGAAACAAGGAAGCCGACGAACCATGAATAGTCATAGAGAGCCCGCAGGGAAGGCACGGCGAGGCCAATGAGGGCAACGGCAATGCCGGCTATCAGCGAATAGATGGCATTCCGGTTGTAGCCGCCCGTGTACTCGTAGGCTCCATTGCGGCGGTACAGATCCTCGACATTCAGTTCCGCCTTGCGCACCACGAAGTAGTCCGCGATCATGATGCCGGCAATCGGCCCAAGCAATCCGGAATAACCCACCAGCCATCCGAAAATGTAGGCGCTGAAATCGCTCAGCAATCTCCATGGCATCATCACGACGCCGATGATTCCGGTAATGATTCCGCCGGTGCGAAAGGAGATGAGGCGCGGATTGAGATTGGAGAAATCGTTGGAAGGCGAGACGACATTCGCGGCCACGTTTGTGGTGAGCGTGGCGATCAACAGTGCGATCAGCGCGATGAACGCCACCACCGGCTGATTGAATTTGCCGAGCAGCTCCACAGGATCCCAGATTGGTTTTCCGAACAGCACAACCGATGCGGAAGTGACGGCCACGCCGATGAACGCATAGAGCGCCATCGTTCCGGGAAGTCCCAATGCCTGACCCCAAATCTGCGCCTTCTGCGATTTTGCATAGCGAGTGAAGTCGGGAATGTTCAAGGCGATGGTGGCCCAGAACCCAACCATGCCGGTGAGCGAAGGCACAAAGAAGGCAAAGAACTCGCCGGCGGTTTGAAACTTGCCGGGCGCGCTCAAGACGGGGCCGAATCCGCCCGCTTTGCTTGTCACAAACCAGAGCAACAGCACGCCTGCTCCCAGCAGAAACGGCGCCGATGCGCCTTCCAAAAACTTGATGCTCTCAATGCCGCGCAGAATGACCCACATGTTGAGGGCCCAGAAAGCGAAGAAGCAGACCCACTTCCCGGCGGCGAAGCCTCCCCAATCGGGCCAGAGTATTACGAGCATCGATTGAATTGCCTGGCCGCCAATCCAGGTTTGAATTCCGAACCATCCGCACGCAACCAAAGCGCGCAGCACGGCGGGAATGTTCGCGCCGCGCACGCCGAACGATGCGCGCACGAAGACCGGAAACGGAATGCCGTAGCGCGTACCCGCATGCGCATTGAGCAGCATCGGAATGAGCACGATCAGATTTCCGAGAAGAATCGTTCCAATCGCCTGCCACCAGTTCATTCCGCCGGCAATCAAACCCGAGGCGAGCATGTAGGTGGGAATGCACACGCTCATCCCGACCCACAGCGAGGCGTAGTTGTAAATGCCCCACGTGCGGTGGTGCGCCGCAACGGGCGCAAGGTCGTCGTTGTACAGCGATGGGTCTTTGATCACGACCACGCTCCTCCACGCGCCTTGCGGCGCAGATACTCCCCGCGGCCCGTGCGGCCAACGAAATGGCCGTGCTCGACAATCACTTCGCCGCGCGAAAGAACGGTCTTCGCATTTCCCTTCACCTCGAAGCCTTCAAACATCGAGTAGTCGACGCGCATATGATGCGTCTCGGCGCTGATGGTGTGCAGTTCGTGAGGATTCCAGATCACCAGGTCGGCGTCACTGCCCACGGCCACTTCACCTTTGCGCGGGTAGAGTCCAAACAGCTTCGCCGGTGTGGTGGAGACAAGTTCCACAAACCGGTTCAGCGAAATGCGTCCTTGATTGACGCCGTGATGATGGATCAATTGCAGACGATTCTCGATGCCCGGACCGCCGTTGGGAATCTTGGTGAAATCATCCTTGCCTAGCGCCTTCTGATCTTGAAAACAAAACGGACAATGATCGGTGGAAACAACCTGCAAATGGTCGTCGCGCAGACCGCCCCACAATTTTTCCAGATTATGTTTCTCGCGCAGCGGCGGCGTGAAGACATACTTCGCGCCTTCAAAATTGGGCCGCTCCAGTTCTTCAATGGAAAGCAGCAGGTATTGCGGACACGTTTCGGCGAATGCGGGCAACCCGCGGTCGCGCGCCTCGCGCACCTGATTGAGCGCGTCTTCGGAAGAGAGGTGCACGATGTAGATGGGCGCGCCCGACATCTCGGCCAACGCAATCGCCCGGTGCACGGCTTCCGCTTCGGCAAGCGTAGGCCGCGTGAGGGCGTGATAGATGGGCGCGCGCTTTCCCGCCGCCAGCGTGCGCTGCACAATGAGGTCGATCACGTTGCCGTTTTCGGCGTGCATGCACACCAGCGCGCCATTCTTCGCCGTCTGGCCGAGTGCGCGGAAGATGGTTGCATCGTCCACCATCAACACGCCGGGGTAGGCCATGAACAACTTGAAACTCGCCACGCCTTCGTTCACCATGTCGTCCATGTCGGCGAGATCGGCTTCCGGCATGTCGGTGACGATCATGTGCAAGCCGTAATCGATGGAGGCTTTGTTTTCCGCCTTCTTCCACCAGGTATCGAGCGCGTCCCTCATGCGCGTGCCCTTGGGTTGTATGGCGAAATCGATGATCGACGTCGTTCCGCCGAATGCGGCGGCCTTCGTTCCGGTTTCGAAATCGTCGCTCGAGGTGGTTCCGCCAAACGGCATATCGAGGTGCGTGTGCACGTCGATGCCGCCGGGGAGAATGAGCATGCCGCCGGCATCGATAATCTTCCCCGCATTCTCCGCAGGCAACCCGGAGGCGATCTCTTTGATGCGGCCGTTTTCAATGAAAATATCGGCGGCGAAGGTCTTCGCCGATGTGACGATGGTCCCGTTTTGAATAAGAGTAGTGCTCATGAGGTCCTCGCAGCCGTTCGCTGGGCCCAAGATTGTGGAGCAAGCCCGTTGTCGATGCGCGCCATGGTGATGCAATCTTCGACGGGGCAGACCAGCCAGCAGAGATTGCAGCCGACGCATTCGTGCTCGTCCACTTTGGGGACGCGCTTCGGCGGTACCGCATGAGAAACCGCTTGCGTCGTTGGCGTGCGAACCAGCAATGCGCGCGTCGCGGCCACGGCTTCTTCGGGCTTTGAGAATCCGTCGACGTGAATGCACTGATGCGCGCCATCCCAGCACGCCGCGTAGCAGAGCTGACAGCCGATGCATTTATCCTCATCGATGCGCGCGACGATTTTGAAATTCAGATCGAGATGCTGCCAATCGGTGACGCGCGGAATCGACAGGCCGCGGAAATCATCGAGAGTTTTGTAGCCTTTGGAATCCATCCAATTGCTCAAGCCGTCGATCATGTCTTCCACGATGCGGAATCCGTAATGCATGGGCGCGGTGCACGCCTGCACGGTCCCCGCGCCAAGCAGAATAAATTCGGCCGCATCGCGCCAACCGGCAACGCCGCCAATCGCCGAGATCGGCAATCCCACTTGCGCATCGGCGGCAATCTGCTGGATCATGTGCAGGGCGATGGGCTTCACCGCCGGGCCGCAGTAGCCGCCATGCGACGACTTGCCGCCCACATCGGGCCGCGGCGTCAGCGTGTCGAGATCGATGCCGGTGATGGAGTTGATGGTGTTGATTGCCGAAAGTCCGTCCGCGCCGCCTCGTTTCGCCGCGCGCGCCACCGTGCGAATGTCGGTGATGTTGGGAGTCAGCTTCACGAGCACGGGAGTGCGCGCGGCTTCCTTCACCCACTCCGTAATCATGCACGCGTATTCCGGAACCTGGCCGACGGCGCTGCCCATGCCGCGCTCGCTCATGCCGTGCGGACATCCGAAGTTCAGTTCCAATCCATCGGAACCCGCGTCCTCGGCGCGCTTCACCATGTCGTGCCACACTTCGCGTTTCGATTCCACCATCAACGATGCGATGACGGCATGGCGCGGATAGCGTTTCTTGACTTCGGCGATCTCGCGCAGATTCGTTTCGATGGGACGATCGCTGATGAGCTCGATATTGTTCAGCCCCATCATGCGAGTGCCGTTCAGATCGACGGAGGAGTAGCGCGAAGATACGTTGACGATGGGATCTCCGATGGTCTTCCAAACCGCGCCGCCCCAGCCGGCGTCGAAGGCGCGCATCACCTGATCGCCGCAATTGGCGGGCGGACCCGATGCAAGCCAGAAAGGATTGGGGCAGCGAATGCCGCCCGCGAAGTTGGTGCTCAGGTCAGCCATGCGAGAATCCCCTTTGCGGCGCGCTTGCCTTCGGCAACGGCGTCCACCACTTCGCGTCCGCCGTTGACGCAATCGCCGCCCGCGAAGTATTTCGGGTTGGACGTTTGTCCCGTCTCCGGTTTCGCCACGACGCGGCCTTTTTCCAGCGCAATGCCGTTCGCGGCGGCAATGGCTTCCACCGCTTTCGATTGCCCGATTGAGACGATTACCGTATCGCAGGGCAGGCGCAGATCCGCGCCGCACTCCACCGCTTCCACTTTTCCATTGCCCGTGATTGCGCTGGGCCGCGCCTGGAATCGAAACTGAACGCCTTCGTGACGCGCGTGCTGGTATTCGAATGCGAATGCCGACATGTCCGCCTCGGTGCGCCGGTAGATCATGGTCACGTCCGCGGCACCCAGACGGCGCGCCGCGACCGCGGCATCGATCGCAGTGTTGCCGCCGCCGATCACCACAACACGCGACCCCATGGGAAGCGGCGTCGCGGTCTTGTAGGCCGCGATGAAGTCGATGGCGTTGTGTACGCCGGGCATGTTTTCTCCCGGCACGCCAAGCGGTTGCGTCGGACCCAATCCAACGCCGATAAACACCGCGTCGAAATCCCGGTCATTCAGGTTGACGTTCCCGCCGATCTCCGCGCCGTTGCGAAACTCCACGCCCGCCGCGCGCAGCAGCTCGACTTCCTTGCGGCTGTCTTCGGGAGTGAACTTATACTGCGCGACGCCGTAGGTATTCAAGCCGCCCGCCAGCGGCTTCTTGTCAAAGATGGTCACCGCGCATCCGTTGCGCCGCAGCTCTGCCGCACACGCAAGCGACGCCGGTCCCGCGCCGATGCATGCGACCTTTTTTCCGGAAGGCGCGCCCTGCGGCAAGCGGCCGCCGCTTTCGTAGAAGTGATCCATCGCCCGGCGCTGCAGGCGTCCGATTTCGATGGGCTTCTTATTGAGGTTGTGCATGACGCAAGCGCCTTCGCACAATACGTCCACCGGGCACACCCGCGAGCAGCTCAAGCCCAGAACATTGGAGGCAAGAATTGTTTGCGCCGCCCCGTTGAGATTGGCGCCGGCAATCTGTTTGATGAATCGCGGCACGTCGATGTGCGTGGGACAGGCGCCGGTGCACGGCGCGTCGTAGCAGTAGAGGCAGCGGTTGGCCTCGACGACCGCGGCCTGCGGAGTAAACGGAGGATGCAGTTCGGCGAACCCGCTCACCGCGCGCTCCCCGCGGCCGCCGGCTCGGTGACTTGTATCAAACTCGCATCCAGCCGCGTGATGAATTCGTCCACATCGGCCGGCTGGATATTCAGCGGAGGCGAAAGACGCGCGACGTTTCCATACAATCCGCCGCGGCCAATGAGGATGCGATTCTCCCGCGCCGATTCCATGAGGCGCAGCGTCTCCTGCGTCGCCGGTTCCTTCGACTGGCGATCCTTCACCAACTCGATTGCTTGCATGAGACCCATTCCGCGCACGTCGCCGATGATGGAATGCTTCTCCTTCATCTCTTCCAAACGCGCCCGCAGGTACGCTCCCGTGGATGCCGCATTCGCCGACAAGTTCTCCTCCTCAATCAAATCGATGACCGCTTTCGCCGCGGTGTTCGTGATGGGATTGCCTCCGAAGGTGGAAATAGTCACGCCCTTCATCGCATCGGCGACTTCACCGCGCGCCGTGGTAATGCCGATGGGAAAACCGTTGGCCGCGCCTTTCGCGCCGGTCATCATGTCCGGCGTGACGCCCCATTGTTCAATGCCCCACCAGCGGTTGCCGGTGCGTCCCCATGCGGTTTGCACTTCATCGCTGATGAAAATTCCGCCGTACTTGCGCACGATGCCGGCGACGATGGAGAAATATTCTTTGGGCGGCGTGACGAATCCGCCGACGCCTTGAATGGGTTCGGCGATCATTCCCGCGATGCGGCCGGAGGTGGTGGTCTTGATCAACTCTTCGACGTCGCGTCCGCAGCGAACATCGCAGGTGGGATAGGTCAATCCGAACGGACAGCGGTAGCAGTAGGCGTTGTGCGCATGCACGATTCCCGCTTGCGTCGCCGGACCAATCCGCCACGACGATTGACCGGTCATGCCCATGGCCAGCGCGGAGCGTCCGTGATAGGAATGACGCAGCGCGATGATTTCATTCGACCCGGTGTAGCAGCGCGCGGCGAGAATCGCCGCTTCGTTTGCTTCCGTGCCGCTGTTGGTGAAAAACGATTTCCAGCCGGGACCCGGGGCGATGTCCGATATCTTTCGCGCGAGCGCGGCTTGCGGTTCGGTGGCGAAGACAGTGGAGACGTGCTGCAGCGTGTCGATTTGCGCCTTCACGCGCGCGTTGACCTTGTCGTTGCAATGTCCCACGCTGACGGTGACGATGCCGCCGAAAAAATCGAGATACTGGTTGCCATCGGCGTCCCACACGAATTGATTCTTGGCGCGCGCCAGCACCAGCGGCTCTTTGAAGTAATGAAACACCGCCGGGAAGAGGCATTCCTGATTGGCGAGAATGATTTCGTTTTTCGTCATGAGTTAACTCGCTTTCTGTCTTACTACTTCACTAGCACCTTGCTGTCTTTCTACTTCTCCAGCACCTACTGTCTTTCTACTTCTCCAGCACCTACTGTCTTTCTACTTCTCCAGCACCTCTGTGGGGTCAGGTCTCCAGACCTGCCGCGGGATCTCCAGATCCCGCATGGCCTCGATAGAGGCCATCGGCTGCGTTGCAGCCGCCTCCGGCCGTCATGGTCCTCCCGGCAGAGATCTGCCCCACAGAGCACAGCAGATTGGGAAGATTCTGGAGAGTAATACAGCATCTCGGGTTACGCCTTTACTAAAGATTCATACATGTCCGGCCGCCGGTCGCGGTAGAACTGCCAGGTTTTTCGCACTTCCGTGATCAGGTCGAGATCGAGATCCGCGGTCAGCACTTCATCCTGTTCCCGCGACGCGCAGGCGATGATCTGCCCGCGCGGATTGCAGAAATAGCTGCTGCCGTAAAACTGGCCGATGTTCCATGGGGCCTCCGTGCCGACGCGATTGATGGCCGCGATGTAGTATCCGTTCGCCACCGCGTGCGCCGGCTGTTCCAGCTTCCACAAATGCTCGCTCAGCCCCGCCACCGTTGCCGATGGATTGAACACGATCTCCGCGCCGTGCAATCCGAGGGCGCGCGCGCCTTCGGGGAAATGCCTGTCATAGCAGATGTAGACGCCGATCTTCACGTAGCCGAGATCGAAGACCGGATAGCCAAGATTGCCCGGGCGAAAGTAAAATTTTTCCCAAAAGCCCGGCGCGACGTGAGGAATGTGGGTCTTGCGATACTTGCCCAGATAACGCCCTTCACTGTCGATCACTGCGGCGGTGTTGTAGTAGATGCCGTCCTGTTCCACTTCGTAGATGGGAACGACTATCGCGATGTGATGTTTGCGCGCGACGTCCTGCATGAGACGAACCGTAGGTCCATCGGGAATGGATTCCGTGAAATCGTACCAGCGCGTCGTCTGTTCGGCGCAGAAGTACGGGCCGTAGAAAATCTCCTGCAGACAAACAATCTGCGCCCCCGCCGTCGCGGCCTGTTCGATGTAGGCGATGTGCTTGTCGATCATCGTCCGCTTCACGGTTTCCAGCGGCTGATCGGGCGAAGTGACGTTCGCGGCCTGAATCAAACTACAGCGGACAAGACGAGCCATCGGGCCTCCCGGAGGAATGAGGATTTTCTAATTATGGGCGTATTTGCATGAGGATGCAAGGAAGGGCGAGAGCCGCGGCGGGTGCGGCCGGTGGGTTCGTTTTGTCGCAAAAGCATTTGCGCCCGGGGCCTTCCTGGGTGCCAGAGGGCGAGGTGGGGACGCGGCGATTATCGTTGAGCATGGCCATATGCGGATTGTAGTGGTGCGTCAAGGGCTGTACGCGGAGTGTCGAATTGCGTGGGGCTAGTAAGCCGTTGAAAAGACTAGGGGTGGAGGGGCGAAAATAAATTCGAATGGGTCGTGATCTTTGGGGAGACCCGCGCCTCAGACCGCGCGCCGCACGGTGACCACCGTGATATCGTCGTTCTGCCCCCACTGCTTCGCCGCCTGCGCAATCTCCGCAGCCGTGTTGCCGCTGATGGCAAGCGTGCGCTCGAAGCCGAACAACTCGCCCGCCGCGTTCGCCGCTTCCGCGACGCCGTCGGAGACGAACGTCATCACGCCCGTTCCCACCGTTGTCTCGACGTAGTCCGCTTCACTCACGATCCCCAACGGAAGGCCCGCTTCCATGATGACTTCGCGTCCCGCAAGATACGGCGCGGGATGACCGGCACTGGCCAGCGTCACCCCGCCATCGGATTGAAACAGCGCGCAGCAGCAGGTCACGAATCCGCCGCGCGCATTGCGCCGCAGTGAGCGATTCAACATCGCAAGCACTTGTCCGGGCCGGGCGGTCTCGAACGTGCGCAGCGCGCCAACTAGAGTCGCCGCCACCATCGCCGCCTCCAGACCCTTGCCGCTCACGTCTCCCACCACTACCAGCAACCCTCCGTCGGGCTGTGCGATCAATTGATAGAAATCCCCACCCACTTCGCGCGCCGGCAGATAGGCTTTCTCCACTACGTAGCCCGAAGGTTGAGAATCCGCGGTTTCCAGCAACCAGCGAACCGGCCAGCGCCAGCCGGTAGCCAAGTCCGCTGAGGCCCAGCAGCACGGCCACGGCAAATTGCGTTCCTAGGGTGACCACGGAACCAACGTTGAGAATCTGCGGATCGAAGGGCAGGCCGAAGCGGAAGGCCGTCATCAGATAGCAGGCGTCCAGGAAGTGAATCGCCGCAACCGCCGTCAACAATTGCCGCAGCCGCGGGCAAAGTTGACGCAGCAGCAGAGCGGAAAACAGGCTCGCAATGTGCGGCGATCCGGCGATCCACACGGCAATCCAGGCTCGCCGCGGCAGGTTTTCCAAGCCTGCTACGGCCACTCCCGCAACCGCTCCCAACCCCGCCGTTGATAGCCCCAACCCCAGCCATAGATACTCCGCGCGATCCTGATGCGTACTGAACAACGCCAGGCTAAGCAATCCGGCGAACAGGAGAAACCAGCCGACGAAGCGCGCCGGCGACGCGGTTGTATCATCCATTGTATGAATCGTCTCCCGCAAGGAGATCACCGCGGCGCGGCCGATTTGCGGCGCGTGCCGCCCGGCGTTGGATCTGGCCCGGAAAATCGCAAAGCTCGTGATGCCGCGTCCGGCCCAGCGGCGAATGGCAATTCGCAGCCTGGGCGAATGGGAAACGCCGTCGGGAAGAAGGAACGCGGCATGCTGCTCGAAGCGGCCTTCGGGCTTTTCCTTTATTAACCCAACACCTATTAACCCAACACCGCCCGCCCGCACTCCTTCCACGTAGACCTCGTAGGCCTCATCCATGGGGCCCACTGCCAGCGCCAGCGGCTGGCCCGCCAGAGTGGACGGAAGTTCGATTCTCGTCCGATACCAACGGAAGCCCGCCTGAAACGGATTGAAGGAGTAGTAGATCTCCGGCGCTTTGCTCGCCTTCCAATTCGTATCGTCGAAACCGGGCGAGGCCCATCGCGCATCATCGCCGTCGTGGACTTTCCATTTGTCCAGCGTGACCACGGCATCCTGCGCCGGCAGCGCTAAGGGGGCCAACAGCAGCCATGCGCGGCACGTCCAGGTAAGCATCTTAGCCAGCCTACCATCACGGCGGACGCGGCGCGCTCTCAGCGTCTCGACGCGGCCTGGAGTTTGGACATTTGCCAATTTTGTGTGGGGCAGATCTTCAGATCTGCGAGCCGGTCTCCAGACCGGCTTTGCCGGCGGAAATCGAAAAGCCCCAAACGGCTGCAAAGCAGCCGATGGCCTCTTGCGGGGCCATGCGGGATCTGGAGATCCCGCTGCAGATCTGGAGATCTGCACAAAACTCCAGCGCCACAAAACCCTAGGTTTCGCGGGTTACAAGATCGCCACTCGCGGCCGCGGTCACAATACCGTGGATGGCGTCGAAGAGTTCCTTCGCCTGGATCGGCTTGCTGACGTAGGCGTCCATTCCGCTCTCCAGACATTTTTCGGAATCTCCCTTCATGGCATGCGCCGTCACGGCAATGATCGGGATGTGCGCGCCGCTGCTCTTTTCCCGCTCGCGAATGATGCTGGTCGCTTCAAATCCGCCCATCTGCGGCATCTGCACGTCCATCAGCACCAGGTCAAACGACTCCTTCTCCAAGGCGTGTATGGCCTCCACGCCGTTGCCCGCCAAAACCACGGAATGCCCCTGTTTTTCCAGCACCCGCACCACCATCTTCTGATTGACGCGATTGTCTTCGGCCACCAGAATGCGCAACGGCGGCGTGTCCGGATAGGCGGCCTGCCGGTCCGCGGCAGGCGCTTTTCTCGCCGCCCGGTTGGGTTTTTCCATCGTCTTGAGAATCGCGTCCAGCAGTTCCGATTGCGAAATCGGCTTGGTCAGGTAGATGTCGATCCCCAACTCCCGGCAGCGCGCGGCATCGCCCTGCAGGTCGCCCGAACTCAACATCATGACGGTTGCGCCTTGCAACAGCGGCTCGGCATGAATCGCTTTCGCCAGCGAGAATCCGTCCGTTTCCGGCATTTGGGCGTCCAGCAGAATCAAACGAAACGGCGCGCCCGCTTTGGCCCGCGTCAACATTTCCGCCAGCGCCTCCGGCGCGGCGTCAACCGTGGCCGGCGTCATGCGCCAGCGCCGAAGCACTTCCTGCAGAATGCGCCGGTTCGTGGCGTTGTCGTCCACTACCAGCACCGGCAGCCCTTCCAGGTCCAGCCATTCCTCCGTCGTCTCCATGCCGCCCGGCGCCGGCCCGGAAGCTTCGCCGAGGGCTTCGAACCGCAGCGTGAAGTGGAACGTGCTGCCCGCCCCCAATTCGCTCTCCACCCAGATCCGCCCCCCCATCATCTGTATCAATTGCGAGGAAATTGCCAGCCCCAGCCCGGTGCCGCCGAAGCGCCGCGTCACCGATCCGTCGGCCTGCGAGAAGGCCTGAAAAATCAGCTGCTGCTTCTCGAACGGAATCCCAATCCCCGTGTCTTTCACGGCGAAGTGAACGTTCACCGCCCCGGACTCGTCCCGCGACTCTAAAAACGCATCCACAAATACTTCGCCCTTACCCGTGAACTTGATGCTGTTTCCCACCAGGTTGATAAGAATCTGCCGCAGCCGGTGCGGATCTCCCACCATCACGCGCGGAACGTCCGTCCGGCAGTCATACAACAGTTCCAGCCCTTTTTGGTGCGCGCGCAGCGCCAGCCCCTTCATCGTTTCCTGCAGCGTTTCGCGCAGGTTGAACTCGATGGGATCCAGGCGCAGCTTTCCCGCTTCGATCTTGGAGAAATCCAATATGTCGTTGAGAATAGTGAGCAGCGAATCGGCCGAAACCTTCACCGTATCCATATAATCCCGCTGCTCCGGAGTCAGTTCCGTATCCAGCGCCAGTTCGGTCATGCCGATGATCCCGTTCATCGGCGTGCGAATCTCGTGGCTCATGTTGGCCAGAAACTCGCTCTTCAGCCGCGCCGTCTCCTCCGCTTTCTCCTTGGCTAATATCAGTTTCCCGTCGCGATCTTCCACGCGCGCCAGCATCTCATTGAACGCGTCAATCAACACTCCCAGCTCATCCCGCGTTCGCTTGACGACGCGCACCGAATAATCCGTCCCCGTGGAAACCCAGCGCGCCGTCTCCGCCAGATCGAGAATGGGCGTGGAAACCACCCCTTGCAACCGCGACGAGATCAACCAAGCCACCAGCGCCGACATCAACAGCACCAGCGCCGCGATTCCCAGGTAACGGCGCATGCGCAAGTCCAGATCGGCCAAATCCGATTGCACGTAAATCGCGCCAATCGCCTCTCCGCGCAGCAGAATGCGCCGGAACAGCAGCAGGCCTCCGCGTTCAAAGTAGGCCCCATCGCCGCGCGCCGCCGGCGTTTCCTCCGGACGTTGCCGTCCCGCCGCGCCGTAGCGCGCAAACAGAGTCCCGTCCTTGCCGTAGATGCCCGCCGCCACAATCCGTTCGTCCACGCGCAGGGCCGAGAGCGTGTCCTCGGCCACGCGCTTGTCTTCAAACGTCAAGGCCGCCACGCTGCCGGCGCCGATCATCTCCGCCACCGTGCCCAGTTCTCCCGCCGCCGCCGCGCGATACGATCGCAAATCGTAAAGGATGAACGCCGCGCACGCCAGCAGCAGCGCGATGCTGCTGGTCAGCATGATGATCAGCGTCAGTTTTTGTTTGATGGAGAGCGCCGTCAGCACTTCATTGCCTCCTCGCCTTGTCGTGGCCGTAAACGGCGCTCGCCAGCTGCAGGAAACGCGCGCTGATCTTCAGCCGCGCTCCCGCCACCCGTTCGGCATCCACTTCGAAACGAATTTTTCTGCCGTCCATTTCCACCTGAATCATTCCTCCCCGCTGCGCGAACCGCGCGATTTCGCTCACCGTCAGCGCCGGCACGCCCCGCAGCGCTCCCAGCAACTCCCCCACGCGCTCCTGCTCCGACGCCGCAATGAACACCAGGTTGCACAACTTCAACTCTTCCAACTTGGAAATATTCCGCACCGCCAGCGCGCGCCCGTCCAGTTCCTTCCCCTGAAAAAGTTGTTCCAACGCGGTACCGAAATCGTTCTTCCCCACCAGGCCCACAGTGATCGCTTCCGGCTTTCCACCCGGCTTTCCACCCGGCCACTCCACGAACTTCACCAGGTTGTAAAGGAACGCCGCCTTTAGCGAAGACTCCATCGCCGGCTGCGCGGAAACCGAAGAGACTCCCGCGGCAATGGACAGCGCCGGAATCACCCACATCAACGCGATTTTTATTGCCCGCCGGTTCCACATTATGATCCTCAAAAGACCAGCCGCAGCAGGAACTGCATTTGCCGCGCTGTACTCGCGCCTGTCACCTCGGCGTTCATGGGAGTGAGGATGCGGCCAAAAGTGGAAGGGCTGGACAATTCGGCTGCCGGATTCCCCAGTTGCGACCGGTTCAACAGATTGAATGCTTCGGCGCGAAACTGCAGGCTCACTCGCTCATTGAGGGGAACCCGTTTGGAAAGCGCCACGCTGGTCTCCCACAGGACGGGTCCGCGCACCGGATTGCGCCCGGCGTTGCCCCACCGGCCCGTCGCTGGTACGGCAAACGCCGATGCATTGATCCAGTGATCCGCCGTCGCACCGCCGCGCGGGACCCATCCCGCCCCCGGCACTACATCCGGCCTTTGATTTTCGCTGTTGCCGTCCGGCAGATCGGAAGAACTGCGCGCCAGCGTCACGTTGACCGCACAGCCTGTCCGCGCCGTTGCCGTTCCGCTCAAATCCCAGTGACCCAGCAGCTTTCGCGCCAGCGGCGGAAGGCGCAAGCCTTCGGTGGGCAGGTGATACACAAAGTTCGTGTTCATGCTGTGGCGCACGTCAAAATCGCTGCTCGCCCTTTCACACTGCCGGCAGTTGGCGTTTTGCGGTGCGGCTTCTCCGCCCCCCGCCGAATTGTCGTCGATGGAATGCGACCACATGTAGTGCGTCTCCCAGAACAGACCCGTTGTCAACGAACGGCGCGCCGTGAGAATCAGTCCGTGGAAGTTGCTGTTTCCCGCATTGCTCTCTTCATCGATTCGTCCGAACTGCTCCAGGGGACGCCGCCCCGTGCGCGCATCGATGAGGTTGAGGTAGGCCGGGGTAAACAGCTTGTGCCCAACGCTGCCCGCATACCGCGCCTCTCCCACGAAGCCCTTGGAAAACTCCTGTCCAACGGAAATGCTCCATACGGCGCTGTAGGGGTCGCGCCGGTCGCGCTGCAAGCTGCGCGGCGCGCTTCCCTGCGCGCCGCCGGGGATTACCATCAGGGGAAGGGACAGACCCGGCGTTGCTGGCAGCGCTGCTGAAGGGCGCCAGCGACTACATCGAGCATGCCGAG
>JACPVQ010000005.1 GCA_016191645.1 Candidatus Solibacter usitatus
ATATGGTAGAGGGCCAATCCTTCAAGCGAGACGGCCAGAGTTTTGGAATCGGCCTGGCATGATTGGACAACGTCACGGTTCGACGAAGCTGGAAGCGGAGTCGCAGTTCCGGCCGTCACCCCCCCATCCGATCCTCCGAAAGGTTACTAATAACTTTCGAAATAAGTCCGGCGGCGAGCGCCTGTGCCACGGAATCGGTGAGCGGCCTGATGACGCTGGAGTCGCCGCCGCCGTTGTTGCGCAGGTCGATGACGGCGCGCGTGACGGGATTTGGCAGCGACGCAAGTTCGTTTACGAAGGATGTCATGGACAGGACGGGCGAATTCTGGCAAGAGTTGTACTTGACATAGATTGCGCCCGACGGCTCGATGTATTCGAACCAGTAAAAACGCTCTGGGTAGCGCCGGTAGAGCGGAGGATTCGGGCGCGCTTTTTGCGGCAGCGCGAAGAGTGGAACCGCCGCCGCTTCCACGGAGAGAGTGAACATTCTGCCCGCCGCATCGAGTAGGGTGAGACGAACGGCGGCGTTTTCATCGGAACTGACACCCGCCGCGAAGAGAGCCTCGGGACTGGTAAGCAGAACCGGCGTCTGGCTGCGCACCCACCATTCGTTTTCGTGCGAAACAAATGCGGCCAGCTTGGAGACAACATCCTCCACTGGCGCATCTTCAATGCGCAGTAGTTTGGCGCCGAGAGCGGAGACGTAAGCGGCGCCGGCGTCGGTAACGAAAATTCCATCGGCGAACCAATAGAACCGCAACGGAATGCGCCGCAGCGGAGCGCGCGCCTGAAACAGATTGATGGCCGTGTGACCATCGCGCGCCAGGGCGAGCAGCCCCTGCAATCCGAGAACCACCTGAGCGTCGCTCTTCCGCGGGATGGATGCGAGTAGTGCGGTTTGCGCCTCGCTGAACTTCTCGCGCGTAACGTTTGTGAACAATGCCGGGTGCTGCACTTGTACAAAGCTGACGGCCTGGTTTACATCTTCACGCCAAAGGTCGTCGCGCGACGTCTGCGAGAATGCGGTTGCGGAGGAAAGAAGGAGCAGTAAGAAGAGCATGGGGAACCCCGCGAATTCCGTAGCAAGCGAGGTTCCAATCTTCCCTTATGCTCAGGACGGTTTTCGCGCGCGGATGAAGGCGCTCATAAACTTCCCGTCCACCTGCGCGCCCAGAGCATCCACGTCGATGCCTTTGCCTTCCAGGAAAGTCCGGGCGTCCTCCACTTTGTACACTCGCGTCGGTTCGACATCCACTGCTTCGAAGCCGGCCGCGGCGAGCTTGCCCTTGTATTCGTCATGCTCCAGCGCGCCCGCAATGCAGCCCACCCACAGCAGAACGTTCTTGCGAATCTCCGCCGGCATTGGGCCCTTGGTAACGACATCGGAAACGGCGAAGCGCCCGCCGGGCTTCAACACGCGATACGCCTCGCGCAGAACCTTGTCCTTGTCGGCGGAAAGATTGATCACGCAGTTCGATATGATCACGTCGACACTGTTGTCGGGCAGCGGGATGTTCTCGATTTCGCCTTTGAGAAATTCCACGTTTTCCACGCCGGATTTCTTTTGGTTTTCGCGAGCAAGCGCGAGCATTTCATCCGTCATGTCGAGCCCATATGCTTTGCCTCCGGGTGAAACCCGGCGCGCTGAAAGCAGCACGTCGATTCCGCCGCCACTGCCTAAATCGAGCACGGTTTCCCCCGCCTTCAGCTGTGCCAAAGCAGTGGGGTTCCCGCACCCCAGCGAGGCCTTCACCGCCGTCTCCGGCAGTTCCCCTTGCTGCGAATCATCGTAGAGGTTGGAACAGATGGGGTCGGACGATGCGTCCCGCGCGGAGGGTGCGCTGCCGCAGCAGCCGCTGCTCTCTCCCGTGACCACGCGCAGCGCGGCTTTGCCATATTTTTCTTTTACGATCTCTCTTACATCGGACATGTTGGTTACTCCCTTATTTCCATGAATGGTCTCTATGAATGCATTACTTGCGAAGCTGTACGATGGTCTCCGGCGCGATCGCCCGATTGCGCGTACAGCATTCCGCATAAAGAAATGTCAGCAGTTCCTGCAACGACTCCGCGTTCGCGGCGTAGCGCAAAAAGGTCCCTTCGCGTCGCATTGTCACCAGATCCTCGTTCTTCAATTTGTCCAGATGGTGTGACAACGTGGAGCCGGCAATTCCCAGTTCGGTCTGGATCTCACCGACAACCATGCCTTCGGGGTGCGCCGAGAGCAGCAACCGCATGATGCGCAGACGCGGCTCCGTACCCATGGCCGAAAGCATATCGGCGTAGCGGGCGACTTGTGCAACGGAAGTTTTGGCCATCTCTATATTTCTATTATAATGGAAATATCGAGATTGTCAACAGGAACCCGTCCCAGTACACTATTAGGAGTGACGGAACAGGCGGAAAGGTCGGCCGCTCGGATGCGGGAACTGGTCGCGCGGCTGGGCGAACTCGAGGACCGGCTGCGCGGCGGCGGCGGCGCGGCGAAGATTGCCAAGCAGCACCGCGACGGCAAACTCACCGCTCGGGAAAGAATCGCCAAGCTGATTGACCCCGGCACGATGTTCGTCGAAACCGGACTGCTGGTCGCGCATGACCGGTATGATGGGCAGGCTCCGGGCGCGGGCATCGTTACGGGCATGGCGAAGATCGAAGGGCGGCCGGCTGTCATCGTTGCCAACGACGCCACGGTGAAGGCCGGCGCTTGGTGGCCGGAGACCATCACGAAAATTCTGCGCGCGCAAGAGATTGCCATTCGCAACCGCGTGCCCATTGTCTACCTGGTGGATTCGGCGGGCGTGAACCTTCCGCTCCAAGATGGCATCTTTCCCGGTCAGTACGGCGGCGGACGCATCTTCTATTACACGTCGCTGATGCGGCGCAAGCTGCGCATTCCGCAGATCGCCGCCGTGATGGGGCCGTGCATCGCCGGCGGCGCGTACCTCCCCGCCCTCAGCGATGTCATCTTTATGGTGGAGAAAACCAGTTTCATGGGACTAGGCGGTCCCAACCTGGTGAAGGGCGCGACCGGCCAAACCGTGGATGCGGAGAGACTGGGCGGCGCTTCCATGCACACCACGTTGAGCGGCGTGGCGCATTACCGCGCCAAGGACGACGCGCATTGCCTGGAACAAATCCGCGCGAAATTTCGGGAACTGCGCCCCGCGCCGGCTCTGGAAAAGGGGACTTCACCGGCGAAGAGCGCCGATGGTTTGTACGCCATTCTTCCCGCTGATCATCGCCTGCCGTATTCCGTGGAAGAAATACTGGCGCGGATTTGCGACGGCAACGATTGGATGGAATTTCAGCCCGATCATGCACCTGAACTGCTTTGCGCCAACACGCGATTGAATGGGCACGCCATCGCCGTCATCGCAAATCGCCGCGGATTTCTCAAGCAGGATGGCAAGCCGCGCCTCGGCGGCATCGTCTACACCGAGTCCGCGCGCAAGGTTTCGTATTTCGTGGAGAACGCGGAGCGCACCGGTTTGCCCATACTTTATGTACAGGACGTTTCGGGCTTCATGGTGGGACCCGATGCGGAAACCGGCGGCATTATCCGCGCCGGAGCGGAGATGGTGGAGACCATGGCCTGCGCGACGGTGCCGAAGATCGTTCTCGTGCTCAACCACGCGTCGGGGGCGGGCTACTACGCCATGGGCGGACAAGGCTTCGATCCATCGTTCACTTTTTCCTGGCCCACCGCGCGCATCGGCGTGATGGAAGGCGATTCCGCCGTCCAGGCTGTACACGGTCCGGAACTGGAACGGCTCAAAGCGGCGGGTGAAACGGTTCCCGCGGAATTGCAGCAGCGCATCGACGGCACGCGCGCCGATTACGAACGCTGGCTCGATGCTCACTATGCCGCCGCGCGCGGACATTGCGACGCGATTCTCGATCCGTTGGAGACGCGCCGCGTACTATCGTTCGTTCTCGATCTTGTGGCTTATTCCGCGCATCGCCGTCATCTTGCGCTGGAAACGCTCACGCCGGAGCCGCGGCAATGATTCGCATCGCCAACGGCCAAGGCTTTTGGGGCGACTGGTTGGAGGCGCCCGTGCGCTTGGTGGAAGACGGTCCCATCGATTATCTCGCGCTCGATTATCTTGCCGAGATCACCATGTCGATTGTCCAGAAACAAAAGCAGGCCGATGCGAATCTAGGCTACGCCCGCGATTTTCCGCCGTTGATGGGACGCCTTGCCGCCCGCATCCGCGAGCGCGGCGTGAAAGTGGTGGCCAACGCCGGCGGAGTGAATCCTGTTGCCTGCGCGCGTGAAGTGCGCCGTCTCGCGCCGCACCTGCGTGTTGCCATTGTCGAAGGCGACGATGTGTTTGCCCGCATCGACCATCTCATCGCCAACGGCCACGCCATGGCGAACATGGAAACAGGCGAACCGCTCGCCGCGATTCGTTCGCGGATCCTCAGTGCAAACGCCTATATCGGCGCATTTCCCGTTGCCGAAGCTCTCGCCACCGGCGCGGATGTAGTGATCGCCGGGCGATGCACGGACACCGCGCTGACCCTGGCGCCGATGATCCACGCCTTCGGTTGGAGGGAAGATCAGTGGGACCTGCTCGCCGCCGGAACAATCGCCGGGCATATTATCGAATGCGGCGCGCAATGCACGGGCGGCAATTGCCAGGTGGATTGGAAAAGCATTCCCGATTTTGCCAACATCGGCTACCCGATTGTGGAAGCGCAACCGGATGGAACGTTCGTCGTCACGAAACATCAAGGCACCGGCGGACGCGTTACCTGCGACGTGGTGAAAGAGCAGTTGCTCTATGAACTCGGTGATCCGAAAAATTACATCACGCCGGATTGCGTCGCGGATTTCACCACGATTCAGCTTGCCGCTGACGGTGCGGATCGCGTGCGCGTGAGCGGGATTCGCGGCGCGCCGCGGCCCGCGATGTTGAAAGTTTCCATCAGCTACGACTGGGGTTACAAAGCGATTGGCACCTTGGTTTACAGTTGGCCCGATGCGCTGGAAAAGGCGCGTGCGGCGGACGGCATTGTGCGCGAGCGGTTGCAACGGCTCGGCCTTCATTTCGAGGAAATATACACGGAGTATTTCGGCGTGAACGCGTGCCACGGGACCGCTGCCGCCGTTGTTGCCGATCCGGCGGAAGTGCAGTTGCGCATTGGGGTGCGCGGGACGGATCGCAAGTCGGTCGATCGATTCACGCGCGAGTTGGTACCGCTGGTGTTGAATGGCCCGCCCACTGCGACGGGCTTTGGCGATGGGCGTCCGCCCGTGCGCGAGGTGGTGGCCTATTGGCCCGCGCTACTTGCGCGTGAAGAAATCCGCACGCGCGTGGAGGTGGTGGAATGAAGGTTCCCTTATCGACAATCGCGCACGCCCGCTCCGGCGACAAAGGCGACACCGTAAACATCGGCATCATCGCTTATCGTGCCGAAGACTATCCGGCGCTAGTGCGCGAAGTCACCGCGGAACGCGTGAAGGCGCACTTCGGCGATCTCTGCAAGGGCGAGGTGATCCGCTACGAATTGCCGAACCTGGGCGCATTGAACTTCCTGCTGCACGAGGCCCTGGGCGGCGGCGGCACCTTGTCTCTGCGCGTCGATGCCCAGGGAAAAACATTCAGCGCCGCCCTATTGCGGCTGGAAGTGCAAACCTGATTTATCCAATCCGCGACGCTCTTGCTGTGTACTACTAGTCTCTGAACTCTTCCCGAACTTGTGTGGGGCAGATCTCCAGATCTGCGAGGCGGTCTCCAGACCGCCTCTGTTGGGAGTGACGGAAGGCCCCGATTCGGCTGCATCGCAGCCGATGGCCTCTGTCGAGGCCATGCGGGATCTGGAGATCCCGCCGCAGATCTGGAGATCTGCCCCACATAGACTACATCTTTCCTTCGTCGGCGGATGGGCCGTAGATGGACGGTACCGGGATGTCGTTCAGACGTAGATACACACTGAGCTGGCCGCGATGATGAAATACGTGATTCATCGCAACCACGCGAATAGCGCCAATCTTCGGCATGGTCATGAGAGTCTGGTCCCCGTTCTTAAGCGACCAGGACGACATCAACTGTTCATCCGTGGCGGCAGCCAGCGCAGCTCTGCCCGCCTTTACATTCTCATCGAAGGCGGCTAGCAACGCCGCATTCGATTCGGCATTGAACGGCTTCCACCCTTCGAAGTTAATGCCTTCTTCGGTGGCCATGCTTTTCAGCCAGCCGATCATCTCCGTGATGTGCGAGGCAAGATAACCCATCGCCATCGACTTCGGGTGCGGCTGGTAGGAAAACTTGTCGTCCGGAACGCGTTCCAAGACTCTTCGAGTCGTCTGGCATTCCTGGTCGAATTCGGGGAGTAACGATTGTGCAATAGACATAATAAAGATCCTATTACATCTTGCCTTCATCGGCGGACGGGCCATAGATGGATGGCACGGGGATATCGTTGAGGCGTAAATAGACGCTGAGCTGGCCGCGGTGATGGATGATGTGGTTGAAGACGAACCCGCGCACGCAGGCTACGCGCGGCATGGTCATCAATGTGGCGCCGGCGCGCATGAGGGACCACGAGACCATCATGTCGGCATCCGAAGACGCGGCCAGTGCGGCGCGCGCGGCGGTCACGTTATCGTCGAACTTCTGGAGCAGTTGCGCATTCGATGCGGCGCTAAATGGCTTCCACGGCTCTTGTCCCGGCGGCGCCAGGTCGAGCGATGTCGTGTTCATCGTTACGGTGAGCCAACTGATCATCTCCGCGATATGCGAACTCAACTCTCGCGCCGACATGGACCGCGCATGCGGTTTGTAATCCAATTTGTCGTCCGGTATCCGCTCCAATACGCGCCTGGTGGTCTTTAGTTCCTGATCGAATTCGGGAAGCAAAGACGAGGAAATCATGTTCATGGGGTTTCTCCTGGGATCGTATGGTAGCAATTCGCCGCGGGCGCGCGCGGCTGGCCCAACGCAACTTGTGCTACCTTACACCGCAGTAATTGACCATGAGAATTGCTCCGCTGTTTTCCCTCCTCCCGGCGCGCGCGGACGCTCCGTCACTGCTCTTTTTTTTTGAGACCGATTGCCCTACCTGCCGGCTCATCGCGCCCTACCTGAACCGGTTGCACGAGGCGGGGAACGTGATCGGCATCTCACAGGATTCGGAAGGCGCAACCGCGGAGTTTGCCCGGCAGACGGGCGCGCGGTTTCCGGTGGTAGTAGATCGCGATTGGGAGATCTCCAAAGCCTACGATCCGCAGACGGTTCCCGCGTTGTTCCTGGTGAGCAAAGATCGCGTGATTGAAGAAGCAGTGGTGGGTTTCGACAAGGCGAGCCTGAATCATTTCGCCGCGCGTTTTGCACTCGCTCAGGAGATCGCTCCGGAATTCGACGGCAATCCGGCGTCGAAGCCAGGATGCATGTCGCGGCATCTGGAGCCAATTGCCGGCGGACCGGATGCGGTGTTGTTGGAAACGCAGCCTGCACGTGCCTCGCGCATCATCTTAGACGAGGCCGAGGACGACTACGAATATTGCATGCGGGCTTTCGGCGATGCGCTGCCTGTGGTTCCGCCAACAGCGGCGCGCGTCGAACGCATGCTGCATGGAACGGTTCTGTCTGCGGACGCGCTGGTCGCAAAGATTCCGCCTTGTTACGGCGCGGCCACCGTGGAGAAAGTCGCCGCCAACGCCGTGATGGCCGGTTGCGAGCCCAGGCTGCTTCCCGTGCTGATCTCGCTGGTGCGCGCCGCCTGTGACGAGCGATTCAATCTGCATGGCATTCAAGCCACGACCCATTTCGCCGCGCCGCTGGTGATTCTCAATGGCCCGCTGCGAAAAGAGTTGGGCTTTACATGCGCGGGAAATGTTTTCAGCAACGTCGCGCGATCGAATAGCACGTTGGGACGCGCTTTCCAGTTAATGCTGACGAACATCGGCGGAGCGAGGCCGGGCGAGATCGACATGTCGACACAAGGTAACCCGGGCAAGTTTTCGTGGGTCATTGCGGAGAATGAAGAAGTGAGCCCGTGGGAGCCTCTGCACGTGGAGCGCGGATTGAGCGCAGGCGGTAATGGGATCACGTTGTTTGGCGGTGATGGCGTGCGCGGCGTCAGCGAGCATACGGCGCGGCGCGGAACCGTTGTCTTAAAAGCGATCTGCGCGACGCTCGCCACCGTGTGGTCGTGGCGTGTCTGCCTGGCTCCGGAAGCGTTGGTGGTGATCTGCCCCGAACACGCGGCGACCCTCCGCCGAGATGGCTTCACGAAGCAGCAGGTTCGCGAATTCCTGTTCGCCAACACCGGCATCCCCGTCCGCGCCTACGACGACGACGATGGCGGAGAGGGAACGCAATTGCGAGCATCCTATGAAGAGGTCGTCATCGGTGGCGAAAGATGCTATCGAAAATTCCGGACGCCGGAAGCGATTCAGATTGTCGTCGCCGGTGGGACGGCCGGCAAATTTTCATCCGTCATCGGCAGTTGGGCTACCGGGCCGCGCGGCAGTCAAATGGTGACATATCCTGTGGAGTAACGAATGAAGATTCTTATTAATCCAATGAACGAATCGACGGCTGCCGCGAAGCCTGCCGCTCCCCGCCTGGATTCGCTCGATGGCAAGCGCGTTGTGTTGCTCGACATCAGCAAGCCGGGTGGCAGTGTTCTGCTGGATCGCTTGGAACATCATTTGCGTCACCGCTACCAAGTGGCTGAGGTGATTCGGGAGAAGAAACCAACCTTCGCCAAGCCCGCCCCAGGCAGCATGATCGACCGCATTCTGGCCGCGCGCCCGCACGCGGTGATCGAGGGCCTCGCCGATTGAGGGTCCTGTACCACGTGCAGTTTGCACGATTCGATTCGATTGGAAGACGCCGGGATCGCGACGGTACCCGTGGCGACGCATGAGTTCCGCACCGCCGCAGGAGCGCAAGCGAGTCTGCTGGGACGTCCCGGATTTCCCGTTGTTTTCGTGATGCATCCCATTCAAGATCAAACGCAAGCTGAGATTGAAGCCAAAGCCGACGCGGCCATCGCCGAGATTGTCACTCACCTGATTGCCAGTTAGACAGCTTTCCCGCCAAACCAAGGGGAGTTATGTTAGATTGGCAGACATTATGAAGTACGTCCCCTTTGGCCTGCTCCTTGCTGTTTCCCCGTTACTGAGTGAGGAAAGTGCGCGCCCCGTCCATCTGTGGATTCCCGGCGAGACCCTCATGGAGGCCGGTTCGCGCGCGCTACGCGACATTGGTTACGACCTTTTGAGGGCACGCGCGAAGGAGATCGGAATCGAACTCTCCTCCGTCGATGGCGTCTATCTGCATAAGGAATACAAGACGGCGCACAACGGCGTGACGCACCTGATCTACCGGCAGAGATTCGCGGGCATTGATGTCGACAACGCCGAGTGGACCGTGAATGTGGATCGCGATGGACGCGTGTTGAATGCAGGGGGAAGACTGTTTGACGCGCCGGACAAGCGCGCACGCGTCCCCGAAGCTGCTTCGGCTCTCGCCGCGGTTCGCACAGCAGTAGCGGCGATCGATGCGGAAAGAGCGAAGGGATATTATCCCTTCCAGAAAAGTTCGTCGCCGGATGGCCGGTCCATTCGGTTTCACGGCGGTCCGATGGGCGCCGATATTCCAGCAGCGTTGGTTTGGCACGGCATACAAGGCAGACTCGCGCCGGTATGGAGATTCACCGTCACCGCCGCGGACGGCGTCACGATGGAAGACGTGGTGGTGGATGACGAAGGCCGCCGAGTGCTGGCGCAGCGCAGCTTGACGCTGCAGCAGAGCGCCGGCAAACCGCGAGGCTTGGTCTACGAGATGAGCCCCGTGTCCGGACTTCATTCCGGCGCGCAGCGCCCCGGAGAGTTTCAGTTTGTTGCCCGCAAGATGATGTCCTTCGAGGGCGATCCCGTTGCTTCTCCGAAAGGTTGGGTCGGTCGCAATGAAACTGCCGGCAACAACACGATCACCGGTTTGAACCCTCTCGGATTTGGATGCCTTCTTGGTTTCGAAAACTGTCCCTTCCGTCCTCGCACCGCTTCCTCCCCCACTCTCGATTTCAGTTTTCCCTTGGAGGTTGGTCTCACCGCGCCTTCTCCCACGGCCTTTCCGGACGCGTCTATTGCAAACCTGTTCTACCTGACCAATCGCGCCCATGACCTGTTCTATGCCATCGGTTTCGACGAAGCGGCAGGCAACTTCCAAGCGGAGAATTTCACCAAGGAGGGCGCCGGCGGCGATCCGGTGTATGCGTACGCGCAATACGGGTCGGCGGCGGGGAACTTTCCCGCGATCAACAATGCCAGTTTCAACATTAACGATCAGGATGGCACCGCGCCACGAATGAACATGTACATTAACCCTGGGTTGAATGGCCAACTTCCCGGCTTCTTCACGGACGGTTCGCTGGACGCCGACATCGTGTTTCATGAATACACGCACGGAGTCAGCGCGAGATTGGCGCGCCAGTTGTATACGACGTTTCAGGGCGGAGCCATGGGTGAAGCGCTGAGCGATTTCTTCGCTCTGGAGTTCAACACCGCGGAAGGCGCACCCGCTGGCGGCGTCTTTCCTGTTGCGGAATATCTCTTCTTTCAGCCGGGCCGCGGAATTCGCACTCGCCCTTACTCCACCGATACGGCTGTCAACCCGATTACGTTCGCCAACCTGGGGCGCGTGATCAACGGTCCTGAAGTGCATGCGGATGGAGAGATTTTTGTCGAGGCGCTGTGGGAGATGCGCGCCAATCTGATTCGTCAACTCGGCGAAAAAGAAGGCCGCCGCCGAACTCGCCTGCTGGTGGTGGATGGAATGAAGCTCGCGCCCCCCGCCGCATCGATGCTCGATATGCGCGATTCGATTCTGCTTGCCGATTCAGTGGACTTCAAGGGCGAAAGCCAAACGCAGATCTGGGAGGGGTTCGCAAAGCGCGGGATGGGCGTCCTGGCCCAAACCGGCAGCGGCGCATCGACGCACATCTCGGCCAGTTTCGATCTGCCATCGCCGAAAGGTTCGCTCAAGTTCTATGAAGACAAGTATGTGATTGGCGAAAGCCTTCGCATCGTATTGCAGGATTCCAACAACCCCCGGCAGACCGCCGTCGTGACGGTGAAATCCACTTCCGGAGATCGGGAACAAGTGACGCTGCGACGCCGCGGGCCGGTGTTTCTTGGGTCGATCACTACGTTCATGGGGGCCTCGGCACCGGGAAGTATTGGGATTGGGATTGTGCCCGCCGACACCATCACCGCGACTTACGCGGATGAAAATACGGGCGCGGGTTCGGGTCAGGTGGAGATCAGCGCCGCTACTTCCTACACTTACACCCAAGTGATTTCCACTCCACCTCCGCCATTTACTTTTCCCAATGAAACGGCAACGGGATTGCGGACCACATCCGGATTCCTTCTCTACACACTCCCATTCCCATTCCCTTTTTTCGAGACTAAACAAACTACGGTCAGGGTTTATGTGAATGGCATCATGTCGTTCGGGCCGCTGACCGGCGCTTGCTTCAACGCTGAGTCGTTGCGGCAAATGACGGCGATCGCGCCGCTCTTCATGGGGATTCGAACCAACGGACAGGCGCAACCGAACGAGGATGTCTATATCAGCACCACACCGGATTCGGTCACCTTCCGTTGGGCCGCCGAAACGGTTCCTCAATCGTTTTTCCAGCCGCCCGATGCGGTGAATGTTGCGACCACGCTGTTTTCCGATGGCCGCATCCAGTTCCGGTACGGCGCAGGCAACAAAAGCCTGGCCACGGGCGGGCAATCCGCTGGCGGATGTCCGACAGGCGCGCCGACCGTTGGAATCTCCAATGGACACGAGTCCTTTGTACAGTTGGGAATTCACGACGGCGGCGGGAATCTGGAAAATGCACCTCCTATCACGTGGCATCCGCCGTTTGCGAACCTCGGCGGATCCGACGGCGTCGTGGAGCTGCCCGCGGTGGGTCAGGCGGTGGAAGGTATTATCGACGTTCAAGGAATCGCCTACGAATCCGAGCTGTCGTTGGGGCAGCCGCGACTCGACATTCTGATCGACGGCCGTGCCGTCACCAGTACCACGCCGACGTTGCCGCGGCCCGACTACTGCCGCACGGCAACGGTTCCGCGGTGCCCCAACGTCGGATTCCGACGCGCGCTGGATCCGGCATCTTTGAACATTCTTCCCGGGCCGCATACTTTGCAAATCCGCGCCACCAACTGGCGCGGCACTACGACTGGATTTCCTCCGGAGCCCGTTGCGTTCGTACTTTCAGACAAACCCGGACGTCTTCCCGTGGGTGCGATTGAGGCTCCGCGTTCCGGAGAGACAATTTCCGGAACGGTAACGGTCCGCGGATACGCATACGCGAAGGATCTGCTTGTTTCCGCTGTGGACATTCTGATCGATGGCGTCACCTATGGCCGCGCGCAGTACGGCGTTGTGCGCACCGATATCTGCGGGACCACTTCGCCCGGCGCGAATTGCAATACGGTGGGTTTCCAATTCAACCTGAATACTCGTACGGGGTCTATTTTCCTGTCGAATGGCAATCACACGATGCAAATGCGTGTTCAGGACGAGTCGGGGCGTTACACCGTTGTTGGCGATGCGGTGAGTGTTACCGTTAACAACGAAAACACCGGCCCATCGAGAGGCGTGCTGGTCAGTCCCAGGCCAAACGACGTGCTCAGCGGAACGGTACGGATCACAGGTCACGCCTGGGATCCCGCGGGGCGAATCACCTCGGCAGTGCTGGTAGTGGGCGGTTTTGGCTACCTGATGAATTACGGGCGGCCGCGGCCGGAAGAATGCGCGGCGCTGCCCGGCATTCCAGCCTGTCCCAACATCGGCTTCGAATACGATTTGGACACACGGCGTCTACCGAACGGGCCGCAAATCCTGTCCATCCGTTTGACAAACGATCGAGGTACGGTAACCACGTTCCCGTTAGTGAACTCGGATGGGATCAACGTTTTCGTCAGAAACCCATAGCGCCCGTCGCCGCCACAAGAGGGAAAAAAGAAAGTTTGAGAACTTCACGCGGGTTCCGGCACTTTCTTAATAGAGCCCCTCATGGGAAAGCTAGACCTCACGTTCAAGTCGCTGGCCGAAGGCGACCCACTCGCACTGCTGGAGTTGTTTGGCAACATCGACCTCAAGACCATCCGCAAGCTGACGCCATTGGAGCGCGAAATCGCTATCCCGATCAAGGTGACGGATCACGCGTTTATCGTGGAAACTGACGATCAGCGAAGCATCCAACACTTCGAGGCACAGCTGAACGGGGGCAAGGACTTCTTCCTGCGCACAGTTAAGCAAGAGGTGGGTCTTTGGCTAAAAACGGAGTTGCCGTTGCGTGTGACGGTGGTCTGGCTATCCCAGCGGCATGCGCCAAAGGAGTTTCCCGAGTGGATCGACGTGGACGCGGAGTCGTTGAAGATCCGGCTGCGTATCCGGCATGTGAAGGTTTGGGAGTTGGAGGCGAAAGACATTCTCAAATCCAACCGGCCGAACGTTTGGCCGTGGGTAGGAATTGCGAACACAACGAAGGAAGACGTGATTGAGGCCGCGGAGCGCATTCGCATTGAAGTCTCCAGCATCGAGGAGAAGGGAAGGCTCACCGGGGAACTATCCCTCCTGACGGGCCTCCGGTATAATTGGTTTGAAGAGTTGAACAGGAGGACCAACGTGTTTCTCAGCGACGAAATCCTGCAGGAATCGTTTCCCGTAAAGAGAATAATGGCGAAGGTCCGGGCGAGCAGCCTGAAGGAAGGCATAGAGAAAGGCCTGGAGAAAGGCCTGGAGAAAGGCATCGAGAAGGGCCGTGGGGTCGGAGAGGCCGCCGAGGCCCGGCGCGCGTTACGGCTGGTACTGCAGCGAACTATCCCGTCCCTTGCCGCATCCGATCTCATCGACAAGATCGCCGAGGTTGCACGCCTGGAGGAATTGCTGGGAATGGCTCTGGACACGCGCGACGAGACCACCGTACTTTCCGCAATGGAGCGCGCTGCTTCCTGATCTGGCTGTAGACGCTAATGGCGCGGCTTTGACTCTACTGGTTTCACAATATCGCCGTACAATTCCGGCCGCCGCTGCTCCAACAAGAACTGCCGCTGGTCGCCGCGCAGCTCAATGCGCGCGAGCACGATCTGGTCTTCCTCGCCTTCATTTTTTGCAACTACTTTGCCGCGCGGGTCGATGATCAGGCATCGCTTGGGGTGCACAAAGGCCAGCCACACGCCGTTCTCGTAGGCGCGCACGCGCATCATTTGGTCGTTCATCTCACCATAGCCTCCCCACGACGGGACCAGCAGAAACTGCGCGCCGCGCAACGCCAGCGTGCGCGCGGTTTCCGGCAGTTGGCGATCAAAGCAGATCAACGTGCCCCATCGCCCGTAAGCCGTCTGGGCAACCTTAAATTCAGTTCCGGGAGTATTGAAAGGTTCATCAGCGGCAGTGTGCGATTTCGCGTAGCGGGAGGTCACCGACCCGTCGGGGCCGAAGATCACGGCCGTGTTGTACATCTTCCCTTCGCGCCGTTCGGCGAATCCGATCAAGAGATAAACTTTCAATTCGCGCGCCAGTTTGCTGACACGCGTCAACATCGGGCCGGTCAACTCCTCGCCTGCTTTGCGATACTTATCCGCCGTTAATCCCGGCGTGCGTTTGTCGTTGCCGACATAGCCTTCCAGAAATCCTTCGGGCGTGGAGATGACGTTTGCTCCGCGCGCCGCCGCATCGCGCGCGTATCGCTCCAACTTTGCGAGGTTCGCCGATTTGTTCCAAGGCTCAGGAGTGATGCTGAGCCCCGCGAAGAGGAAATTCGCATCGGCGGCCTGCAGCCATGCCGCCGACAGCAGTAAACAACCCACGGTAAACGGTGCCATGGTCATACCTTAAAATAGGATCTTGCCCCAAGTCCACTTTGAAGTTCAGGCGGTGTGTCCGGAAACAGGCGCGCGCGCCGGACTTCTACACACTCCGCATGGCGTCATCGAAACGCCCGTCTTCATGCCCGTGGGCACGCAAGGCACGGTGAAAGGCGTAACTCCGCGCGACCTTGCCAATGAATTGCAGGCGAAGATCATCCTCGCCAACACCTATCATCTTTTCCTGCGGCCCGGCCATCTGCTGGTAGAGCAGCTAGGCGGGCTGCATCGTTTCATGGATTGGCCAAACGCGATCCTCACCGACTCGGGCGGGTTCCAGGTCTTCAGCCTTTCCAAACTTCGCAAGGTCACGGAGGAGGGCGTTTTGTTTCGCTCCCATCTCAACGGCGACGCGCATATGTTCACGCCAGGTTCGACCGTGGATGTGCAACTCGCCCTGGGCAGCGACGTAATGATGGTGCTCGATGAGTGCCTGGAGTATCCAGTGAGCCATGAAGCGGCGCGCAAATCGATGGAGCGGACCATCCGCTGGGCTGAAGCGGCATTCGCTCACTACCGCGGATGCATGAACGAACGCGCTTCCGGTGGGGCGCTCTTTCCCATTGTGCAAGGATCGATGTTTCCCGATCTGCGGCGCGAATGCGCAACGCGTTTGCTGCCGCTTGAAGCCGATGGCTATGCGATCGGCGGGCTATCGGTAGGCGAGCCGCGCGCGCTCAGCCTGCAGATGACCGCCGAATGCGCGCGCCTGCTGCCACACCACCGGCCTCGCTACGTGATGGGCGTGGGCATGCCGGAAGAGTTAATCCAGTACGTGGCGCAAGGTATCGACATGATGGATTGCGTCATGCCCAGCCGCAACGCCCGCAACGGGTGCCTTTTCACGCGCCGCGGCAAACTTGTCATCAAGCAGGCGCAATACCGTGACGATGCGTCACCGGTGGATGAACAATGCGCTTGCTACGCGTGCCGGCGCTTTTCGCGCGCCTACTTGCGCCACTTGTTTCTCGCCGGCGAAATGCTGTTCAGCACGCTGGCCACGTTGCACAATCTGCAGCGCTATCTCGACATCATGCGCGAAATCCGTGCCAGCATTTTTGAAGGCACATTTCCCGCGTTGCTCAGAAGCGCAGCCGCAGACCAAGCTGAATGAACCGCGGAAAACTTGCGGACCGGACGGTGCCAAAGCTGGCATTGCGCCAATTGCTGTCCACCTCGCCGAAGCGATGCCGGTTGAAAGCGTTGATGAACTGCGCGTTAAACTCCGTGTGAAGCTTCTCCGTGATGCGCGTCGATTTGACAACCGAGAAGTCTTCGGAGAACACGGGGAAGTTACGGACGTCCTGATAGTACGGCGCGGCGCTGCCGAAGGCGTATGCGCCGGGATCGGAGAACGCCGCCGGCGTAAGGACGCGATCGGTGTCGGGACGCAGTGACGCGTTTCCGATGCCCGTGGTGATGCTTCGGCCGCTGACGAGATTCGGCCGCTGCACGCGATTGTAGATCGGCATC
>JACPVQ010000033.1 GCA_016191645.1 Candidatus Solibacter usitatus
ACAGAATGAAAGCCTTCTCACGCGGATTGCGATTTACGGGGATTGCTTTGGTCATGTCGTGCCTCTCATTAGAAATAGTTCCTGGAGTACACATTCAGCGGAGTGTTGTTGTTGAGAAAGGCGAGCGCGGCGGACTGAAAATACCCTTCGGAGATATAGGTGATTTCCGACGGCTGAAGAGTCAACAGGCCGCTGCCGCCATTGGCCACCAGTGTGTTTGCACGGCAGGAGATCTGCGTCAGATAGTTCGCGGGGGTGATGGTCCCATCGCTTTGCAGGAAGCTGGTGGGCGGTGTTCCGAGGTTGGAGGTGAAGAAGCCCGAGGCCGTGGAGCCAATGGTGACCCGCTGCGTAATCACGGGAAAATTAATGTTCGTGCAGGTACTTGTGGTGTACCCCGCCGACGTGCATTCCACCGAACTGATTTGCATAACCTTGGTCAACACCACGACGCCGGTGCCATTCCCTGTCGTGGAGAGGCCCATGCCGGAGGCCAGACGTACTATCAACTGCTGATTTGCCGATTGCGAGAAATCCACCTGGCGCGCAAACATGTGACCCGCGTCTCGCGCCACCTCCGCCACCTGGGTGGTCAAGCCAAGGCCCATTCCCACCGACATCGACCCCATGAACACGGGAATCATGAACAGGGTGGCGAGACCGAATTCCAGAATGGCGCTGCCACTCTGCCGTCCGCGCCTGTTCGCCGATGTTGTTTTTCTTGTCATATACTTCCTTACCTCGCCGGCGGCGAAACACCGCCCGGCAGCGACTCCATACGGTCCGAAGCGGTCACGCGGACCGGAATACCGGTTCCCGAGCGCATCACTGGCGCCATCACGCCCCACGTGTATCCGGAGATCACAATCTCCACGATGTTGCCGGGCGCGTTTGCGGTTGTCGCCGCCAGTGTGGTCGGGTTGTAATAATTAATCGCGATGCAATCGTTGTTTGCGCCGCACGTGGCGGTGCTGTTCAAAAAGCCCATCGCGTTGGTCTTCACCACGGACTTGATGGATGCATCCTGGCCCATGCCCGAAACCGTCTGATACGTCACGGCGTAGCGGACTCCTTCTCGAGCCGCGTTCTGGAATGTGTTCTTCAGAAAGATGACCATGCCGAAATCGAAAATCGCGAAGAAAATCGCCAGGAACGGAATGATTACCAGCGCCCCTTCCAACATGGCGTGCCCCGCCTGATTGGCGCGGCGGCGCACGGTGCTGTTCTTACACGCTTCGCTCATAGGTCAGAGAGAATGTCTCAATTACTAGACTAGGGGGCGGCCAGAGAAGAATGAATCAGAAGAACAGATAGAGCGGAGGTGGAATTCGCCTTAGCTCTTGCATCGACGGTACTACCTAGTAGGTGTTACTTCGCCAAGGTACCGGGCCGCAATCCGTCCTTCAGAGTGAAGCCTCCGCCAACCGCGCCCGTGGCGCAGGTGCGCCGCGTCAATCCCGCACGCTGCCGGATGCGGTAGACCGCTTCAATCCCCGTGCAGTGCGCTCCCAGGAAATTCTCCACGCCGAACTCTTTCAGCTTCGACGCGGTCCAATCGAGGTGTTCATCCGTTGCGGCAAACAGATGCCAACCGCCAATGGCGGCATGAACCGGCGCTTTGCTGATCTCGCGGCGCGCCTGTTCCAAAATGTTGACGATGCCGGCATGCCCGCACCCCGCCACCACCACTAGTCCCTTGGTGGTCTCCAGTACTAGCGACATGTCTTCGGGCAGATTATCCTCCACCCAAAGTCCTTCCGCGTTGCGCACTTTGCCTGTGCCGCCGTAATTCTTCTCGGCATGCACGCGTTTCACGGGACCCGTCAGCCAGGCTCCAGGGAAAATCTCGCGCGCCGATGCCACCTCCGTAAACGTGCCGCCGCCCGACTCATAGGCGTTCTTTGCGGCCGCCAAAACGCTTGTCTCGGAACGCTGCCAAAATGCGCCCGCTCCCACATATGCCTTCGAAATGGCCGACTGTTTCCTGCGCCCCAACTCGCGGCGCAGCGTGAGCAGACCTCCCGTATGATCGCCGTGATTGTGGCTGAGAATGACGTCGGTAATGCCCGAAAGATCGATTCGCAGTTCTTCCGCGTTTCGCAGCACGGTCTCCGGACGCGCACCGGTATCGAACAGGATGCGTCTCCCATCGGCTTCCACCACGGCTGCAAATCCCCATTCGCCAAGCCCGGCATTGCCGGTCAGCATGGTGGAGAGAATATCGATACGAACATCCTGGATCGGTTTCCTGGGCTGCGCTCCAAGCACACTGGCAACCGCAAGGAAAACGCCGGCGATTCTACGCATCCCCCTATTGTGGACCTAATGTGGCAACGCCGCTGGACGCCTCAGCAGCCGCCCCGCAAGCTGGACGGCGGACAGAAAAATGTTAAACGTGGCCAGAAAAAGTTCCAGCGCGCCGGAGACGGGCGTTTCAATCGATTGGTCTTTCAACAACTCGCTGGTCGCGCTGACCAGAATAACGACGCCGAACATTCCCGCGCCCATCGATACGACCATGCTCAGCCAATCGAATCCCAATGCCAGGCTGACAATCAGAGTTGCCGCTAGCGTAGCCCCCGCGCCGTACGAGATACCGCGCTTTGGCTCGAACGATTTCACGCGCGTGAGCACGTACACGGTTACAGCCGCCAATATCACCAGGGTTGCGGTGCCCGCGTGTGCCACAAGTTTCGAAGAAGTATAGGTCGCCGCGCCCGCCAGCGGCGCCATGATGAAACCGGCCAGGAATCCGTTCAATCCAAGCGCGGCCGCGCCCAACCATGGGTTCCTACGCGCCGCCACCGTGATCTTCGGAATGATGTAAATTGCCAATGCAAGCAGGGCCCATCCCGTCCACGACGAGAACAAACTCTTCCATGCAAAGGATGTGCCGCCGCAATATCCACCATAAGTGGTAATTACAGCGCTCAGTAAAAAGTAGGCGTAGGAATGCTTCAACCGCGTCAGCGACTGCGGAGTCATTTGAACCTCCGCAAAAAGCCGGTCGAAGGGTCGTACTGGAAGATTCTCCGGCTTCATAGGACTATTCCAGTATGAGCGCGCTTGTTGGGGGAACCAATTAGCGGCTTCCCCTATGGGTGTACTGAAGTAGCCTTAGCAGCCGATTAGCTGTTTTCCAAAGTGGGGCAGAACTCCAGTTCTGCGAGCCGGTCTCCAGACCGGCTCTGCCTGAAGTAATCGCAATCTCCCGGGCGGCTGCAAAGCAGCCGATGGCCTCTGGCGAGGCCATGCGGGATCTGGAGATCCCGCAGCAGATCTGGAGATCTGCCCCACCGAGCAGCACAGCCGCAACCAAAGAAAATCTTTGCAAAGTCTAGTAGTACACAGCAGGAAATCTTCGCGGCCCGTCTTAGTTTTCGTCGGCAACGGGTTGCGCGGGAGTTGTGGCATCGGGCTTGCGGAAGTTCTCAATCACGGTAAATCGATCCGGTGTGAATTCCACAATTCGCACTTGACCGCGCGGACCCACCTGGCCGATATCATTTCCGTTGAACCGCACGTCGATGCCGCCCGCGTTCCCGGCCAGGATTCTTGCATTGGCCGATGCGCTGGCGACGGTCGATTCGCCGCGCTGCAAGAGGCGCTGGAAGATCACTTTCTCATCCGCTGTAATTTTCATCCAGGTGTCTTCCCGCGCAATGATGGCGAGATTGATCTGGCCGCCCGCGGCAGGCTGGGCCGCGGAATTCGCCAGCCCTTGATTCGGCGGAGGGTGGAATGCGGGCGCCGCGGACCGCGCGCC
The DNA here is from genome assembly GCA_016191645.1 of Candidatus Solibacter usitatus. Taxonomy (GTDB): domain Bacteria; phylum Acidobacteriota; class Terriglobia; order Bryobacterales; family Bryobacteraceae; genus CADEFT01. The sequence goes on from JACPVQ010000033.1 coordinate 3,767, forward strand.
GGACGGTTGCGCGGCAGGCGGCGACACCGCGCCGGGAATCTCTTTCGCCAATGGAGTCACAGCCGATCCGCTTGCCGCGGTGGTGCTCAATTGCGAACGCTGCCACAACCAGAAAACACTGCCGCAGGCGATGGTCACAGCCACCAGCATTACCGCGGCTTGCGCCAGCTTGCGGCTATTGAGCGCGGAGGCCGTGCCCTCCGGCATCGGGTCCACTTTCAATTCGCCGCTGCCGAGAAAAGCGGCAAACGGAGATTTGGGTGGAGCGGGTTCGAGCGGTAAATCCTTAAAGATGTCCACAGGTTCGGCCTGCCTGAGCAGAGCCTCCTGCAATTCGGGAGTGTTGACGCCAAGCTTCTCCGCGTACTGCGTGGCAAAACTGCGCGCGAAAAAGCGGCCGGGGATTTGGTCCATCTCGTCGCGCTCCAGAGCAACCAGATAACTCTGCTTGATCTTCAGCAACTCGGCAATTTCGCCTAAATCCAAACCCTGGCGCTCTCGCTCACTGCGCAGAATTTCGCCAACCGATGCCATACTTTGGGGTACCTTCGTCTACCAGGATATAATACTACAACACCCGCACAGGCCATTGCGTGCGGTCTACTCACCGTGCAAGTTCCGCCTCCCCATTTCTCCATTATCGTTGTCAACCTGGACCGGAAGGATTTGCTACAGGCCGCTCTGCAGTCCTTAATGCGGCAAGTAAATGTTGCGGCGCACGAAGCGGAAGTAGTGGTCATCGACAACGGCTCACAGGATGGCTCGGCGGAGATGGTAGAGCGGGAATTCAGCGCCGGGCCGTTTCCCGTCACTCTCATCAGGAACAGCACGAACAAAGGGTTTTGCGAGGCTAACAATCAAGGGATCGCCGTGGCGCGCGGTGAATTTGTTGTCCTGCTGAACAACGATGCCGAGGCCGATTGCGGATGGTTGCGGGAGCTTAGCCAGGCCTTCCACTTCGCCGATGGGGTGGGCATGGCGGCGTCGAAGATCCTGGTTTGGGAGGATCCGCGGCGCATTGACAAGGCAGGCCACTTGATCTTCCTGGACGGCCAGAACCGCGGCCGCGGATCGGGAGAGTTGGATCAGGGGCAATACGATACCATGGAGGAAGTCCTTTGGCCGGACGGCTGCGCGGCCATGTACCGGCGGGAGATGCTGCGGGAAATTGGAGGGTTCGACGAAGATTTTTTCGCATATGCCGACGACGCCGAGTTGGGGTTGCGCGCCAGAATCGCCGGCTGGAATTGTGTGTACGCGCCGAAGGCAGTGGTCCGGCATCATCGCGGGTCAACCATGGGCGTGCGTTCCCTGCGCAGGGTGGAATTGATTGAACGCAACCGTGTGCTGCTGGTGGCGAAACATTTTCCGTGGAGCCTGTTATGTCTAAACGCCGCGCTCTACGGCGCGAGGATCGCCGCCGGAATATGGGCGGCTATCCGGAACAAGGGGGAAATCTCCCGCTACCGGGGATGGAGCACGAAGCTCCGCTTGGCGCTGTCTCTGCTGCGGGCGGATCTGGAAGCGGCGCGCATGCTTCCACGGATGTGGCGCAAGAGACGGGAGATGAACTCGATGCGGCGCGTGAGTTCGCGCCAACTATGGAAGCTGCTATGGAAGCACAGGATTTCGTTGCGGGAATTGAGCCAGCAAGCGATCTGATTCTCACCACCGGCCGCGACGTCTGTCCGTCCTGCTCGTGCGGAGAAATGCGTTCCATTTTTTCCGGCAGCGACACGCTGTATCGAACGTCGGAGGACTCCTTTCTCATCGTGCAGTGCGCCAACTGCGGGCTGATGCGGCTATACCCGTGGCCCGAACCCGCGAAGCTGTTTCACTACTATCCGCGCGACTACTGGTATGTTCCCGAAGAAGACGCGTCGGGGCGCTTCGCCGAAATCTACCGCCGCTTCGTGCTGTCCGATCATGTGCGATTCGTGCAGCGCGCCGTGCGCGAATCGGAGGAAGAAGGAGTTGTCGCCGATGTCGGTTGCGGAGGCGGGCTCTTCCTTTCGATGATGGCCCGCAGAGGCGCGCGTGTTTTGGGAATCGATTTCGCGCTGCACGCCGCGCATGCCGCCTGGAAGGTCAACGGCGTGCCGGCGATTTGCGGCAGCTTGGGCCATTCTCCGCTCGCTCCCGAAAGCTGCGCGGCGGTGACCATGTTCCACGTGCTGGAACATCTTTACGATCCCGTGGCTTACGTCGAAGAGGCACGGCGCATGCTGAAGCCCAACGGACGGCTCATCGTGCAAGTGCCGAACGCCGATTGCTGGCAGTTTCTGCTGCTCGGCGAACGCTGGAATGGCGTGGATATTCCGCGGCATCTGTTTCATTTCCGCGCTCGTGATTTGCGCGGGCTGTTGCAGGATTGCGGTTTCGAAATCGTACGCGAGAAACATTTTTCGTGGCGCGATAATCCGGCGGGTCTCGCCACCTCGATCGCGCCGTGGCTCGATCCGATGTCGCGCCGCGTGCGACAGGTTCCGGAATCGCCGAATGTGACCATTCTCAAAGACCTCACCTATTTCGGCCTTGTGCTATTGAGCTGGCCCGTAACATTACTTGAAGCCGCCTGCCGCCGCGGATCCACCATTATGATGGAGGCGCGCAAGAAGGCATGACGGAAAATCCCACGCGTCAAATGCTGCCGCGCTGGTTGGACCGCTATTTGTGGTTTTTCGAGTGGGCCATGGAAGACGAAGTGCGGGGCCTTGCGGCCGGGCTTCCCGCTTCCGCGCGAGTGCTGGATGCGGGGGCGGGCGAAGGCCGCTACAAACGCTTTTTTTCGCACGCCGCCTACACGGGAATCGACCTTGCCGTTGGGGACGCGCAATGGGATTATTCGAACCTCGATCTGCTCGGCGACCTCGCCAGGCTCCCTTTTCGAGACGCCAGCTTCGACGCCTGTCTGAACATTGTGACCCTGGAGCACGTGCGCGAGCCCTTAGCGGTGCTGTGCGAATTACATCGTGTGCTTCGCTCCGGCGGCCGCTTGCTTTTGGTGGTCCCGCAGGATTGGGAAGTGCACCAGATGCCCCATGATTATTTCCGGTACACCAGATTCGGCGTGAGACATCTAATGGAACATGCCGGGTTCACGGTAGAACATGTGCAAGCGGGCGGCGGTTATTTCCGGTTGATGGGGCGAAGGATGTTGAACGGCCTGCAATTCTTCGCATGGCCGTGGAAGCTGTTGGCCGCGGTGTTTCTGTTGCCGGCGGGTTTTCTGTTCCCGCTGCTGGACGCGCTCGATCAGGATCGGAATTTCACGTTGGGATACATATGTACGGCAAGAAAATGATGCTGATGTTGGTTCCCGCCATTCTGGCGGCACAGGATTTCAGCGGTGCGAAAGCCTTGGAGTGGACCCGCAAAGCGGTGGCATTCGGTCCGCGTCCGGCAGGTTCCGCGGCGATCGCAAAATTGCAGACGATGATCCGCGCCGAGTTGACCGCGCAAGGCTGGCAGGTCTCTGAAGACGGCTTCACAGCCGGCACTCCCGTTGGTCCGAAGGTGATGCGCAACATCATTGCCAAACAAAACGGAACCTCCGGACGCATGATCGTGCTCACGGGCCACTACGATACGAAGGCCATCCCCGGCATGAATTTTGTGGGTGCAAACGACGGCGGCGCGTCGGCGGGCTGGCTGTTGGAAGCCGCGCGCGCGCTGGCGAAACTGCCGCGCAAGCACGACGTCGCGCTGGTGTTTTTCGACGGCGAAGAGGCATTCGGCGAATGGTCCGATACCAACGGCATCTATGGCAGCCGCCATCTGGCGGAAAAATGGCGCGCCGATGGAACGCTGACGCGCATTCACGCATTGATCAACATCGACATGATTGGCGATGCGGACCTGAAAGTGGTGGACGAACAGAATTCCTCGCCCGCTCTGCGCCGCCTGCTGCGCACCGCCGCCGCGGAAACCGGTTATGGCAAATACTTCCCGCCGCAAGGCATCGCCATTGAAGACGACCACATGCCTTTCGTGCGCCTGGGAGTGAATGCCGTGGATCTGATCGACTTCGATTACGGCCCCGGCCATTCCTACTGGCACACGGCCAAAGACACCGTGGACAAACTCAGCGCGCATAGCCTGCAAGTGGTCGGCGACGTCGTCATGGAAGTGTTACGCCGGTTGCAGATGTAGCCCAAAAATCCCCCTGATATTATAGGGAAATATGAAAACACTGGTGACCTTCCTGTGTGGGGCGGCCCTGTTGCTGGCCGACGGACCTTATCTCTTGCAGCAGCCCACGATGAACGACACGCACATCGTCTTTGTCTTCGCCGGAGACCTGTGGACTGTGGAGCGCAAAGGCGGCGCGGCGACGCGGCTGACCACGGGAAAGGGCGTCGAGTACGGCCCGTATTTCTCGCCGGACGGCAAGACCGTCGTCTTTACAGGCGAGTATGACGGCAATCTGGACGTTTTCACGGTGCCTGCTTCCGGCGGCGTGCCCAAGCGGCTTACCTCCCATCCCGCGGCCGACCGGTCGATGGGCTGGACGCCCGATGGCAAGCGTGTATTGTTTATCTCCAATCGCGAAGCGTATGCGCGCTCTACGCAGATGTACACGGTTTCCGTCGATGGCGGGCTGCCCGAAATGCTGCCCTTTCCCGGCATGGCGGCGGGATCCCTTTCCCCCGATGGCAAAGAGATCGCCTACATGCCCGTCACCCGTGCCGACCGCATTTGGAAGCGCTATCAAGGCGGAATGACAACGCCCATCTGGATCGGCAAATTGTCCGATTCCAGCTATACGGCGATTCCACGGAAGAATTCCAACGATCATAGCCCCATGTGGGTGGGAAAGGACGTGTACTTTCTCTCCGACCGCGGCGGCCGTACAACGCTCTTTCGCTACGACACGCGGGCGAAGCAGGTGGCGCAGGCGATCGACAATAAAGGGCTCGACATCAAGTCGGCCACGGCTGGTCCGGGTGGAATCGTGTACGAACAATTCGGCGCGATTCACACCTACGATTTCAAGTCGGGCAAGACACAGCAGGTGAACATCGGTCTGAGCGGCGACCTTGCCGAAGTTCGTCCGCGTCTGGAAAAGGCGCAGAAGTGGATTCGCAACGCGCATCTTTCGCCTTCGGGAGCGAGGGCCGTCTTTGAAGCGCGCGGCGAAATCTTCACCGTGCCCGCGGAAAAGGGAAACGCGCGCAACATTACGAATAGTGAAACGTCGGCCGAACGCGACCCGGCGTGGTCTCCGGATGGGAAATGGATCGCCTACTTCTCCGATGCCTCCGGTGAATACAAGCTGCACCTGAGCCCGCAGGATGGCATCGGCGAGGTGAAGAAGATTTCTCTAGGGAACCCGCCCTCGTTTTTCTATGAGCCAACGTGGTCTCCCGATTCGAAGAAAATTTCCTACTCCGATAAGCGTCTCAATCTCTGGTACATCGACATTGAAAAGCAAACTCCCGTGAAAGTGGATCAAAGCACCTACCACGGTTCGGAAACCAGTTGGGACACGCAATGGTCTCCGGACAGCAAGTGGCTGGCTTACTCGCGGCAATTGAAAAGCAGATTGAGCGCTATTTCGGTTTACAACCTGGAGAACTCCAAAGCAACGCAGATCACCGACGGCATGAGCGACGCGCGATCGCCGGTTTGGGATCGCGGTGGAAAGTATCTCTACCTCACGGCGAGCACGGATGTCGGACCTACCACCGGCGGGCTTGATCTATCCACTTTCAACCGGCCGGTTACGCGCAACGTATATGTTGTCGTGCTGCGCAAGGAAGATCCGTCACCGCTGGCACCCGAAAGCGACGAGGAGAAAGTAGCGGAAGAAAAGAAACCCGAAGAGAAAAAAGATGCCAAGCCGGCGGCCGTGGAAGTGAAGATCGACCTTGACGGCATTGAGCAGCGCACCATCGCATTGCCTCTGCCCGCCAGAAACTACGCCGGAATGCAGGGCGGGAAAGCGGGCATCCTCTTCTTGGTGGACACTCCCAGCCTGCCTGAATTTGGCCGCGGTCCGGCCGGCGCTGGACGCGATTCCGCGGTGATCCAGAAGTTCGATCTCTCTAAGCGCAAGGCTGACCGCTTCCTGGAAGGCGTACGCTCTTTCGTGGTTTCCGCGAACGGAGAAAAGATTCTCTATCGCCAGAGTGGAGGTTGGTTCATCGCCGCCACCACCGCGCCTCCGAAGGCTGGGGACGGCCGCTTGAAACTCGACGATATCGAGATGCGGATTGATCCCGTTGCCGAATGGAAGCAAATGTACAAGGAAGTCCTGCGCATTGAGCGCGACTTTTTCTACGACCCGAATCATCACGGCCTCGACCTGCAGGCTCTCGGCGAGCGTTACGAAAAATATTTGAAGGGCATCGCCAGCCGCAGCGATCTGAACTATCTGTTCGCCGAGATGCTCGGCGAATTGTCGGTAGGCCATCTGTACATACAAGGCGGCGACACGCCGGAAGTGAATCAGGTGCGCGGAGGCCTGCTGGGAGCGGACTTCAAGATTGAAAACGGCCGCTACCGCATTGCGAAGGTTTACAACGGGGAGAATTGGAATCCCGATACGCGCGCTCCTCTCACGCAGCCCGGAGTGAATGTGAAGGAAGGCGACTACATCCTCGCCATCAACGGCAAGAACCTCACGGGAACGGATGAGATCTATGCGCTGCTGGAAGGGACCGCGGGCAAGAATACACGCCTTCGCGTGGGTGCCGACGCCGGCGGTGCGGGCGCGCGCGACGTTACGGTAACTCCCATCGATAGCGAGTCCGGCCTGCGCCGTCTGGCATGGATGGAAGGGAATCGGCGGAAAGTTGATCAGGCCACGGGTGGCAAGGTCGCCTATGTTTATCTGCCGGACACTGCTGTCGGCGGGTACACCTACTTCAATCGTTACTACTTCGCACAATCGGACCGGCAGGCGCTGATTGTCGATGAGCGTTTCAACGGCGGCGGCAAAGCGGCGGATTACATCATTGACTACTTGCGGCGGCCGCTGTGGAACTACTGGTCGTCGCGCGATGGAGCGGATTATTCCACGCCCGCGACGAACATCGCGGGACCGAAAGTCATGTTGATCAACGAGTACGCGGGCTCCGGCGGCGACGCTCTCCCGTGGTATTTCCGCCGCGCGGGTCTGGGTAAATTAATTGGCAAACGCACATGGGGCGGACTGGTTGGCATTGGCGGATATCCCACGCTGATCGATGGCGGCAGCGTCACCGCGCCGCATTTTGGATTCTGGAATCCCGACGGCAAATGGGACGTGGAGAATCATGGCACCGATGCGGACATCGATGTGGAGCTGGATCCGAAGGCATGGCGCGAAGGCCGCGACACGCAATTGGAGAAGGCAATCGAGGTGATTCTTGCGGAGTTGAAGAAGAACCCTCCTCCGGTTCACAAGAAGCCGCCGTATCCGGTGTATCATCCAAAACCGGCCGCCGCCTCGGGCGGCGCACGATAATTGTGCTAAGGCGTGAAGAATGTACTAGACTTTGAAAGATTTTCTTTGGTTGCGGCTGTGCTGCTCTGTGGGGCAGATCTCCAGATCTGCGGCGGGGTCTCCAGACCCCGCATGGCCTCGCCGAGAGGCCATCGGCCGCACTGCGGCCGTAGCGGCGATCACAAATGCTTCCGGCAGAGGCGGTCTGGAGACCGCCTCGCAGATCTGGAGATCTGCCCCACTTCAAAGTCCGAACACAAGGATGCTGTTGCCGGCGGCGACGCTCACATACTGCCGCCCTTCGAACTGATAGCTGATGGGGTTCGACCAAACCTCGCCGCCCGTTTGAAATCGCCACAGCAGTTTTCCGCCCACCGCGTCGAGAGCGAAGAAATCTCCCTCCATCGTTCCGGAAAAAACCAAGTCACCCGCCGTTGACAGCACTCCGCACCATGGCGGTGTGTTGACTTTGAATTCCCATGCGAGTTCGCCGGTAAGCGATCGCAGCGCCCGCAATGCCCCGAACGGTTCTTCGCCGGAGACATCGCGTTTCACAGCTCCCAGATAATAGCGGCCCGGCTGAAACTCGGCCTTCGTCTTGAAATAGATGCCGCCCTTCTCGCGTACGTTTTGGTAGAACAGCTTCGTGCGCGGACTGTACGAGGGACTGAACCAATTCGCCGATCCGTCGTCGTCGGGATAGACAAGCGCTCCGGTTTCCGAAGGCACGGTAGCCGGATTGGGAATGGGCCGCCCGCGCGCGTCGATCGAATGCGCCCAATTCTGCCGCGCGAATTGCGTCGCCTGCAGAAACTCGCCCGTAGAACGATCCAGCACGTAATAGAACGAATTGCGATTGGCGAACAGCATCAGCTTGCGAGGTTTCCCTTTCCACTGCGCGTCCAACAGAACCGGAATCTGATTTGAGTCGATGTCGTTCACGTCGTGCGGCACGAATTGGAAATGCCAGCGCAGGCGGCCCGTGTCCGCATCGAGCGCAATCACGGAATCGGAATAAAGGTTATCCCCCAGCCGCACGGACCCATCGTAATCGGGCGAAGGATTCCCCGTGCCCCAATACAATAAATTCAATTCGGCGTCGTAAGAGCCCGTCACCCATGTTGTCGCGCCGCCGATCTTCCAACTATCGCCGGACCATGTCTCATGTCCCGGCTCGCCTGGTCCGGGAGTCGTCCAGAAGCGCCACGCGCGCTTGCCCGTCTTTGCGTCATAGGCGTCGAGAAATCCGCGCACGCCGTACTCCGCGCCGGCGATGCCAACGATGATCTTGTCCCTGATGGCCAGCGGCGCGGCGGTCATGGAGTAGGCTAGTTTTCGATCGGCCACGGTCACGTCCCAACGCACTCGCCCCGTGCGCGCGTCGAGCGCGATCAAGTGCGCGTCGATAGTATTGACGAAGATCTGATCGCCGAGCGCGGCCACCCCGCGATTCACTTGGCCGCAACAAACAGCCAGGTCCTGCGGGACTTCCCTACGGAAATGCCACAACGGGCGGCCGGTTTTCAAATCAAGGGCGGTCACGTCGCTGGGAGGGTCCGTGATGTACATCACGCCGTCGAACACCAGCGGAGTTGTTTCCAAATGGTGTCGCCCACGCACTTGATAGATCCAAGCGGTCTTCAATCGCGCAACGTTGGTGCGATTGATCTGCTGTAGTGCCGAATAATGATGGGAAGCGTAATTGCCCGAGTAGGTGAGCCATTCCGACGGCGTGCGATCCGCGTGCAGGATGCGTTCATACGGCACTTGCGCGAAGGAGGCTGCGGCCAGCACAAACGGAAAAATCATTGAGCCTCCCGCAGGCCGGCAAGAAACGCCACCAGATCGTCCAGTTCGGCCTCTTGGAAAACTCCGCGATAGGAGGGCATCGGCGATTTCGACAGTTCCTTTCGCAACTCCCGCAGTTCGGTCTTCCAAAGCGAATGATGTGTGCCAGACGAATCGCGCAACTGAATGGAAAACGTATCTTCATTCACACGCGCTCCGCTGGCGGTCTTTCCACCGTTCGTCACGGCACGCACCCACACGAAGCCGCGCGGAACGTCGGCGGAGGGATCGACAAGGGATTCGCGCAGATGCCGCGGACTACGGCGTAACCCTATATTGCTGAGGTCCGGGCCGAAGGTTCCACCGGCGCGGTCAATCATGTGGCATTGCGCGCAATTCCCCTTGCCTCGATACAATGCCTCGCCGCGTCTCACATCGCCCGGCAAGACGGCCGCCGCCACCTGTCCTAGCTTCCGCACGTGCAATGCGATCTCTTGCGTCTCCGCTTCATTCAATCGCGTTCCCGGCATGCCCGTTCCGGCGATGCCGGCGCGAATCACACGCGTCAAAGCCGCATCATCGGGCGCTCTCGGCAACACCGGCTGCGCCAACGTGGGTCCACGTCCACCTTCGCCATTCTGCCCGTGACAGATGGCGCACTGCGCCGCAAACAAACGTTCCCCACCCCCGGTTTGTGCAACGGCGCTCATTTGCAGTAGGAGAAGCCACGTCATGCGGTCTACTCTTTCCCCGACCGCATATGAGAATGCGCCTTATGCCGCAATTCGTGAATCTTCAGCCCGCCCAGGGCGACCGCAATGCATCCGCCGATCAGCAACGGAACCGTAATGACGAAAAACATCACGCCGCTGAGCCCTTTCGCCACTTGCCGGTCCACGCCCAGCAAGCGCAGCGCCGTCATCGCGAAGAAGTTGAACACGCCAATATTTCCAGGCGGGCCGGGGACCACGGTTCCCAATCGAAGAATCACAAGCACGACGCCGGCGTGGGCAAACGAAAGATGTTCCAAGCCGTAGCCGCGCATCATGGCGTAGATGGGAACTACTTGCAAGATCAGATAGAGCAGACTGGCCAAGCCGGCATGCAGAAAAGAACGCGATCTTCCCATCGCGTGGATTCCTTCCACCAGGTGCCGGAATACGCTGAGCCAGCGGTGTTTCGACAACGCATCATGCGCTTCTTCCTTGCGATGGACGGCAAAAATGAGCAGCATGGCCAGTACGCCTACCAGCAATGCCAGAACTCCGGCCCCATACTTGAGACGGCGGTTTACGTCAAACAGCAGCGTCGTGCAAGCAAACCCGGCAATGAGCCACAAGCCATCGAAGAACCGTTCCAGCAGCGCGCTGGAAATTACCACGGGAAACGAGATCTTGCTCCACAACGATTGCAGGTAGCAGCGGATAGCCTCACCGCTGCGCAGCGGGAGCAGTTCATTGGCGAACAGCCCGATGTAGACGGCCTGCACGCTGCGTCCCAGTGGAACGTTGGCGATAGGAGTGAGAAGCAGATTCCAGCGCCAAGCCTGGCAAACGTACACCAGCACATCGCTGACAACGGCGAGAATGATCCAGGCCCAGTGAATGTGCTTGAGGCGGGGAAGCTCGGCCTGCCAGTCGAAATCGCGGTAGACCCAGATCAGGCAGCCGAGGGAAATCCCATAGGCGAGCGCTGGACCTGCCCAATCCGGCATTCCTCGTTTGGTCTCACCCGCATTGTTTTCTGCCATGCCTCTCATCCATCATATAATCGTTGAACCAAATGAGACCACTTCGCAGTGTCGCCGTTCTCGGCGCGGGAACCATGGGCGCGCGCATCGCCGCGCATTTTGCCAATGCCGGGGTGCCGGCAGCGTTGTTGGATATTGTCGTTCCGGGTCAAGCGGACCGCAACGCGGCGGCAAAGAAAGGACTCGGTCGAAAACCTCGAGTTAAAGCGGCAGCTTTGGTCGAAGGTGGAAAAGCTGCGCCGCGCTGATGCCATTGTCAGCACCAACACAAGCGGCATTCCGCTGGCGCAAATCAGCGAAGGATTCTCACCCGCCTTCCGCAAACATTTTCTTGGCACGCACTTCTTCAACCCGCCGCGCTATCTGCACCTGATGGAGATCATTCCCGGCGCGGAGACCGGCGCGGATGTACTCTCCTTTGTCGCGGAGTTTTGCGACCGGCGTCTGGGGAAGGGAGTGGTTCCGTGCAAGGACACGCCGAACTTCATCGCCAACCGGTTGGGTAGCTTCTTCGGCTGCACCATCGGCACGCTGACGGTGGAAGACGACTGGTCGATTGAGGAAGTGGACGCCATCACCGGCTCGCTCATCGGCCTGCCCAATAGCGCGAGTTATCGCCTGCTCGATATCGTCGGCATCGACGTGATGTACTACGTCAACCGCAACCTTTATGATGCGGTCCCGCACGATCCGTGGCGCGAACGCTTCAAACCAACCACCGTGCTCACGTCGATGGTGGAACGCAAATGGCTGGGCGACAAAACAGGGCAGGGATTCTTTCAGCGCGTGGGGCCGAAGAAAGAGATACACGCCATCGACTGGAAGACCTTCGAATACCACGTGGCGAAAAAGGTGAGCTTTCCGTCCATCGAGACGGCGCGCGCCATTGAAGACTTGCCTCTGCGCTTGCGCACCATCGTGTCTGGGAAAGACCGTGTCGCCGGGTTCCTGTGGAAGTTGTTTCGCGATTACATGGCTTATTCGGCATCCATGGTGCCCGAGATTTCCGATCGCATCGTGGAGATCGATCGGGCCATGCGCTGGGGTTACGCGCACAAGATGGGGCCGTTTGAGCTGTGGGATGCTCTGGACTTCCGCGAAACGGCGAAGCGCATGGAAGCGGACGGAGTCGCATTACCGGCCAGCGTCACAAAGATGTTGTCGGCCGGAACGGAATCGTTCTACCGTCACGCCGATAGCGGCGGGCGTCCGCGTACGCAGTACTTCGATTTCTCCACGGACACCTATGCAACTCTGGAAGAACGTCCCGGCGTGCTGTCGCTCTCTGCTGAGAAACGCGCGCGCGGCGTGGTGAAGTCGAACCCCGGCGCGTCGCTGGTGGACATTGGCGACGGCGTGTTGTGTCTGGAGTTTCATAGCAAGATGAACGCGCTCGGCGAAGATCAGATCGGCATGATCTATGCGGGCATCGAAGAGACGGCGCGCAATTTCCAGGCGATGGTGATTGCCAACGAAGGGCAGGATTTCAGCGCGGGCGCGAATCTGGTGATGGTCTTGCTTGCCGCGCAAGAAGGCGAGTGGGACGATTTGAACGCCGCCATTCATCGCTTCCAGCAAGCGAACATGGCCATCAAGTACGCCGCGAAACCGGTGATCGCCGCGCCATTTTCCCGCGCATTGGGTGGAGGCTGCGAAATCTCTCTGCACGCTGCGCGATGCCAGGCGTCGGCGGAGTTGTACATGGGATTAGTGGAAGTGGGCGTCGGATTAATTCCGGCGGGAGGCGGTTGCAAAGAGTTGCTTCTGCGCCTGAAGAATCCACAAAAAGTATTTGAGCTGGTTGGATTGGGCAAGGTGTCCGCCAGCGCGGACGATGCGAAGAACCTCGGGCTGCTCAACAAAGTCGATCCTGTTTCCATGAATCAGGAACGGCTTATTGCGGACGCCAAAGCGCTGGCGCTCTCCATTGTTCCGAACTATTCGCCTGGCCGGCCGCGCACCGATATCAAAACCGGCGGCGAGACCGCGCTCGCGGCCATCAAGCTGTACGCCTGGTCCATGCGCAAGGGAAATTTCATCAGCGATCACGATGTGGTCATTGCGGAAAAGATCGCCGGCGTCCTCTCCGGCGGCAGGTTGACGGGCGAACCCGTGGTGAGCGAGCAATATTTGCTCGACCTGGAGCGCGAAGGATTCCTGAGCCTGTGCGGCATGCCGAAGACACAGGAACGAATTCAAGCTATGTTGAAAACAGGCAAACCGCTTCGCAATTAAGTTTTCGGATTGGAGGAAGTATGTTTATCGGATGTGGAACAGCGCTGGTTACGCCGTTCACAGCGGACCGCTCGTTGGACGAATCCGCGCTGCGCAATCTCGTGCGCCGTCAAATCGAGGAAGGAATTAATTTCCTTGTGCCTTGCGGGACCACGGGAGAGAGCCCGACGCTGGAGCGCTCCGAGCACCTGCGCGTTGTTGAAATCGTACTCGAAGAAGCCAAGGGCATTGTGCCCGTTGTTGCCGGCGCTGGCGGATACAACACGGCGGAAGTGATCGATCTCGCGCGCGAGTTGGAAGTGATGGGCGCGGACGGCATCCTCTCCGTGACGCCTTACTACAACAAGCCGACGCAGGAGGGACTCTATCAGCACTACAAAGCGATTGCCTCTTCCATGCGACTGCCCATCGTTGTCTACAGCGTGCAAAGCCGCACGGGGATCAACGTCGAACCGTCAACGCTCAAGCGTTTGTCGGAGATCGACACGATTGTTGGCGTGAAGGAAGCGAGCGGAAACATTTCGCAGATGGCGCGTGTGATCCAGGAAGTACCCGCGAAATTCGCCGTGCTCAGCGGTGACGATTCCGTAACGCTCCCGCTGATCGCTTTGGGCGGCAAGGGACTCATCTCGGTGGTGTCCAATCAGATTCCCGGCGGGATGACGCAACTCACGCAGTTGTGTTTGCAGGGCGACTTCGCGGGCGCGCGCGCCTTGCAGCGCAAATACCTGCCGCTGATGGAAGTGAACTTCGTGGAATCGAATCCCGGCCCCGTGAAGGCCGCCATGGCCCGCATGGGCCTGTTGCAACCGGTGTGGCGATTGCCGATGTGCCCGCCGTCGCCCTCCAGCATGTCGAAGATCGACGCCGTGCTGGCGGACCTCGGAATGTTGCCGGGCAGGAGCGCGCATGCCGCGGACTGAAATCGAAGCACTGTTTCACAATCCGCCCGCCACATACACCGAAGCGCATTTTCGTTTGTTTGAACGTTTCAAGGACGCGCTCAATCGCGGCGAAATTCGTTCCGCCGCGCCGGATGCCAAATCGCCGAGCGGCTGGATGGTAAACGAATGGGTGAAGAAGGGCATTCTGCTTGGCTTCCGCATGGGGGCCGTCGTCGACATGTCCATCGACCGGACGCGCCAACCGTACCTCGACAAAGCCACGTATCCGGTGAAGCGATTCACCACGTCGAGCGGCGTGCGAATTGTTCCCGGCGGATCGAGCATTCGCGACGGCTGCTACATCGGCAAGGGAGTCACCTGCATGCCGCCGATGTACGTGAACGCCGGCGCTTATGTCGATGACGGCACGATGATCGACTCGCACGCGCTGGTGGGCAGTTGCGCGCAAGTGGGCAAGAACTGCCATGTTTCGGCGGCGGCGCAACTCGGCGGCGTGCTGGAACCTGTCGGCGCGATGCCGGTGATCCTGGAAGACGACGTTCTGGTGGGCGGCAACTGCGGCGTCTATGAAGGCACCATCGTGAAACGGCGCGCGGTGTTGGGCACGGGCGCCATTCTCAACCGCTCCACGCCTCTCTACGATTTGGTCAATGGCAACGTGATCACCGCAACCGGGGAACTGCCGCTGATTGTTCCTGAAGGAGCCGTGGTTGTCGCAGGCTCGCGCGCTGTTTCCAGCGGCCACGGAAAGGATTGGGGAATCTCACTGTACACCCCGGTCATTGTGAAGTACCGCGACGCGAAGACCGACAACAGGATTCAGCTGGAAGATATCCTGCGTTGATGTACTACTAATCTGTGCTGCTCTGTGGGGCAGGTCTCCAGACCTGCTGCGGGATCTCCAGATCCCGCATGGCCTCACCAGAGGCCATCGGCTGCGTTGCAGCCGCTTCGGCTGCGTTGCAGCCGCATCTGGCATTTCGATTGGTGCCGGCAGAGACGGTCTGGAGACCGTCTCGCAGATCTGGAGATCTACCCCACAGCGCAGCACAGCCGCAAAGCAGCACATTCTTCGCGGCTTGGGAAGATTTTCAGGAGTAGTAGTAAAACAGTGCGCAACTTACAGCTTCGCCACACGCCGGTGTGCGAATAGGAACCACGCGCCGATAATGGCCAGCAAAGCGCCGTTAATCGAGATCGCCAGCGGAGCGGACGTCATCGTAATCAGTTGACCTGTGACCAGACTGCCAATCGGCATGCCGCCGCGAAACGCGACATTGTAAACGCTCATCACGCGGCCGCGCATCTCGTCGGTGGCTATCAACTGTACCAGCGAACTGATCATTGCGAAGCTCGCGATAAGCGCCGCGCCGCCAACAAAGAGAATCACGCAGCTCAACCAGAAAGCCGAGCTGTTGGCGAAGCATGCGATGAGGACGCCGAGGAACATCAGGATCATCAACGTGACTTTGCCTTTGCGCTGCACGTTGCCCGTCCCCGCTACAATCAACGCGCCTGCCACCGATCCCAATCCCGATACCGAAAGCAAGATCGAATACGCGTCGGGGCCCAGATGAAAGACGTCCTTGGCGAACACCGGCAGAAATCCGATGAGGGGCACGCCGAGCATCGTCATGAAGAACGCGATGACGATGAGCGGCTCCAATCCCTCTCGCCGCCGCACGAAGCGGATGCCTTCCTTCATACTTTCCAGCACCGACATGTTGCTCTCCGCCGGCGTGAACCTCTCATGCAGCCGCACCAGTGAAATGATCACCGCGACGAACGAAAGCGCATTGAGGCCGAAGCACCACTCCGCGCCCAGTTTCGTCATGGCGATGCCGCCAATCACCGGCCCGATGACGCGCGCCAAATTAAACTGAATGGAATTCAGCGCGATAGCGTTCTGCAGGTCTTCGCCTTTGACCAGACGCGGGATCAGCGCTTGATAGGCCGGCCCGCCGAACGCCTGCGCAATGCCCACCACAAAAGACATCGTGAGGATGTGCCACACTTGAACGGTCTTTGTGACCAGCAGCGCGGTCAGCGTCAGGGCGCAGGCCATCTGAATGAATTGCGACGCGATCAACAGGTGACGCCTGTCCCGCCGGTCCGCAATGACGCCGCCAAGCAGCGAGAGCAGCAGAATAGGAATCTGCCCTAGAAACGCGTCAAGCCCCAGCATGCGCGGCGATTTCGACAGCTCGAACACCAGCCAGTTCTGCGCCAGTTGCTGCATCCACGTGCCGATACTCGACGTGCATGCACCCAGCCACATGAGCCGGAAATCGCGATACTGGAATGCCTTAAATGTCCGCTTTAACAACGACGGCCCCGGCTATGGAAGCGGTTTTTCGCGATGAATCAAGTGCAGGATATTTCCGTCGCCGTCTTTGAAGAAGACCAGACGATTGCCCTGGTTGTTGTAAGGCTCGCCGAGGAAGTGGACACCGCTGGCGATCAGATTCGCGTACGCCGCGTCGAAATCGTTAACGGCGATGGCCAAGTGGCGGATGCCGGGCTCCTTCATTCCAGGCGTGCCCGCCATCACTCCATCGGAGGGAATGATTTCCAGCATCGAGCCATTAGGCGCCTTCACGAAATAGAAAACGTCGTAGGAGAAGTTGATGTGGAAGCCGAGAAAATCGACATACCATTGAGCCAGCTTGCGCGGATCGGGCGAAGCGATTGCCGTGTGTTCGAGACCTTGAAACATAAAACAGCATTCTAACAGGGTGCGGCGTCTACAAGCGAATGTTACTCGCCGATGGCCGCGGCCGCCATCGCCATAAACACGGCTTTCGCGTTGCCGGCATAGCCCGTGTGCTGGATCAGGAAAACGCCAACCAGGTCTTTTTGCGGATCCACCCAGCCGTGCGTACCGAACGCTCCGCCGTGGCCGAACGATCCGATGGACATCAGCGACAGCATACCGAGCGGCTCTTTCGTCACTTCCCACGCAAGACCGAATCCCGTCCCGGGCAGGTGACCCGCCTTCAAATCACCGGTGTGCAAGGAAGTCATCGTTTTCATCGCCGCGGCCGAGAGCAGGCGCTTGCCGCTATGCATGCCGCCCGTGCGAACCATGTTGTAGAAGGCCGCGAGATCGGCGGCCGTGGAGTGCAAACCAAACTCCGGGGCGGAATACACCGCGCCCCTGCGATGCTTGCGCGAATCGCCGCCGAGAATCGAATCCGGGGCGGCAGCCAGTTTGCCCTCCTTCGCCTGATGTACCGTGACCATGCGGTCCAGTTTGTCCGCGGGCGGAAAAATGAAACTGTCCTTCATACCCAGCGGCTGGAAAATGCGCGCGTCCAGGAATTTCTCAAACGTAGTTCCCGAAGCCACTTCCACCAGCCTCCCCAGCACGGCGATCCCCGCGTTGCTGTATCGCCATTGCGAGCCAGGCTCGAAATCGAGCGGCATCTGCGAAAACACATGTACCGCTTCGGCCAACGTGACGTGCAGTTTTTGATTCAACTCGGCAAGAGACGCCGGCGGGCCGGACGGCAATCCCGAAGTGTGCGTCATCAGATCGCGAACGGTGATGGGCCGTGCGGGCTTGCGCAGCGTGAGGTTGCTGCCTTCGCGCGACGCCACCACCATCTGTCCGCGAAACTCCGGCAGATGCCGCTCCACGGAATCGGTCAGCGCCAGTTTGCCTTCATCCACCAGCATCATGATCGCGACGGCGCAGACGGGTTTCGTCATCGACATGATCTGAAAGATGGAATCCGTTTTCATCGCTTTCTTTTGTTCGACGTCGGCCCAACCGGACGCGTCCACGGACGCCAGGACTCCGTGGCGTGAAACCAGCGTCACGACGCCGGCGAGTTCGCCGCGTTCCGTGTATGCCTTCATTCGCGCGGCGATATTCGCCAGGCGGCCCGGATCCATTCCCGCTTTGTTCGCATCGCCGATGGGCGGCGCGGCAAAAACCAGCGCGGAAACAAAAAGAAGTAGATATCGCATGACTGAGTTCCTTAATTCAAAACCGCGGCGTTCGTCATTTCCACGAAGCGTCCGCGCGCTTCCTCCCCGCCGCCGCCAAGCCGCTGCGTCATAAACACGCCAATCACCTGGCGTACAGGGTCCACCCAACCGTAAGTGCCGAACGCGCCGCCGTGACTGAAGGTCCCTTCGGAAAGAAGAGTCAAGGTTGAGTTCGCCCCCCTGGTCACACTCCAGCCGAGCCCCCAATTGACGCCGGTTCCCGCCGTGTGCACCGTCGTCATCGCTTCCACCGAGTATTTCGATAGCAGCCGCTTCCCGTTGTACGCGCCGCCATTCAACATCATCTGATAGAAGGCGGCCATGTCCCGCGCCGTGGCGTACAATCCGCCTTCCGGCATGGAATATTTCGCGCCCTTGCGCAGAATCCCGGGGCCCACATTCTGCAGCTTGCCGTCCTTCATCTCATAGACAGATGCGATGCGATCCACTTTCTCTTTCGGCGGAAAGAAAAAGCTGTCCTTCATGGCGAGAGGAGCGAAAACACGATCAGCCAGAAATGTTTCGTAAGGTTTCCCGCTCACCGCTTCGATGATGCGCCCGAGCGCGGCGATTCCGGTATTGCTGTAACTCCACTTCGTGCCCGGCTCGAATTCCAGCGGCAATTGCGAGAAGATGGACACGGCCTCGGCCAACGTGCGGTTCATGGCGTAGTAGAAATTCACTCCCCCCATTCCTTCGGGAGGATATTCGGGCATGCCGGATGTGTGGGTGAGCAGGTCGCGAATGGTGATGGGGCGAGATGGCCTTCGCAGCACCAGCTGATCTTTCTCTTTGGACGAAATGCGCATTTGTCCGCGAAACTCCGGAAGATATTTCTCTACGGGATCGTTCAAGGCGATCAACCCATCCTCCACCAGCATCTGAATGCCGACGGCCGTCACCGGCTTAGTCATCGACATCACTTCGAAGATCGTATCCGTCTTCAACGCGACGTCCTTCTCTTTGTCCTGCCATCCTGTGGCTTCCAGATGGACCATCTCGCCTTTGCGCTGCACCAGCGTGACAATGCCGGGAAGCGCCCCCGCGTTGATGTATTCCTTCATTCGCGCCGGGATGCGCGACAGTTGCGCGGCGTCCATGCCGGCCTTAGGAGCAGCATCGGGCGGAGCCGCGCTACAGAAGGAAAGGAGAAAGAAAACCGCAAGCCCAGACATGTAAACCATTATAATGGCCTGCGGATTACTCCAACGACACTTCGAAAAAGAGCAGTTCCTTGCGAGTTGCAGCTTCGGTAATCCCGCGCACGTAAACCTTTGAGCCGCGTTGATGCGTCGTCTGGAAGTAGACAAAACCATGCGCCGATTCTCCGGCGGGCAGCATCTTCGCGTTGAACGCGAAGCCGGTAATTTCCGGAATGGCGAGTTTGCTCTTCGCCTTCCCTCGCGGAATTGGGATGGGCAACGGCGTTTGTTGTCCGACCCTCGGACGCCGCGGACCGTCAAGATACTGCACCTCGGACGCCGGTGTCTCTTCCAAACGAAGCCGGTCGGCGGTGACGTAGTGCAGTTCCAGCGTTTCCAGATTCAAGGCCTTGCCGGTATCGTTCTGCAGGATCAGCATCACGGGAAAAATCCCGAATTGCAGCAGGTTGGTCTTGCCAAAGTAGGGCTTCAGTTTCTCGACATCGTCGTAGGGAAGCGCGGCGATGGTGAGCCCGTTATTCGTTTGCTTTGTCGAATAAGAAGTGGCAGGGCCGGGGCGCAGAGGCGAGCCTTTGCCGCCGATGCCTTGTGCAAATGCCGTGCCCTCCGCACAAGCCGTTATACTCAGAAGTATTAGCCAAGCGGCTCCGCGCGTGATCATCTATTTTCTTTACCGTCTCCTCGGATTACTCGCATTTCCCTTGATCGTACTCTATTTGGTGCGGCGCGGCCTTAGGGACAGACGCTACTGGCAGCGGCTGGGAGAACGATTCGGCTTCGCGCCGCACCTATGGAATGCGACGGTTCCCGGCGGCATTTGGTTGCATGCCGTGTCGGTAGGCGAAATTGTTTCGGCGGTGGAACTCATTCGCCAGATGCGCGCGGAAATGCCCGGCCGCGGGATCTATGTGTCCGTTACCACGGTCGCCGGGCGTCAAATCGCGGAAGAGAAACTGGGCGTCCTCGCCGATGGCATCTTCTATGCGCCGCTCGATCTTTGTTGGGCAGTGCGCAGCGTCTTGCGTCGATTGAGGCCGCGCGTCGTGGTTGTGATGGAAACCGAAATCTGGCCCAATCTTTTTCGCGAAGCAAAGCGGTTTGGCTGCGGCCTGGTCGTTGTGAATGGCCGCATCTCGGACAAAGCACTGCCGCGATATCGACGCGCGCGCCGGTTTTTCCGGCAGGTGTTGTGTTGGCCCGATTTGATTCTTGTTCAGAATGAACAGGCACGGTTGCGCTATCTGCAAATTGGCGCGCCGGAGGCAAGGGTTCGAGTCAGCGGAAACCTCAAATACGATTTCCGCGCCGGTGACACTACGCCTCCCGCCGATATCGCAGCGCTTCTCGAGAAGCTGCGGCCCGAGCCTGTGTGGATTGCCGCCAGCACAATGCCGCCGGCGATAGCGGGTGATCCCGACGAAGATGACGTGGTGATCCAAGCGTTCCGCGATCTGTCGCAACCACACCCGCGCCTGCTGCTCATTCTTGTTCCACGGCGTCCGGAGCGCTTTGATGAGGCAGCGGGCAAACTGCGCGAAGCGGGCGTTTCGTTTCTGCGCAGGTCACAACTGACGGTGAAGAGCGATGCGCGGCTTCCCGCGGTTTTGCTGTTGGATTCGATGGGCGAACTCAGTTCGATTTTTCCTTTGGCGACCGTTGTTTTCATGGGAGGCACGCTGCCGCATCGCGGCGGCCACAACATTCTTGAGCCTGCCTTCTTCGCGAAGCCGATGATCATCGGCCCGCACATGGAGAACTTTCCGGATATTGCGGCGGAGTTTCGCGCGCAAGGCGGGGTGATGGAGATCGCGCATGGAGACGAGTTGGCCGGTGTGGTGTCGGCGTTGTGCGAAAGCGCGGAGCAGCGCCGGGAACTCGGAGAGAAGGCGAGCGCCCTTGCTCTTTCGAAGGGCGGAGCGACGGCGCGTGCTTGTAATGAGATTGTCCAAGCGTGCGGCCGCGCACTGCCGCGCTATGTCCATCCGTGGCCGTTACGGTGGGGACTTACGCCTTTTACATGGGCTTGGGCCGGTGGTGTCAGGCTCGACCGCCGGAGAAAGCAACAACTGCGCCTTCCTGCGCCGGTGATCAGCATTGGCGGGATTACGATGGGCGGAGCCGGCAAAACTCCGATGGCCGGCTACCTGGCGGAGACACTCAGCCGGCGTGGCCGGCGAGTGGCAATCCTGACGCGAGGTTACAAGCGCGCCGCATCGAACGGCCTTACCATACTTACACCAGGCGAAGAATGCGCAGTGGAACGCACCGGCGACGAAGCGCAGATCCTTCTTCGCGAGGGAAACGCCGCCCTCGGTATCGGAGCGGACCGCCATCGGGCGGGGCTCTTGCTGCAAGAACATTTCCACCCTGATTTGTTTCTGCTCGATGACGGTTTGCAACACTGGCGATTGGCGAAGGATTGCGACATTGTGATGATCGACGCGCTCGACCCCTTCGGCCGCGACGCGATCTTCCCTCTGGGGCGTCTGCGCGAGCCGCTGGCCGGGCTTCAGCGTGCCTCGGCTTTTGTCATCATGCGCGCCGCGCCGCCCCTGCCGTGGAGCGCTCTCGAAACCCGCCTTCGGACCCTCTGCTATGCGCCCATTTTCTACGCCACGCTCGAAGGCGTCGAATGGGTGGGACCGCATGGGGAAACGCATCCCCCCGATTACTTCGCATCGCGGAATGTCTCCGCTTTCTGCGGCCTCGGAAATCCGGCGGCGTTCTGGGAAACGCTTGCGCGTCTGGGAATCCGCCCGGCACGCCAATGGACGTTCGCGGATCACACTTCCTACCGGCTCGATCAAATCCACAAGATGACGGACCGCGCCGGCATCGTCCTCACCACGCAGAAGGATGCGTTGAATCTTCCCACGGATGTGCGGGGGGACGTCTACTGGCTGCGAACGAAGCTACTCCTCAGAGACGAGGAGAAGTTCCACCAATGGCTAACGCCGTTCTACAACGTCGAGCGGAACATTGACGTGAAAAGCTAATCGAGTTTCACTCGGCAACACGAGCGGTTTGTTGCGTGTCATGGCCACGGTGCCCGCTCCGGCTGCTGCGCCGGAGCCTGCGCCGATTGCCGCTCCCTTGCCGCCGCCGAAGATCGCTCCGAGCGCCGCGCCGATGCCCGCGCCCACTGCAACTTTCGTCGCCTCTTTGCGCGCGACGCCCTCGGGTTCACGCGTAATTGGCACAGTGGAGAACGTGACGGTTTGTCCGTCGGCGAGCGTAAGCCTTGTCAATTCCAGCGTCAGCCTGGACATGCCTTTGACATGACCCGCCTGCTCGGCATGAGTGATTCTGCCTTCCGCTTTCGCGCCGCGCTCCGCCAACACAATGCCGTCAATTGACAGAGGTTGATCGAGGCTGGCATGGAAAACGGATCCGGTTTGCACTCGTTCCGTGGAAATGGAATGATCCAGTCTCACCGCAATGGTTGTATTCGCCGGAATGGTGACGCGCATGGGTTCGACGGGCGGCGCAGGCTTCGGTGGATCGGGTTTTGGTGGCTCAGGCCGGCGTTCCACTTGCGCCACTGGCGCGGGTGCCTCAATAAGTACAGGCTTTGCAGCAACCTGAGGAACCTCCACTGGCGCGGGGCGCGTCTCAACACGCGGAGCCGCTTCTGGCCGCTGTTCCCGAATCGCGACACGCGGCGGTTGCGCTTTCACGGGCGTGACGACTGGAGCCGGTTGAGCGACCGGCGGCGTTGCTGCGGGCGGAGCAGCTGGAACAACCTCCGCGACCGGTGCGACGGCGCTCGATGGTGCTGGAGTCGGCGATTGGGCCAGTCTACCCACGGCTAAAAACGCGACGCCGGCGGCAACCACCGCGCCGGCAATAAATGCAACGAGAGCTTTCATGCAAAACCCTCCTTACTAATAGTAACGTTGCCCGTGCCGCCAGAGTTTCGTGGATTTTGTGGGGTCAGGTCTCCAGACCTGCCGCGGGATCTCCAGATCCCGCATGGCATCGCCAGATGCCATCGGCTGCAACGCGGCCGCCTCAGAGAACACAATAACTTCCGGCAGAGGCGATCTGGAGATCGCCTCGCAGGTCTGGAGACCTGCCCCACAGAGCAGCACATTCTTCGCGACTTGGGGAGATTTC
>JACPVQ010000034.1 GCA_016191645.1 Candidatus Solibacter usitatus
AATCACCGCATGCCGCCGCGCGATGGGTGGGTAAAGATGCGCTGCGGGAACTCACAAGCCCGGCGGTGATGCGGCGTTTGCCTTCGAAGTAGCGATAGAATAGCGCTGATGACAAGACGAGATTTTCTTCGCGCCTGTGGCGCCGGCGCGCTCGTTTCCCCGCTGTTCGCCGCCGACCGTCCGAACATTGTCTACATCCTCGCCGACGATCTCGGCTTAGGCGATCTGCGCTGCTACAACCCCGACTCCAAAATTCCCACGCCGAACATGGACAAACTGGCGAGCCAGGGAATGCGCTTCACGGATACGCATTCGCCGTCGAGCGTGTGCACGCCGACGCGTTACGGCATTCTCACCGGACGCTACTGCTGGCGATCGAAGTTGAAGCAAGGCGTGCTCGGCGGCGAGTCGCCGTACTTGCCGGAAGCGAGCCGTCTCACCGTCGCATCCATGTTGAAGCAGCAGGGATACCGCACCGCAGTCTTTGGAAAGTGGCATCTCGGATTGGGAAACGATGCGGTTACGGACTACAGCAAAGTCCTGCGCCCCGGTCCGAAGGATGCGGGCTACGATACGTTCTTTGGGATTCCGGCTTCGCTCGACATGCCGCCGTACGTGTTTGTCGAAGACGATCACGTGTTGGAGCAGCCGGCAAAGCAGGTGGAGGGCGTTCGCGAACAACGTGGCATCTACTGGCGCGGCGGCGGCATCGCGCCCAGCTTCCGTCATATCGACGTGTTGCCGCGAATCACGGAACGCGCCGTAAAATTTCTGGATCAACAGAAAGGGTCGCGGCAGCCGTTCTATATGTACTTCCCGCTCACCGGGCCGCACACGCCGTGGCTGCCAACCAAGGAGTTTGTAGGCAAGGCGAAGGCCGGACCCTACGGCGATTTCGTGGCGCAAGTGGATGACGTCGTGGGCCAGGTGATGAATGCGTTGGAGCGCAACGGGCATGCCGCGAATACGCTGCTCATCCTCACCAGCGACAACGGAGCGCACTGGACGCCTGAAGAAATCGCCATGCATCAGCATCGCGCCAACGGACGCGTGCGCGGGCAGAAGGCAGATGTTTACGACGGCGGCCATCGCATTCCGTTTATGGCTCGCTGGCCCGGCCATATTGCCGCGGGGCGCGTCTCCGATCAACTGGCGTGTCTCACCGATTTCATGGCCACGGCCGCCGAGATCACCGGCTTCGCATTGCCGCGCGAATCGGCGGAGGATAGTTTTTCCATCGCTCCCGCGTTGTTCGGATCGAAACCGCAAACGCAGGTCCGCGAGGCCGTGGTGCATCATTCCAGTCAAGGCCTGTTCGCCATTCGTAAAGGCGAGTGGAAGTTGTCGACGGGCCGCGGCTCGTGGGGTTTCTCCGTGCCGCAGAAGATTACGCCAAAGCCCGGCGAGCCGCCGATGGAATTGTACAATCTGAAAACCGATCCGCTGGAGCAGGATAATTTGTACTTTAAGCGCGCGGATGTCGTGAAGAGCATGGCGGAGCTTTTGGAGAAGTGGAAGCGCGACGGCCGCAGCCGGAGCTAGGTTGCGCCCCCGTATGGTATTCTGGCTGTCGGATTTTCCCATTTTCTTCCTGGAGGCATTACCGTGAGAGTCGGCGTATTTACCGCATTGTTAGCCCAGTTTTCACTGGATCAAGTGATCGAGAAGCTGAAGAGTCTCGGCATTTCCACCGTCGAGTTGGGGACTGGGAACTATCCCGGCGATCCGCACATCCAACTCTCGCTGCTGGAAAATAAGACTGCGCTCAAAGAGTTCAAGCAGAAGATGGCTGACAACGGAATCTCCATCAGCGCGCTGAGCTGCCATGGCGAGCCGTTGCATCCCAATTCCGATGTTGCCAAGAAGAATCAGGAAGTGAACAGGAAGTCGATTCTGCTGGCGGAGAAGCTCGGCGTGCCCGTCGTCATCGATTTTTCCGGCTGCCCCGGCGACAGCGACAAGGCGAAGTATCCCAACTGGGTGACGTCGCCGTGGCCCCCGCATTATCAGGAGCTGCTCAAGTGGCAGTGGGAAAAGAAAGCGATTCCGTATTGGGAGAAGCGCGGCAAGTTCGCCTCCGATCATGGCGTGAAGATCGCCATCGAGATGCACCCCGGCTTCATTGCCTACAGCCCGGAGACGATGCTCAAACTGCGCGCGGCGTGCGGCCCCGCTATCGGATGCAACTACGATCCCAGCCACATGTTCTGGCAAGGCATCGACCCGATTGCGGCCATTCGCGTGTTGGGCGACTCCATCTTCCACGTCCACGCCAAGGACACGCAGATCTACAACGTGAATCTGCCCACCAGCGGCGTGCTCGACATGAAGCTCTACACCGACGAGAAGAATCGCGCGTGGGTCTTCCGCACCTGCGGATACGGCCACGGCGCGGAGTGGTGGAAAGAGTTCGTATCGACGCTGCGCATGTACGGTTACGACTACGTGCTCTCCATTGAACACGAGGACTCGCTGATGTCGCCCGAAGAAGGACTCACCAAGGCGGCGCGGTTCCTGCAGGATCTGGTGATTGAAGACCCGGCGTCGAAGCCGTGGTGGGTGGAAAACACCAGCGCCTAGCTGCTCCCTTTTGTGCTGCTGTGTGGGGCAGATCTCCAGATCTGCGAGCCGGTCTCCAGACCGGCTCTGCTGGTAGTAATCGAAACTCACAGAGGCGGGATCTGGAGATCCCGCCGCAGGTCTGGAGACCTGCCCCACAGAGCAGCACAAATCTTCAAGGCTTGGGAAGATTTCAGAGTCTAGTAGTACAGCAGCGTGGAGAGAATTCACAAGCAGTACAGAACGGTTTTCAAAACGTAAATCGCACGCCGATCACGACCACGCGGTTCGACCCCGCAACTGTGTCCGTGATGCGGCCGAATTGCGGCGAGTTGATGTCCAGCACCGGGTCGGAAAAATAGGGATGATTTAGTGCGTTGACCGCATCGGCGCGCAATAGAAACTCCTTCCTGTCGCCGATGCGGAAGCGCTTCAGCATATTCAAATCGACGCGGAACAGACCCGGTCCGCGCAGAAAGTTCTGCGGAAGATTGCCGAATTGGCCCGGCGAAGGATTGACCATGAGCAGCTGCCCGTTTGCATCGGTGATGGCGAGCATCGTGCTTTGCGCGCGGATGGCGGGCGTTGCGATGTTGGCGATGGATGGATCCGCCACCTGTTTCAGGCCGCTGAAATAGACAACGCCGTTCCCGGTCTTCACGACGCCGCCCATGTTGCTCTGAAGCGCGGCCGCGGCGTTCGGCGTTGCAGCGCCGACGGTTGTTCCGGCACCCGCCGTGGCCAGAGTGTTGAAGGCGTTCACCGCGCTCAGGTTGATGGGCGACCCGCTGGAGATCACCGAAATTGCGCCGATCTGCCACCCGCCGTAGCGTTTGCCCTTGCCGAAAGGA
The DNA here is from genome assembly GCA_016191645.1 of Candidatus Solibacter usitatus. Classification (GTDB taxonomy): domain Bacteria; phylum Acidobacteriota; class Terriglobia; order Bryobacterales; family Bryobacteraceae; genus CADEFT01. The sequence goes on from JACPVQ010000034.1 coordinate 3,411, forward strand.
ATCTCCCAAATGCCGTTCATACGCAAGACATGCGCCCTGCTGAAGGACAGCACGCGTTTATCGAGCGAGAAATTTCGCAGCGTGCGAAACGTTCCGCGAAATCCAACTTCGTCGCCCTCTTCGTTGCCCAGCGCCTTGCTCCACGTGTAATTGCCCTGGAACATCCATCCACGCGAGAACCGCTTGAGCACTTCCACTTGCAGCGAATGATAGTTCGAGTTGCCGAAATTGGAGATGTAATAGGTGCTGCCATATTGCGGATTCGCGACAACGAAGTTCTCCGGCAGACCGGCGCGGCGCAACAATTGTCCGGGCGTTCCGGCAAGCGTGCTGGTGTTCAGGTAGTTGGCGAGCCCGCCCGGATTGTTGCCCGCGAAAAACGCTTGTGTCACCGCGAATGCGCGCAGGAAATCGGAGCCGCTGATGGTGGAGCCGACGCCGCTGATGCCCGCGAACATTCTGTCGAACAGCGGAGCATTGCCGCCCGCCGCGGTCACTTTGAATGCGTCCAGGATTCCGTTTTCAAAGATGTTGGCTTCGTTGATGTTCACCGCGCGCATCAGCTTCACGCCTTTGTTTCCGACATAACGCACGTCGACCAAAATGTTTTTCGGCAGGGAGCGTTGTAGGGAAACATTCCAATTCTGATAGTACGGCGTGCGCGTGTTGGGATCGAATGCGTAAGCGGGAGTGGCGCGATCCGTCAAGGGAACCGTCTGCAGCGGCTGGCTGGTGGGCTGATTCGGCAGCTTCAAATTGCCCAGCGTGAACAGCGTCCCCTGACTGTAGATGGGCGTTGCGGAATAGCCGGGCCCGAAGATCACGGAATCGGCAAGGAACAGCGGAGTGCGTTCATAGCCGATTCCAAAGCCGATGCGCAGCACGGTCTTGTTCTTGCCGAAGTAGGGAATGCTCCAATTCAAGCCCACGGCGGGCGCGAAGTTGTTGCGGTCCGCGCGATAGACCTGTGTGCCGGGCTTTGCGGTGCCCGGTCCAATGGCTTCCAGATCGGTCAACGCGCCGCGCACTCCGGGCTGGAACAGTCCGTTGAATCCTTCGCCGGAAATTCCGAAGATGCGATTGCCGCCGCCCACTACTCCAATGCCGAGCCCGTCAACTTCCTTCGGAACGAAATAATATTCGTAGCGGACACCCAAGTTCAACGTGAGGTTTGTGGTGACCTTGAAATCATCTTTGAAGAACCAGCTGAACTCCGGCTGCTTGTAGTGGCGATAGCGTGTTTGGCCCGCTAGAAACGTGGGGTTCTTGCCGCCCGGCGAATTCAACGTCTGGTAGGAGGCGGAAAGCGATCCGGCAAGTTCCGCCAACAATTGCTGGCCCGCCGCAAGGTTCAAACCAATATTCGGAATGGTGCTGATGCCCTGAATGGCCACGTTACCCGCGCCCAGCAGCGCGCGCGGCATGACGGCGTAGGTGTCGTATCCGGCGTAACTGATGAAGCGCATGTCGAAGCCGCCTTTGAACGCGTGCTTGCCGCGCAGCCACGAAACGCTGTCGCCGAACATGTACACGGGGCTGATGCGCCGCTGTGGCTCCGCGCCAAACAGATTGACGGTGAACGGACTCTGGATCAGAGTGAACCCAACCAGGTAAGGCAGCTTGTCTGAGTTGCGGCCCAGAAAGCTGTCGTCGGTTTGCCACGGCGCGATGATGGTTTGCGTGGGCCTGTTGACGCTGGCGCGGAATTCGTTGAGCAGATTCGGGCGCAGTACCGAATAGAAATTCAGCGTGTAGAGGTTGGTGTCATTGGGCCCGCGTCCGGCCGCGATGCCCGGATAAGGCTGCGGACCGGTGACATTCGCGCTGTCGTAGGCCTGCCGCGAGTAGCTGAAGTTCAGCCGGTGCGCGGTGCTGAAGTTGTGATCGATGCGAAAATCGAATGCGTTGTAATCGACAAGCACGGAGCGCTGCCACGTGAATCCGGCGGTGTTCAAGCCGTCGCCGAATCGAAAATTGTTCGGCGAAGCCATCAGGCCCAGCGTGCGCTGAATGTTGCCGGTGGGGTCGGCAGCAGATCGCACCGGGTCTTTGCCGAACACGGTGACGGCGGCCAGGTCGCCCAATGCCGCGGCGGGTTTCAACGGTGTGCCGTTGAGATCGACGGTTGGGACGGCGGCGTTCGCATTGCCGTTGCGCACTCCGGGGAAAAAGCGAAAAATCCCTTGCCGCGCCGTATCGGTGTACACCACGCTGGTGATGGAGTCGCGCTGCCGCTGGCGCTGCCCGTCGTAGTGAAAGTGGAAGAAGGTTCGATTCTTGCGAATGGGTCCGCCGATGCGTCCGCCGAACTGATTGCGCAAAAGAAAATTGCGGTCGCTGCCGCGCTGGTTGTTGAACCACGTGTTCGCGGTGAGCACGGTGTTACGCTGTTCGGCGAACGCGCTGCCGTGAAACTGATTAGTGCCCGAGCGGCTGACAAGGATGATCTGCCCGGAGCCGCGCCCCAATTCAGCATCCGCGGGAGATGTGACGACGCGAAATTCGGCAATGCGGTCGACGTTGATGGTGGATGCAATGGAGGTGAAGGCGAGGGCATTGAGAAAGTTGTCCTGAATATTCGCGCCGTCCATTGTGATGTGCAGCGCGCCGGAGCGCGCTCCATTGAAATTCTGATTGTTCGCGCCACCCACGCCCGCTTGTGTGATGAGCAAGTCGTAGACATTGCGCCCCACCAGAGGTAGCTCCTGCACTTTACGACCGGTGATGACATTGCCCACAGAGCTGGTGGCGTAACCGAGTTCGGTATCCACGACGCCAGTTACCTCCACCGTCTCGGTGGTGGAGCCGATTTTCAATTCAAAGGGCAGCGAGATGCGCGCGCCGACTTCCAACACGACGGCATCGTAAACGAAGCGCTGAAACCCGCCGTGCGCAGCCGCTACGCGGTACGTTCCGGGGGGCAGAGCAGGGAACAGGTAGACGCCGGCCTGGTTCGATTGCGCGCGGTTTTCGATACTTGTACTTGCGTTGGTGGCCGTCACAGCGGCCCCTGGAACGGGTGCGCCGCTGGGATCGTTGATGATTCCCGTGAGGACGGCGTCACTGCTCTGGCCCGCCGCCAGCCCGCAAAGAAAGGCAAGACAAGCGATCAGTTTCATGGAAGCTCCCTGATCATACTATTATGGAGGACCTATGCTTCGTCTTTTTCTTTTCTCGATTGCTCTGATGACGCCCGCATGGGGCGCGCAGGCGTTTCGCGCGGGTATGGCGCGCATGGATATCACGCCCGCGAGAGCGATTTGGATGTCCGGCTATGCGAACCGGAACAAGCCGAGCGAAGGAGTAGCGCAGAAGCTCTGGGCGAAGGCCCTGGTGATGGAAGAGAAGCGCGTGAAGACCGTTATCGTTTCCAGCGATCTCATCGGTCTGCCGCGCGCCGTGTCGGATGTGGTGGCGGCGCGCGTAGCGAAGGCGTACGGAATCGACCGCGCGCATCTGCTGTTGAATTCGGCGCACACGCATTCCGGCCCGGCGGTGCGGCCCAACCTGGACACGATGTACTTCGACATTAAGAATGCCGATCGTCAGGTTCTGGATGAATACGCTTTGCAGTTGGTGGAAAACCTGGTGACGGTGGTGGGAGCGGCCATCGCCGATCTCGCTCCGGCGCGCATGGCGATTGGCCATGGCACGGCCGGTCTGGGCGCGAACCGGCGCGTGCTGTCGCCCACGGGAGTGCGTTTCGGTGTGCACAAACCGGGTCCGGTGGATCACGACGTTCCGGTGATTTCCGTTCGTTCACCGGAAGGAAAGTTGCGCGGAGTGATGTTCGCGTACGCTTGCCACAACACGACGCTGGGCGGCGATTTCTACCAGATTCACGGCGATTATGCGGGGTACGCGCAGGCGGAAGTCGAGTCACGGCATCCGGGCGCGACCGCGATGTTTCTCCTGTTGTGCGGCGCGGATCAGAATCCGGAGCCGCGCAACAAACTGGAGAACGCCGTAGCGCATGGGAAGGAGTTGGGCGCGGCAGTGGAGAAGGTGCTGGACGGCGGAATGAAGCCGTTTGTTCCCTCTTTGAAAGCGGCGTGGCAAACCATCGATCTCAAGTTCGCTTCGCATTCGCGGGAAACATTTGAGAAGGAAAAACTGTCGAAAAACAAATTCGAGGCATTTCGTGCCCGAACCATGTTGAAAGCCTACGACGAGGGACGTCCCGTGCGGCGCGTGCCCTATCCTGTGCAGGCGATTCGATTGAGCAAGAATATCGCGATGGTGGCGCTGGGTGGAGAAGTCGTAGTGGATTATGCCCTTCGCGCCAAAAAAGAATTTGCCGGAACGGATCTCATTGTTGCCGGCTACAGCAACGAGGTCATGTGCTACATCGCCTCGAAACGGATTCTCAAAGAAGGCGGATACGAAGCCGTGGCGAGCATGGTCTACTACAACCAGCCGGGGCCGCTTTCGGAAGAAGTGGAAGACGACATCTTCGCATCCATTCACAAGGTGCTCACGCGCGTGGGCGTGAAGGCCGGCAAGCGATGAACCGTCGCAGTTTTCTTGCTGCCGCGATGGCGGCGCACGTCGCCGCGCAGACTGCGCGCCGCCCCAACATTCTGTTTGTTCTCGCCGACGATCTTGGATGGGGTGATCTCGCCTGTTATGGCAACCGTTTCATTCCCACGCCGAGTTTGGACAAGCTTGCGGCGCAAGGTTCTTTGTTCACGCAATTCTACGTTGCGAATCCGGTGTGCTCGCCGAGCCGTACAGCTTTCTTGAGCGGCCATTTCCCCGCGCGGCACCGCATTCATGGACACTTCGCAGCGGCGGAGCTCAACGCAAACAGAGGCATGCCGAACTGGCTGGACACATCCACGCCCATGTTGCCTCGCATGTTGCAGCAGGCCGGATATCGTACGGCGCACTATGGCAAGTGGCACCTCGGCAGCGGTCCGGGCGCGCCGGTTCCGTCCGCGTACGGCTTCGATGAGTTTCGCTCCATCAATGGCAACGGCCCGACTTGGGAGCAAGACGAATATTTTCGCGCGCGCTCCACTGGCGTGTTTGTCGACGAGGCGCTGCGATTCATCGCGAAGGACAAAAGCAAGCCGTTCTACGCGCAGATCTGGTCGCTGTTGCCGCACGCGCCGCTCAATCCCACCGATGACGACATGATGCCGTTTCAGAAATTCAATCCGGTGGAGGCAAAACGTCACACCTCGGCGCGAACCATCTTTTATGCGTCGGTTGCCGCGCTCGACCGCGACCTGGGAAAACTCTTCGACGGTCTGGAACGTCTAGGCGTAGCGGACAACACGATCGTGCTGTTCTCCTCCGACAACGGGCCGGAGGAGATCTTCGTCAACAACGCGGGCCACAGCGGCGTCGGTTCGCCGGGCCCGTTCCGCGGACGCAAGCGCAGTCTCTATGAGGGCGGCGTGCGGCTGCCGTTTATCGTGCGGTGGCCGGGCAAGGTACCGGCGGGACGCGTCGATGCCAGCGTGATCGGATCCGTGGATATGCTGCCGACGATTTTGAAACTGACCGGCGTTCCCGTACCCGCCAATGCGAAATCGGATGGCGAAGATCGCAGCGCGGTCTTACTGGGAGCATCGCTACCGCGAACGAAACCTCTGTTCTGGGAGTGGCGCTTCAACATCGCCGGACACGTGAACAATGTGAGCCCCATGCTGTCGATGCGCGACGGCGATTGGAAGTTGATGATGAATCCGGACAAGAGCCGCGTGGAGTTGTACAGTATTGTGAAAGACCCGATGGAGGTGCGCAACGTCGCGCCGGAGAATCCACAGGTGGTGGAGAAGATGATGCCGCGACTGGAAGCCTGGTCCAAGGAGTTGCCTCCCGGACCTCGCGATCCGGCCGCGGGAAAGAATGATTATCCTTGGCCGCGGCCAACGAAAGGGAAACTATGAGCAACAGACCAATTCATTTCGAACTCGGCGTCGTAGAGCCGGAGCGCGCTGTGAAATTCTATGAGGACGTGTTCGGGTGGAAGTCCATGAAGTGGGGCGGTCCGACACCGTACTGGTTGATGACGACCGGCGCGGACGAGGAGCCGGGAATCAACGGCGGCTTCATGGTCCATGAAGACAAGCAGCCGCGCACCGTGAATACCATCGGCGTCGATGACGTGGATGCGTTCGCGGCCAAGGTGCAGGCGGCCGGTGGACAATTGGTGGTTCCGAAGATGGCGATTCCCGGCGTGGGGTGGCTGGCATATTGCATGGATACGGAAGGCAACCTGTTCGGAATTCATGCGCAAGACAAGTCGGCGGCGTAAATGCCGCTCTGGATCATTCTGACCTCTTGCCTGCTCCTGGCGCAAACTCCCGAACAGGCGCGTGAGGAGTACGCATTCAGCCTCGGCGTGCAAGCGTACATTTTCGGGCTGCCGTCCGTCATCATGAACCTGACTCGCGATCAGGCGCCGGTTGCGGCGCGCAATCGATTCGCGCACGCGCGCGCTCTGGCGACGCATGAAAGCCGCGGCGTGGTTGCTCCGAACAACGACACGCTGTATTCCACGGCGTGGCTTGATCTGGCGGCGGGAGCGCTCGTTCTGCATTTGCCGGCGGCGAAGCGGTATCACACGCTGCAATTTCTGGATGCGCATACGAATAATTTCTATTACGCGGGCACTCGCACGCGCCGCCGCGCGACGATGCGATGTTGAAACAATTCGAGCGCATTGGGTTCCGGCCCGGCGGATCCTTTCAAGTGGAAACGCTGGACGCCGCAACAACGCGCGGACTCTCGCGTGGAATTGAGGCCGGAAGGCGCATTGTGGCCAACGGAATCTTCACCCGCAGCGTCGCGGTTCCCAGGAATGGGTGGATCTACTCCGATATCCGGCCGTGGGGCGTCGATTACATGCGCCGCGCGACCACCGCGCTGGGCGGACTGGGCGCGTTGGATCCGGAAGAGGCCATCTATCTGAGCGCGAATCGCGATGCCGCCGGGCAGCCGCTCAACGGAAAACAGAACTACGTCTTGCGATTTGCGAAAGGGCAGACGCCGCCGGCCGGCGCGTTCTGGTCGGTCACGCTCTACGATGACAACAGGTTCCTGGTGGACAATCCAATTCATCGCTATGCGATCGGCGATCGTACGAAGGGGCTGCGCACAAATCCCGACGGGTCGCTGGAAATTCGCATTCAATCGGGTCGTCCCGAAAGCGGCGAATCGAACTGGCTGCCGGCGCCCGAAGGTGTGTTCACGCTGGCCTTACGGCTCTATCTTCCGAAACCAGAAGCGGCGGATGGCCGGTGGCAGCCGCCGGCGCTCAAGATCCAGTAGAATTCACAGATGAAGACATTGCGACGACACCTTCTCACCGCGGCTGCCGCTACGCCCTTTGCGGCGAGCGCAGCCAAAACCGGCAACACCGCCGGAGTCTATGAGCGCCTGGGCGTCAAACCCGTCATCAACGGCATGGGAACGGTTACCGTGCTGGGCGGTTCGCTCATGCCGCCCGAAGTGTTGCGGGCTATGGACGATGCCGCGCGGCATTTCGTGCACCTGCCCGCATTGCAGCAGAAGGCCGGCGAGAAGCTGGCGAAATTGCTGAACGTCCCCGCCGCCATGGTGACCGGTGGAGCGGCGGCGTCCATCACAGTTGCCACCGTTGCCTGCCTCGCTCGCGGCGACAAAGCGAAGCTGCGCAAACTTCCCGACGCCGGCGCCCGCAACGAAGTGATTCAACAAAAGTCGCACGTCAGCGGCTACGAACATCAGATGACGCTTGCGGGCGCGAAGGTCATTGTCGTGGAATCTCGCGAGGAACTGATGCGCGCTCTGGGACCTCGCACGGCCATGATGTTCTATCTCAACAAGCACGAACACGACGGCAAGGTGAAGCGGGACGAGTGGGTGCGCATCGCTAAAGAACGCGGCATTCCAACCTTCAACGATGCCGCCGCCGACGTGCCGCCGAAAGAGAATCTTTGGAACTACGTCAACAAAGATGGCTTCGATCTGGTGGCGTTCAGCGGTGGAAAAGGAATGCTGGGACCGCAATCGGCGGGGCTTCTGTTGGGACGCAAAGATCTGATTGACGCCGCTACCGAAGCGCAAAGCCCGCACGGCGGTATCGGACGCGGAATGAAAGTGGGCAAAGAAGAAATTGTCGGCATGGTGGCCACTGTCGAGCGTTACTTGAGAGTGGACCACGCCGCCGAAGAGCGCGAACTCGATCGCCGTGTCACGGAGATGCTCACTGTGGTTTCGAAAGTTTCCGGCGTGAACGCGAAAAAAGAAGTTCCTCAAATTGCCAATCAGGTGCCGCACCTGTTGCTGGAATGGGATGAGAGTAAGACCAAGGTTTCGGCGAAACAGGTGCACGACCGTCTGATCGCGGGCGATCCGCCTATTTACACGCTGTTGCAAGGGCGAGGACGAATAATGGTCAGTGTTTGGATGATGTCCGGCACGGAACATCGCGTCGTGGCGAAACGGCTGGCCGCCTCTTTCAGCGCGTAGGCTTCTCCGCTTCTTCGCCATGCTCGCCTTTACTTCCCCTAAACCGGGATGTTACGCTAAAGAACTCAAAATGCGAACAGTTGATCTGATTTTCCGCAAGCGTCAAGGCGAAGAACTTTCGCCGGAAGAGGTCGTTTTTCTCGTCAATGGATTTACGCGAGGCGAGATTCCCGATTACCAGATGTCCGCCTTCTTGATGGCCGTCTGCTGGCAAGGAATGACGGAGCGCGAAGTGTCGGCTCTTACGGACTGCATGCTGGAATCCGGCGAGGTCATCGATCTTTCCGGCGTCCAGGGTGTGAAAGTGGACAAGCATTCCACCGGTGGAGTGGGTGACAAGACCAGCCTCATCGCCGCGCCGATCGCCGCCGCGGCGGGAGTGGTTGTGCCGATGATTTCCGGCCGTGGGCTTGGACATACCGGCGGCACGCTCGACAAATTGGAAGCGATTCCCGGCTTTCGTACCTCGCTCAGCATCGGCGAATTCCATGCGCAGTTGCAGCAGCTGGGCTTGGCATTCATCGGGCAGTCGGCGGAAGTGACGCCCGCTGATGGCAAACTGTATTCGCTCCGTGATGCCACGGCCACAGTGGAATCCATTGCACTGATCGCTTCGTCGATCATGTCGAAAAAGTTGGCTGTGGGTCTGGATGCTCTGGTGCTCGATGTGAAAGTCGGCTCTGGCGCGTTCATGAAAAAGCAGATCGACGCGCGCAGGCTGGCGCAGTTGATGGTCGGCATTGGACGCCGCGCCAACAAGCGCGTGCAGGCTTTGATCACCGACATGAACCAGCCGCTCGGCTATGCCGTGGGCAATGCTTTGGAAATCATGGAGGTTTCGCAGACGTTGCAGAATGCCGGGCCCGTGGACCTGACGCGGTTGTCGCTGGAATTGGCGGCGCGGATGATTCATCTGGGCAGGGCGGCGGATTCCATTGAGGAAGCGCGCGAGGTTGCGCAAACGCGGCTGCTCGACGGATCGGGCTACAAAAAACTCAAGGAAGTGATCACGGCGCAAGGCGGCAACGCGCAGGTTCTGGACCGGTTCGAATTGTTGCCCAACGCCACGGGTATGCGCGAAGTCTATTCGCCGCGCAGCGGTTACGTCAGTGCCGTCGATGCCGAGCTGATCGGCAGGGCGAGCCAGATGATTGGCGCGGGCCGCGATCTCAAGGACGATGCCATCGATCCCGCCGTGGGCGTCATTCTCGAGGTGAAGGTCGGGCAGAAGGTGGAGTCGGGCGGCGTGCTTTGCCGCATCTACTATACTGGTGAGGATCGCGTGGAGGATGCTGCCGAACAAGTGGAAGACGCTTTCCGCATTTCGCAGCAGGCCCCCGAAGAACGCGAGTTGATTCTCGAAGTCGTAGGTTAATCTTCCGCCCGGAGGGCACACGTGGACCGCTTCACGGGATTTATCGGCCTTGCCGCGATTCTTTCGGCGGCTTGGCTTTTTTCCGCGCACCGCAGCGCCATCAAACCAAAATTGCTTGCCTGGGGACTAGGGTTGCAGTTTTTCTTTGCGTTCCTTGTTCTGAAAACCGATTTCGGAAAACTGTTTCAGGCGGCAAGCGTCGCCGTGAACGCGCTGCTGGAATATGCCGAAGTGGGCAGTCAGTTCCTTTTCGGTCCGCTGGGCGCGAAGTCCGGATTCGTGAACGTGCAGAATGGCGCGGGTAAAGTCGAGTTCGGCGTCATCTTCGCGTTTCAGGTGCTGCCCATCGTCATCTTCATCGCCGCGCTATTCTCCATCCTCTACTACTTCGGAGTGATGCAAGTGGTGATCAAAGGGATGGCTTGGGTGATGTTGCGTATCATGGGCGCAAGCGGCGCAGAGAGCACCAACGTCGCGGCTAGCATTTTCATGGGGCAGACAGAGGCTCCTCTTACCATCCGTCCTTTCCTGCCCAAACTCACTCAATCGGAATTGTTCACGGTGATGGTGAGCGGCATGGCGCACGTGTCCGGCGCGGTGATGGCGGCCTACGTGAAAATCGCCGGCGTGGAGATTAAACACCTGCTGACGGCCGTGATCATGACCGCTCCCGCGACCATCATGTTGGCCAAGATGTTCATGCCGGAAGTGGATGAGCCGGAGACGCGCGGATCGGTCAAAATCGAAATCGAAAAACCGGGCGTGAACGTCATCGACGCGGCGGCGCGCGGCGCAGGCGATGGATTGCAACTGGCGTTGAATATCGGCGCGATGCTGATCGCATTTCTCGCGCTGATCGCCATGGTGAACGGCATTCTCGGCTGGGTACACACGGTGATTCCCTTCGTTCCCGCGTCGTTGGAACGGATCTTCGGATATCTTTTTGCGCCCGTGGCATGGCTGATGGGCGTGAGTTGGAAAGACGCGCAAGCGGTGGGGAATCTTTTGGGCACGCGCCTTGTGTTGAATGAGTTCGTGGCGTTCCTGCAACTGGGACCAATCAGAGATCAACTGGACCCGAAGTCGTTCGTGATCGCGACCTACGCGCTGTGCGGCTTTGCGAATCTCAGTTCCATCGCCATTCAGATCGGCGGCATCGGAGCGCTGGCGCCATCGCGTAAATCGGACATGGCGCGCATGGGCATCCGCGCGGTGGCGGCGGGCACATTGGCGAATTTCATGTCGGCATGTATTGCGGGAATGTTGCTATGACGCAGGTGGAAGAGGCAGCGGCGTTTCTGAAAACGCGGTTGCCGCTGCTTCCGAAAATCGCCATGGTGCTGGGCAGCGGGCTGGGCGTATTCGCCGACGCGCTGGAAGAGGCCATGGCGGTTCCCTACGCGGAGATTCCGCATTGGCCACAATCCACGGCGGTGGGGCATGCGGGAAAGCTGATTGTGGGGCGTCTGGGAGAGTTGAACCTGATTTGCCTCAGCGGCCGCGCACATCTTTATGAAGGGTACTCGCCACAGCAGGCGGCGTTCGCGGTCCGCGTGATGGGCAAGTTGGGCGTGCGTTCTCTCGTGTTGACCAACGCGGCGGGCGGAATCAATCTCGCTTACGGGCAGGGCGCGCTGGTGCTGATCAGCGATCACATCAATTTGCAAGGGATGAATCCGCTGGCGGGTCCGAATGACGATTCGCTGGGTCCGCGGTTTCCCGACATGAGTGACGCCTATTGCGAGCAGTATCGGCGCGCCGCCAAGCAGGTGGCAGCCGAATTGCACATTCCGATGGCGGAAGGTGTGTACGCGGCGCTGCTCGGCCCGAATTACGAAACACCCGCCGAGATCCGTTATCTGCGCGCGATCGGCGCGGATCTGGTGGGCATGTCCACAGTTCCGGAAGTGCTGGCGGCGAATCACATGGGAATCAAAGTTCTGGCCGTGAGTTGTGTCACGAACATGGCGGCGGGAATTCTGGCGCAAAAAATCTCGCACGAAGAAGTGTTGGAAACCGGAGTGCGCGTGCGCGACACGCTGGTGCGATTCCTGCGCGCGGTGTTGCCGCGTTTGGAGGCCTGACTCTTGGACCCATTAATGCAGGCAGCTTGGGACGCGCGCAAACACAGCTGCTGCGACTATTCGCACTTCGCCGTAGGCGCTGCGCTGGAAAGCGCGGACGGACGCATCTTCGCCGGATGCAATATCGAAAACGCGACGTATGGATTGACCGTTTGCGCAGAGCGCGTGGCCGTGTTCAAGGCGCTCTCCGAGGGCGTGCGCGCTTTCCAACGCATCGTGGTGGTGACCGGCGCGGAATCCATTACGCCGCCGTGCGGTGCGTGCCGGCAGATTCTTTGGGAATACTGCGGGGATGTCCCGCTGACGGCGAGTAACGAATCGGGTGCAACCAAGACCTGGCGCATGTCCGAGTTGCTGCCGCACGCCTTCGACAGTAAGAATCTTCGTTAAATCCAAATGCCATTCCCTTACCTGTTTCCGATGTGGGGTCAGATCTCCAGATCTGCCGCGGGATCTCCAGATCCCGCTTCTTTGGCGATGGCCTCTTGGCGAGGCCATGCGGGGTCTGGAGACCCCGCTGCAGATCTGGAGATCTGCCCCACACAGATCTGGAGATTTGCACGAGTTCCATTCCTGGCTCTTCTCCTGTTACTTGATTCGAATGCCTTCGCCGCCGAAAGCGTCGATTGGATCTGGTCAGGCCGCTACGTGATCACGATGGACGCGCAGCGGCGCGTGATTGAGAACGGCGCAGTGGCCATTCGCGGCGAGCGCATCGTAGCGGTTGGAACACGCGCCGAGATCGATTCGCGCTTCACCGCGCGCCGGCGTTTGGATCGATCGAATGCGGTGATCGCGCCCGGTCTCATCGATACCCACACACACGCGCCGATGTCGCTATTCCGCGGCTTGGCCGACGATCTCCGCTTGCAGGAGTGGCTGGAGAAATACATCTTTCCCGCCGAAGCCAAAAACGTAACCGCCGATTTCGTTCGTTGGGGAACGCTTCTGGCGTGTTTGGAAATGGTCCTCAGCGGGACCACCACCTACACCGACATGTACTACTTCGAGGAGGTGATCGCCGAAGCGACGAAGCAGGCGGGACTGCGCGGCGTGTTGGGGCAAACCATTATCGGCTTTCCGGTGCCCGATGCGAAGACTCCGCAGGAGGGCCTGGCGCGCACGGAGAAGTTCATTCTCAAATACCGCAACGACTCTTTGATTGTTCCCGCGCCCGCGCCGCACGCCATCTACACAACAGCCGATGACGTGATCAAGTCCGCGCGAGCGATGGCAAATAAGTACAACGTCCCCATGCTGATCCACCTTTCCGAGACCAAGCGCGAAGTGGACGAGGCAATCGCCAAACGCCGCATGTCGCCCGTACGCGTGCTCGAATCGATCGGTGCGTTGAACGGCCGTACTCTTGGCGCGCATGGAATCTGGTTGTCGGATGACGACATGAAGATCCTCAAACAGCGTGGCACGGGACTGGCGCATTGCCCGTCGAGTAATTCGAAACTCGCAAGCGGCGTGGCGAAGGTTGCGAGAATTCTCGATTTAGGAATCGCCATGGGTTTGGGCACCGACGGGTTCGCGGGCAGCAATAACGATGCGAATCTGTTCGAAGAGATGGACCTCGCTGCGAAGTTGCAAAAGGTAACCACGCTCGATCCCACGACGATGCCTGCGCTGCGCGTGCTCGAAATGGCCACGATTACCGGCGCGCGCGCCCTTGGCCTGGATAAAGAGATCGGATCGATTGAGGCGGGCAAGCGCGCCGACATGATCGCGGTGCGTTTAGACGCGCCGCACGCCATTCCAATGTACAGCGTCGTCTCGCAGATGGTCTATGCGTTAAAAGGATCGGACGTGAACGACGTGATGGTCAACGGCAAGCTGATCGTGAAAGATCGCAATGTGTTGACCCTGGATGCGAAGGCGATTCTCGCCAAGGCGGAAGAGTATCGCGCGAAGATTATCGCATCGTTGAAATAGAGTCGCGACACGGCGCGGAAGTCCGCGGGGATTGCATCCAGGGCGCAGAGGATTTGTTCATCCGTGAGTCGTTCGGGCACGGGTTGCGGCGCGATCAGCTTCAGCTTCGAAACACGTTATTAAAAGGTGAATTTCAACGCGAAGCGCATGCGTCTTTCCGTGCCCGACGCCGATGTGATCTCCGCGAATCCTCCGGAGGTGACGGTTGCCGCCGGCTGGCCGAATGCCGGGGTATTGGTAACGTTGAACATTTCCCAGCGGAACTGCGAGTTGATCTTCTCGCGGAGCTTGAACGATCGGAAGAGGCTCGCATCCATATTCATCAATCCGGGTCCGAATAGAATATTACGTCCTGTGTTGCCGAAGCGCGGCGTGCTTACGGCGGCGAAGGCCGTTGGGTCGAAATATTTGACGCCTCGTCCAATGCCGCCGAAGAATTCGACGTCTTCCTTCACTTGATCGCCCGTCTGCGCATTGCCCGGCGAATTCAGCGAGGTGGCGGAAGAACCGATTGTGAAAGGACGTCCCGCCGTGCGGCTGAAGGTGCCATTGAGTTGCCAGCCGCCCGCCACTTTGGACATCCGTCCATGCGTGAAAAAAGTACGGCCGCGGCCGAACGGGACCGGCTGCACGAAGTAAATCTGCATGTTTTGCGGACGATTGAACGTAGACTGGCCGCGGTTGCGGCTCCACATGGAAGGACCGTTCCAACTGAGGCCGGAGTCGCTGTTGTCGGCGGAGTTGAGCGCTTTCGAATACGTAAAGGAGAAGCCGAAAGTACCGCCTCCGCGCATGCGGCGGAGAATGCGTGACTGCATGGAGTCGTAAGCGGCGTCTTCGAACGGCATCATCATTTTGATATCGGCGGTGCGCCCGTACTTGATAGCCAGCAGGCGGCTGGCGTTGCCGCCATTCACGGAATCGGCTGCGTTGAGATTAACGATGGCGGTCTGGCGAATTGCGCGCGAGGCCACGTATCCGGCTTGCAGGGAGAAACCCCACCGGATCTCGCGTTGCAAAGTGATGTTCCAGGAGTGAATGTGGCCGCGATTGTAATTCTCGGGGAAAGTGGTATCGCCGACGTTCCTGGGCAGATCGAGAGTACCCTGCGTAAGATCGGGTCCGATGATCGCGGGGAGGCCCGTCCGCAGCGTGCCGGCCGCCTGATAAGTGGTTGCGCCGGTGATCTGCAACGCGATCACCGATGGATATGCATCGCGCAAATAGCGGAATGAATTCGGGTCGATTGTGACGCCGTAGCCTCCGCGCAGAACGGTCTTATCGTTGACGCGCCAGGCGACGCCAAGGCGCGGAGCGAGTTGCCCGTGGCCCGTGTTTACTCCTGTTGACGTAGGAACGCCGCCCACTCCACCGACCAGAATCTTGTCGGTGACGGGATCGTAACGTTCGCCGCCGCGGTGATCGCGCGTGGCGAACGGATAGTATTCCCAACGCGTGCCATAGTTCACGGTCAGTCTGCGATTCACCTGCCATTGATCGCGGATGTACAGGCCGTAGGAGGGCATGCGAACGGCCGATGGATTGACATATTGCAAATCCTTGCCCATGCCGTTCGGCAGGCCCAGCAGGAAGTCGGCCCAACCGTTGTAGGTGTTCGGCGCGTTGCCGCCGTTGAGCGCCGTGGATCCGCCGGTGAAGTTGAAACCGCCGCGCGGGCCGTACGAAGTCTGCGGCTGAAAATGGTTAATCGTGTAATAGATGCGTTCGGCGCCAAAGCGAATGGAGTGCGCGCCGCGCATCCAGCTGAGGCTTCCGATACCGGTGTACTGGTTGTCGCGGAACAGAAACGGATTGGAGACGTTGGGATTTCCAAAGTTGGAAAAGCCCGTCACGGTGAACCGCGGGATGCCTGCTTGCAGTCGATACGTCCCGTTTGTGCCGGGGATGTGCAACACATCGAGGCCGTAATTCTTATCGAGATCGATGTTCTCGCCTGTCAGTCGAAGACGCGTAAAACCCATGTGGCCATCCAGCAGAACCGTAGGGCTCAGCGTGTAGGTCCCGCCCATCGACGCGTTTTGAATGAGTCCCCGCGCGTGCCCCGGCTGGCCTCCGCTGAGTGCGTCGCCGCCCGCCATGCCGAACGTCGGCGGATCGAAAATATCGGACGGAGAAAAACCGTAGCGCACAAAAACGTTGGAACGCGAGGTGGGGTTGTAGTTGACTTTGAAATCGGCGTTGTAGCGATTGAAGAGATAGCTGGCACTGGCGAAATAATCATTGGTCACGCCGCTGAGCGTAGCCTCCGGCAGCATGGATGCCATGATCACGGAAGCGGGATCGAACCGGTTGGCGGGAATAATACGTCCCGCGAACACCTCGCGATTCTTGCCGTCGGGAGTGCCGGTTTCCGGATCGAAAATGTTGGTGCCGGAGGTGCTGAAATCGCCCCGCTTCAGCGCAGGTGTCGCGACAGTCTTCAAGCCCGAGGCGTTGTTGCGGCGCTTAGTCGCTTCCCAACTTGCGAAGAAGAAAAGCTTGTTCTTGCGAATGGGCCCGCCCAGCGTTCCGCCGTATTGATTCTGAATCGCCTTGGCCGGATGGTTGGGATCGCCGGAGCAGGTGTACAGGCAATAGAAATAGTTGCGGGCCTTCAGCGCGCTGTTCTGGTGATACTCCCAGGCGCTGCCGTGAAACTGGTTTGTGCCGGACTTGATGGTCACGTTCATCGCCGCGCCGCCGGCCATTCCCTGCTCGGCGTCGAAGCTGTTCGTGATGACGTTCACGGTCTGGATGGCCTCCGCCGCGGGAACATAGGCGACGATATGCGGCAGCCACGGATAGCTGACCGTCGCGCCGTCGATGCGCGTGTTGTTGTTGGAATAGGATGCGCCGTTTACGTTGGTGCCCATGGCGCGCTGCGGATTTCCCGCATCGGAGTGGAGTTCTTCGGGAGGCGTAAAGCCCGGCAACAACTTGTACAGGCTCTGGTAATTGCGCTGGCCGTCGAGAGGCAGATTCTCCACTTCATCGCGCGTCATCGTCATGTTCACGTCGGCGCGATCGGTTTGCAGCGCGACGGAAGCGGTAGCTTCCACCGTGATGGTTTCACTGATCGTAGCGAGCTTCAGCCGCACGTCGAGACGTTGCACCACTCCCGCCTCCACGGCGATGCCGTCATGCCGGAACGGCGTGAACGCCTCGCTGATGACGGAGATTCGATAGGGGCCGGGCTGAAGATCGTTGAAATTGAAGACGCCGCGCTCATTACTGATCGATTGGCGCGACACTCCCGTAGCGGTGTTGACGGCCGCCACTTTCGCGCCCGGCACGGAGGCGTCGGTCGAGTCCGTGATGTTCCCGGTCAGCGAGCCGTACAGGTTTTGCGCGCGGCAGAACCCTGGCAATAGGAGAAGCAGGACGACCGCATAGATTTGCATCTTGACCCCAAGAAATTGATTTGCGAGTAGTATAACACCTCGCGCTTTTCCCTGATTCCGTTGCCGTTATGGGCAGCCAAATGCGAAGCGTACGGCGGAACAAACTTCATGCATCCGGTCGGCATTCAAGCTTGCCAAGCGGCGCCCCAGCCTGCTCTGAGGCAAAGTGATCGCATTAAACAGATTGACAGAACAAGGAGCCTTCATTCCGTCATCTACATCGAGAATGACTTCGGACGGCACGCCCCGAATCGTTGAAGAGACTGGCGCAACGGTCACCCGCGATAGATAACTAATGGCGCTGTCCCGCGTCAAGACCAGCACTGGCCGCTGCTTGTCGGGGTAGTCAAATTGGCAAAGATAGATCCCGCCTCGGATCAGTCTTCCGGCCACGACGCCAACTCCTCCCAACCATTGACTTCTTCTTCAGTCTGGGGCTTCAATTGATAGCCTCTTCTGTCTCGCTCCTCTAGCTCCCGTACATGCAGACGCTTCAAATGCTCCGATAGCGCGTCTCGGATCAGTGCTGAGCGATTCGTTTTCTGCCGCTTCGCTGCGCTGTTGGCGGCCCGTAACAGCTTCGCGTCAAGTACAACCTGTATTGTTTCCATATGTGGAGCTTCTTCCACAGTATACCCAACACCCCTTGCGGCCGCG
>JACPVQ010000035.1 GCA_016191645.1 Candidatus Solibacter usitatus
AGCCTGGACATTTCAGTTTCTCGGTGGCCGGCGAGCCGATTCTGTATCTGCAACTGCGCATGTTCTATGCGCATAAAGGAATCGAGAAACGGTTTGAACATCTTCCGCCGCAGCGGGCGGTCTTCCTGGCGGAAAGCATCTCCGGCGATTCCAGTTTCTCGCATGGAACGGCGTTCTGTCAGGCCCTGGAGACTGTCACGGACCTGGAGATTCCGGAGCGCGCGATGAAGATGCGCCTGGTCCTGCTGGAGTTGGAACGCATCTACAACCATGTTGCCGACATCGGCGCAATCGCCACGGATGTCGGTTTTGTGATCGCCAACTCGCATGCGTCGCGGCTGCGGGAGATGCTCTTCACTCTCAACGAAACGCTCACCGGCAGCAGATTGCTGCGCGCGATGGTGTGTCCTGGTGGAGTGCGCCGCGATTGGAATCAGGACCGGGTCCAATGCCTCTTGCGGGTGTTGGAAGACTTCGAAAAGGAATTTGAACAACTGATGGCGCTCATCGAATCCTCCGATTCCACGCGCGACCGTCTGGAGCACACCGGGGTTCTGCATCGCGAACAGGCAATGGATCTCGGGGTTGTGGGAGTGGCGGGACGCGCATCGGGTGTAGATGGAGACGTGCGCCGCGACCATCCTTATGGCGCGTATCGCGGAATGAAGATCGACGTTCCGGTTTTTGAAGAGGGCGACGTTCTGCGCCGTGTGCTGGTACGCTCCCGTGAGATTGGAACGTCGCTGCAACTGGTGCGGGCGGCGTTGGAAGCGATGCCGCGCGGCGACTTCCGTGCTCCGCTTCCAACGCTGCCGCCCGGTCGCGTCGCACTCAGCGCTGTGGAAGGCTGGCGCGGCGAAATACTGCACTGGATTCGCACGGGCCCGGACGGCACGCTGGAGCGGTGCAGAATCAAAGACCCTTCGCTCAACAACTGGCCGGCGCTGGTGGAAGCAGTGAAGGGAAACATCGTGCCGGATTTTCCGGTAATTAACAAAAGCTTCAACCTCTCTTATTCGGGTACGGACCGCTAAGCCATGTTCAAGATTCTCACCAAGACCGCGCGGACAGGGCTTGTGACCATCGGTTATCCCAACGCTCCGGCGGAGATTCCGGAGCAATTCCGCGGCGCGCCGGCGTTCGATTTCGCCCTGTGGCGAGATGCCCGCCCCGAGGCCGCGGCCTGCCCTACCGGGGCGATCTCCGTTGCCGATTCCGGTCCCTCGCGCAGCGTCACCGTCGACTACGGTCTGTGTACCTATTGCGGAGAATGCGCGGAAACAGGTTCACCGGCCGTGCGCATGACGCGGCAGTTTGCGATGGCCACGCGCGACCGGCTCGATCTTGTGGTCACGGCAAGGTACGGCCTCAACTCCGACGGCTCCCACCGGCACTTGGAAAAGCTCCATCGCGGATTCGCATCCGGCTCGCGGGATCTGCCGAGCTTGTCGAAAACGGTCGGTGAAAGAATCGCCAAAGTTCTTGGCGGATCCCTGGCAATTCGTGAAGTGGATGCCGGGTCGTGCAACGGCTGCGAATTGGAAATCAGCGCTCTGCACAACCCGGTCTACGATTTGGAGCGCCTTGGTATCCACTTTGTGGCCTCGCCGCGCCATGCCGATCTGTTGCTGGTAACAGGACCGGTTACGCGCAACATGGAGCTGGCACTCTGGAAAACCTATCAGGCGACGCCCGATCCGAAAGTTGTGGTGGCCGTTGGCGCGTGCGGAATCAGCGGCGGCATCTACGGGCAGAACTATGCCACAGCGGGCAGCGTTGCCGATGTAGTGCCCGTGGATGTGTACATTCCGGGGTGCCCGCCGCGTCCGCATGCCCTGCTGCACGGAATCCTCATGGCCATCGGGCGGATGGAGCAGCAATTTATCGCAAAGGATGGCTTATGAACAACGAACTGCGCCGCTTCAAGGCCGAAGTGTTTCAGGCTCTGGCCCACCCTACGCGCATCGCCATTGTCGAAGCGCTTCGCGGCGGCGAGAAATCCGCCGGCCAGTTGATTGAAGAACTGGGGTTGGAGCAGGCGAACGCGTCGCAGCATTTCACGGTGTTGCGCACGAAACAGGTAGTGATCAATCGCAAGGAAGGTAATCAGGTGTTTTATTCTCTGCGCGATCCCGTCCTCATTGAGGTGCTGGATATTCTCAAGCGCTATTTCTTTTCGCAGTTTTCGCAGACCATGTCCAGAATGGAAGAGATCCGGATGGCGGAGGAAACCAGAAAGTGATTGGTCTTCTAACCAGGATTCCATGGACGAAGTGGAAACCTAAATTATTCGATTGCCTCACGGGCTACACGCGGCCTGACTTGATAGCGGATCTGATTGCGGGAATCACGGTTGGATTAGTAGCGCTGCCTCTGGCGATGGCCTTCGGCATCGCGTCCGGCGTCACGCCGCAGGTGGGGATCTACACGGCGATTCTGGGCGGCTTCATCGTATCGATCCTGGGCGGATCGAAAATCCAGGTGGCCGGACCTACCGGCGCATTCGTCGTCATCGTCAGCGGCATCATCGCCAAACATGGACTTTCCGGTCTGCTCATCGTGACGATGATGGCGGGCGTGATTCTGCTCTTCCTCGCTTTCACCGGATTGGGGAGAGCCGTCAAATTCATTCCGCGGCCGATTGTGATTGGGTTCACGAACGGGATCGCACTGTTGATTGCTTCCACGCAAATTAAGGATTTTCTCGGCCTGCCGATGAAATCCGTACCTAGCGAATTCATGGAAAGAATGCGCGCCTACGGGGAGCACATCGGCACCGTGGACTGGACGGCGACGCTGCTTGGAATGGCCTCGCTGGGCATCATTCTGTTGACGCCGCGGTTCGTGAAGAGAGTCCCTGGCTCCATCGTCGCGCTGTTGGCGGGCACGGCGGTGGTGGCGATTTTCAACCTGCCGGTGGAAACCATCGGAACAAAATTCGGAGGTATTCCCGGCGGCCTGCCCTCGTTTGATGTTCCGGAATTCCGTCCCAGCCTGATTCTGTTGCTGCTGCCTTCGGCATTCACTGTGGCCGTTCTGTCGGCTTTGGAAAGCCTGCTCTCGGCGGTGGTGGCCGACACGATGTGCGGGGACCGGCACAATTCCGACGCGGAACTCGTTGCGCAGGGCGTGGCCAATCTTGTGGTCCCGCTGGTGGGCGGCATACCGGTGACGGGCGCCATCGCGAGAACGGCCACCAATTTTCGCTCGGGTGCTCGCACGCCCGTGGCGGGCATTGTTCACGCATTCACTTTGCTGGCGGTCATTCTTGCCCTGGCTCCGCTGGCGAAGTTCATCCCTCTGGCAACGCTGGCCGCGGTACTGTTCGTAGTTGCCTACAACATGAGCGAGTGGCGCGAGGTGGGCGGAACGCTCAAACTGCCCTTCGCCGACATCGCGGTGTGGTTTACCACCTTCCTGCTGACGGTGGCCGCGGATTTGACGGTGGCGGTGGAAGTGGGATTGGCGCTGGCCGCATTGCTGTATATCTACCGAGTCTCTGAAACAACCACCGTGGCCATGGTGACGCAATCTTACATTGAGCGCGGGCACAATCACAGCTTGCAGCACCATCGCATTCCGCCGTATGTAACCATCCTGCGCATTCATGGCCCGTTCCTGTTCGGAACGGCGGATAAGCTGGGAGAGGAGGCTGCGGAATTGCAGCATTTCCGGCCCATCGTCATACTGCGGCTGCGAAACATGACGGCGATTGACGCAACCGGTCTGCATGCGTTGGAATCGCTGGCCGACCGGTTGAAAAGAAGCGGCCGCATTCTGGTGATTTGCGGCGCACGGGCGCAGCCGCGAGTCTTCCTGCGGCAAGCGGAGTTCGTCGAACATATTGGCGTAGAAAACATACTGCCGCACATCCGCGCGGCATTGGAACGGGCGGAGCGAGTCCACGAAGGGTTCGACGGCGTGGGCGAGGAGTTTGCGCACGACATACAAAAGACGTCACTCTAAGAATCACAATGCCCGTGCCCGTCGTCGATACCAACGTCTATCTCTCGCGATGGCCCTTCCGGCGTCTGCCCTGCGATGACACTCCCGGCCTGGTTGCGAAACTCAAGAGCGCCGGCGTGCAGCGGGCCATTGCCGGCTCTTTCGACGCGCTGCTGCATCGCGATATCGAGGGCATCAACCGGCGTCTGGCGGAAGAATGCAAGGCGCACGGCGCTGGAATGCTGATGCCCGCCGGGTGCTTGAATCCGGCGATTCCCGATTGGAAGGAAGACCTGCGCCGCTGCCAGGAGACGCACGCCATGCGCGTCATCCGGCTGCACCCCAACTACCACGGCTACACGCTGGAAGATTCTTCCGCGCTCGAATTGTTGGCGGAAGCATCGAAAAGAAAACTGCTGGTGCAGATCGCCTGCGAAATGGAGGACGAACGCACGCAGCATCCGATGGTTCGCACCGCTGCGGTGAATCCCGCGCCGCTCTTCGCGCTGCCTAACGGCGGCGGGCGCGTGCAGCTTCTCAATCATCGCGGGCCGGTCAAGGGGAAGAGTGTCTGGATCGACATCGCGATGACGGAAGGCGTGCACGGCATTCAGAGGCAGTTGCAGGCGGCAGGCGATGGACGCGTAGTCTTCGGATCGTACTTTCCGTTTTTCTATTTGGAATCGGCGCTGCTGAAGCTCACCGAAAGTGGGCAGACGGAGAGCGGCATCGCGCGCGCGAACGCGCTGCGGATGTTGGAGGAACCGCGATGACCATATGGGATCTGCACTGTCATCCGGCAAGCTTCGGCGGGCGCACGCCGGAAGAAGCGATGGCCGAAACAATTCGTCTTTGCGATGTGATGGGCATCGAGCGCGTGTGCGTCTACCTCAGCACGCTGGCGCACGCCGATCCGACGCCCGCTCAATTCCGGCAGCACAATGACTACATCCTGCGCTGCGTCGGCCACTTCGCGCATCGCGCGTTCGGCTTCGCCTACGTCAATCCGAACTACGCCGCCGAAAGTGTGGAGGAGATCAACCGGTGCGTGCGCGACGGCCCCATGGTGGGCATCAAGCTGTGGGTGGCGCGGCGCTGTTCGGACTCCGTTATCGACCCCATCATCCAACGCGCCGCCGCGCTGAACGCGGTGATTTTTCAGCACACGTGGTCCAAGACGAACGGCAATTTGCCGGGCGAATCGACGCCCGAAGACATGGCCGCGCTCGCCGCGCGTCACCCGCGCACACCCATCATCTGCGGACATACCGGCGGCAACTGGGAGCGCGGCATTCGCGTCATCCGGCCTTATGCGAACGTCTACGCGGATCTCGCCGGATCCGACCCCACGGCCGGTTTCACCGAGATGGCGGTGCGCGAACTGGGCGTGTCGCGTATTATCTATGGAAGCGACACCGGGGGACGCAGTTTTTCTTCGCAGCTTGCTAAAGTGCACGGTGCGCGGATTCCCGAAGGGGCCAAACGCGCCATCTTCAGTGAGAATCTGAAGAGGCTGATCAAGGTGAAGGGATGAACAGGCGGGATTTTCTAAGTGCGACCTTTGGCACGGGCCTTTTGCGCGCGCAAAGCAGGCGTCCGAACATCATCCTGATTCTCGCCGACGATCTTGGCTACTCCGATCTGGGCTGTTACGGCGGTGAAATCGCAACGCCGCATCTCGACAAACTGGCGGCGGGTGGAATGCGCTTCACGCAATTCTACACTTCCGCGCGATGCTGCCCCTCGCGCGCCAGCCTGATGACGGGGCGGCATCCGCACCAATCGGGAATGGGCAACATGACGGGCGGCAGCTCGACGCTCGACGGCTACACCGGCAAGATGGATCCGCGCGCCGTGATGATGCCGCGCGTGTTGCGCGAGGCCGGTTATTCCACGTTGATGTGCGGCAAGTGGCACCTGGGCAAGCCGGACCCGACGGATTGGGGCTTCGATGAGTTCTACGGCATGCTGCATGGCTTCGACAGTTTTTGGGATGCAAGCAAATACACGCGGCTGCCCGCGGGCAGGACAAAGCGGGAGTACGCGAATTTCTACGCGACGAACGCCATCACCGATCACGCGCTCGATTTCGTAACCGCCGCGCGCAAATCCGCCAAGCCTTACTTCCTCTATCTGGCCTACAATGCGCCGCACTTTCCGCTGCACGCACCGAAGGAATTGATCGACAAGTATGTTCCCGTTTACGAGAAAGGATGGGACTCGATTCGCGAGAAGCGTTTCGCGCGGCAACGCGAGTTGGGAATTGTTGGCAAGAACGCCAGGCTTACTCCGCGCAGCGTTGTGGGGCCGAACCGCGTGTCGTCTGTGAACGGTTGGGCGGAGCGTCCGAATCCCGCATGGGACACCATCGAACCGGCCCGCCGCGCCGACCTGGCGCGCCGCATGGCCATCTTCGCCGCCATGGTGGACACCATGGATCGCAACATCGGCCGTCTGATTGCCGATCTCAAAGCAAATGGCGAAATCGACAACACCGTCATCTTCTTCCTCTCCGACAACGGCGCATGCGCGGAATGGGATCCGTGGGGTTTCGATTTGCGCAGCGGTCCGGACAACGTGCTGCATCAGGGCGAGCAGTTGCAGCGCATGGGACAGCCCGGCACCTATCACAGCTACGGATCGGGTTGGGCGAATGCCTGCAACACACCATGGCGCCTGTACAAACATTACATGCACGAAGGCGGGATTTCGACGCCGTTGATCGCGCACTGGCCGCCGCACATCAAAGCGGGAAGCTTTTGTAATGAGCCTGGACACTTGATCGACTTGATGCCGACCGTTGCCGCGATCGCCGGAGCGAATCCGCCCGCTGAAGTGGAAGGCGTAAGCGTGGAACCGAGTC
Source organism: Candidatus Solibacter usitatus (assembly GCA_016191645.1). Classification (GTDB taxonomy): domain Bacteria; phylum Acidobacteriota; class Terriglobia; order Bryobacterales; family Bryobacteraceae; genus CADEFT01. The sequence goes on from JACPVQ010000035.1 coordinate 6,809, forward strand.
TCAAGGGAAAAAAACGGAATCGCCCTCCTTTGTTTTGGGAGCATGAAGGCAACCGGGCCATGCGCGATGGGAAATGGAAGTTAGTGGCTCTTGGGGCGGCGGGTCCGTGGGAGCTTTACGACATGGAGCGCGACCGCGCGGAACTGAACAATATCGCGGCGAAATATCCGCAACGGGTGCGCGCGATGGCGGAACAGTGGGAACGGTGGGCGAAGCGCACGCACGCACTTCCGTGGATTTGGAAGCCGCAGTACTAAGGAGGGCAGAAACGGCAACGCCCCACGCGGTATGTCGGCGCGCGGGGCGTTGCTCCCCTCTGGTTCATCCATCTGTTGTTTGGATGTGCAGTCCTTTGATCGGCCGACTAAGCGAATCACTTTAGTTTTTCTGTAATCCTTTTTTCCGTGTGCTCGTTTGGAAGGGCGGAACAACCGTTCTAAATCGCCCCTACACCCAAGGAGTAAACAGGAAAATGAAAAAAACAATACTCACCCTTTTTGTCTTTACGCTCTCTCTTGCCGCCCAAGGACCGGGCCCAGGCATGGGACCGGGCCTCAACCCGCCTCCGGTAGATGAAGTGAAAGCATTCCTTTCCCTCACCGATCCGCAGATCGCGCAAATGCGTCAACTGCGCCAATCGGAACGCGCCGCCAACCAAGCGCGCGTTCAGGACATAGTGCAGAAGCGGCAGCAGTTGGAAGATCTGTTGGCGAAAGGAAGCTCCGATGCGTCGGCCGTCGGCAGGTTGATGATCGACATCCAGAACCTGCGCAAATTGGCCGATGCGACGCACGCAAACTTCCAGGCGCAGGCAGTAGGTTTGTTGAGCGCCGCGCAGAAGACGAAGTTGAATGCATTAGTGGAAGCGAGCAAACTCGCTCCCGCGATTGCACAAGCCGAAGGACTGAATTTGTTGGATGGGCCGGAAGAGGACGGGCCTCCGCCGGTGATTGGCATCGGTCCGCGCAATTGATCCGTGGCGGGCGGGACGCGAAGTCCCGCCCCGCTTACACCATGTACATGCCGCCGTTGATCTCGAGGGTCTGCCCGTAAATGAAGCGCGAGGCGTCGGAGCACAGAAACAGAATCGTATCCGCCACCTCCTGATCCGTACCCAACTTTCCCGCCGGCGTCATCTTCACCATGGAATCCAACATCTCTTTCGTGCTGAATTTTTCGTGAAAATGATTGTCCACAGTTCCCGGACTGACCGCGTTCACCCGAACGCCTTTCGCCGCAAGTTCCTTCGCCATGCCTTTCGTGATGCACGCCACGGCCGCTTTCGACGCGGAGTAAATGGCAGCGCCGGGCCCGCCGCCATGCCGCGCGGCGATGGAACTCAAATTCACAATGACGCCCCAGCCCTTCTTCACCATCGCAGGCGAGCACTCCTGCGCGAGAAACCACGCGCTGCGGAAATTGAGATCCATCACTTTATCGAACAACTCCTCGGGAAAATCGGCCAGCGAACTGCGCTGCACCAGCGAGCCGGCGTTGTTCACCAGAATGTCGATTTCAGGAACGCGCGCGCGCACGGTTTCGCGAAAGCCGCGAATCCCCGCCGGCGTCGCGAGATCGGCTTGCAGACTTTCGGTCTCCGCGCCGGCTTCGCGGATGCGGCCGGTGACAGCCTGCGCGCCTTCCGGATACGAGTTGTAATGAATCACCACGCGCGAGCAGCCGGCCTTCGCCAGCGAAACGGCGGTGGCCGCTCCAATGCCGCGCGATGCGCCGGTCACCAATGCCGTCTTACCTTTCAGTTCAGGTAACAAGAAATCCTCCTACAATGTAAAGACGAACGTCCAGGATACCAAGGAGGCACAAAGCCTTGTTCCGTCTCATCCTCGCTTTCGCGGTTGTTAGCACCGCCTACGCGCAGCAGCCCAAGCGGCCGCGGATCACCGGCGTTGCGCACATCGCGCTCTTCGTGCACGATGTCGATCAGGCGCGGCAGTTCTACAAAGGCCTTCTCGGCTACGGCGAACCCTTCCTGTTGAACAACCCCGATGGGAAACTCTCGCTCACCTTCATCAAGGTGAACGACCGTCAGTACATCGAACTCTTCCCCGAACGCGAGGCCGGGACGGACCGCCTCAATCACATCTCCATCGAGACCGATGACGCCGAAGCGATGCGCGTCTATCTCGCCTCGAAGGGCGTTGCGGTGCCGGCGAAAGTTGGCAAGGGGAGAATCGGCAACTCGAACTTCAACGTGAAAGATCCCGACGGGCATACGGTTGAGATTGTGCAATACGAACCCACCGGTTGGAGCGTTCGCGAAAAGGGAAAGTTCATGACGCAAGACCGCCTTTCGACGCGCATGATGCACTTGGGCATTCTCGTCGGATCGCTGGATCGCGCGAACTCTTTCTATCGCGACATTCTGGGTTTCCAGGAGTTCTGGCGCGGCAGCCGCGACGAGAAACAACTCAGTTGGGTCAATATGAAAGTGCCGGATGGCGACGACTATATCGAGTTCATGCTCTACGACACGCTGCCCGAACCGAACCGCCGCGGCACGGCGCATCATATCTGTTTGGAAGTGCCCGACATGGCGAAGGCGCTGGCGGCCGTGGAAGCCAAGCCCGCGCGTAAAGGCTACACGCGGCCTCTGGAAATACGCACAGGCATCAACCGCAAGCGCCAAATGAATCTCTACGATCCCGACGGCACACGTGTCGAACTGATGGAGCCGCGCACCGTCGATGGCGTTCCGACACCTCCGTCGAAAGCTCCGCCCCCGCGCTAAAGTCTCCAGACCTGTCCTTGATCGTGATGAAAACCGATGTGGGGCAGATCTCCAGATCTGCAGCGGGATCTCCAGATCCCGCATGGCCTCGCAAGAGGCCAT
>JACPVQ010000025.1 GCA_016191645.1 Candidatus Solibacter usitatus
TCAGATGATCGGTCCCCGATCATCCATCCACCGCGCGCCCTTGATGTTATTAGGGTGTATGAACGAATTCCGCCCATTCCGCGCGCACGTATCAGAGCCGCGATCCCGGCGCGCTACCCTGCCGGTTCGGCGCGGTAGCGCTCCGAAGTGTATGTAAAGAAAGTATGGTGATGGCTCCTGTGTTAACCGGTTTCAGCCCGCATCCGACGGGCAGAAAGGAGCCATCACCATGGATCGAACGGTATCGCAAGGTGCATCATGTAGCAACGAGGATCAGGCCAAGCAGCGGACCAGCCGCAAGGACTCGCCGGCGCGGCGATGTCGGCGGGGTTTCGAGGAAGCGATGAAGCAGGGCGACCTGGATTTCGCGGGTTACTGCCGCCTGGCGGCCCAGGCCATGTTGCAGTTGGCGGTCGAGGAAGAGGCCGCGGAGTTCATCGATCGTACCGCCTACGAGCGTCTGGGCGGCAAGCGAACCACCTATCGCAACGGGTACAAGCGGCGGAAGGTGCTGACCGGCGAGGGAGCGATTCAGCTGGCCATCCCCCAGACCCGCAACGGGAGGAAACGCTTCCAGACGGCGATCCTCCGACCCTTTCAAAGGCGCAGTGAGATGCTCGACGCCTTGATCCCTCAGCTCTTTGTGAAGGGCCTGAGCGTGCGTGACGTCAGCGATGCCTTTGGCTCGGTCCTGCAGGAGCAGGGCGTCTCTGCCGCTACCGCCAGCCGGGTGGCCCAGGCCATCCGCGAGGACTTCGAGACCTGGAGAAGCCGGAGCCTGAGTTCGGAGGACGTGTTGTACTTCTTCGTGGACGGGATGTACTTGAAGCTTCATCCGGATCAGCCGGAAAAACAGCCGATCTTGATCGCTTACGCCATTCTGTGGAGCGGGCGGAAGGTGCTTCTGCACGTGGGATTGGGGGACCGCGAGAGCTATGAGGCCTGCCTGGGATTTCTGCGGGATATGGCGGAGCGCGGCCTGTCGGCGCCGCTGCTGTACTGCAGCGACGACTGCCCGGGGCTGCGGAAGGCTCTGAAGGCCATGTGGCCGCAATCGCTGGCTCAGAAGTGTCAGGCCCACAAGCTTCGTAACATTCTGAGCAAACTTCCACGGGGCGCGCAGGAGGAGTTTACCAAGCGGATCCACGACGTGTTTTGGGCTCGGGACTACGAAGAGGGTCTGGCCAAAGGGGAGGAACTCATCGAGCGTCATCGCCGAAGGTATCCACACGCAATGGAGTGCTTGGCCAAGAGCTTGGAGGAGTGCCTGGCCTGCTTGAAGGTGCCGTACCGCCATCGCATACGCGTGCGTACCACGAACTCTCTGGAGCGACTCATCGAAGAGGGCCGTCGCCGCACCAAGGTGATGGGCCCGATGGCTGGCGAGACCGCCGGTCTGTCGCTCATTCACGCGGTGCTGGTGGACGCGTCGAAGCGATGGAAGGGAATCGACATGAGTTCGTACATCCGACAGAAACTGGAGGCGTTGCGGGCTACCCTTGCCCCGCTCGCAGAAAGTGCATAGAAGATGAAAACACAGAGCATCCCCAACCTCGTTTACATACAAATTGGAGCGCCACCAAACCGCTCACAGCAACGCCCGGAAGTTCGGAGTTATAACTGAGAGCCTCTTCTTCTACACGGGAGGTGACGACTACACTTGGA
>JACPVQ010000026.1 GCA_016191645.1 Candidatus Solibacter usitatus
CTCACCCTGAACGCTTCGTCCGCAGGCCTCCCAGACCACCTTCTCTCCCTGCCGCTGTCTGGATCAACCGTCCCCGAGAGGAGGAAAAACCTCTCTAAACTTTCATGCCACGTGTCTCATTTTCATTGACACGCACCGGAGGACGAGAACCGGCGTTTACTGAAAGGGGTTCGCGGCGACGGTGGCACACATCTGGACGTGGACGCTATGAGCGACGGCACGCGGGATCAGTTGTTCCTTGCGTTGCGCCTTGCGTTTATCGAAAACTACTGTGAGCACACAGCAGTCTGTCCGGTCATTCTGGACGATGTGTTGATGGCCTTTGACGACGAACGTACCTGCGCGACCTTCCAAGCATTAAAGGAACTTTCCCGCAAAACGCGAGTCCTGGTATTCACACACCACGAACATCACGTGGCTCTCGCCACCGCTGCCCTCGGAGAAGGAGGCTATCGTATCCACGAACTCGCTAAGAAATCAGCAGCGATGTCGGCGTGATTTGGAGACGCTGTATGGCGAAGCCCTTCACTACCGACGCTTCCATGTACACGAATGGATCGACCGTGAGTTTCCATTAAGGTGGCCTGCCAGTGGTTGAGCTTGGTTGATACGTGTCTGTTGAGGGTGGGGGGCCCTGACAGCATGACACAGGAATCGGTACGCGATCGCGCGGATGTTAAACTCCTGGTGTATCCATTCTCGGGCTGCCTGCTCTTGATCCGCAGTCGGAGTGTCAAGCCCTAACTCTTCCGCAATCTATCGGATTCCGCCGCCGTCGTCTACGCCTTGAAACCGTTAACTTCCATTTCGTGTTTCCTCAGTCTCCCCCGCCAAAAAGCGTTTACGCGCGTTAACTCGCGGCCAGTTTTGCCGGCCAATCAAGAAATTAGTCGCTTTTAACTAAATAGTTGCTATATAATCTCAGATAGGCCTTTATGTCAAAACCCAAGTCCGAAACCGCCCGAAAAAATGGCGCCAAGTCCCATGGCCCCATCACCCCGGAAGGCAAATCCGCTTCCTCTCAAAACGCTCTCAAGCACGGCTTCACCTCCTCCATCGTCCTCCTCCAGAAAGAGGACCCCGCCGAACTCGAAGCGCTCACCCATCTCTACCTCGACCGCTTCCACCCCGCCGGCGATGCCGAGTTGCTCCTTGTCCAAGACATCGCCAGCGCAGCCTGGCGCGTCCGCCGCCTCCTCGGCGCGGAAACACAACTTCTCGAAATGGAGATCGCCCGCTCCGCCGAACTCCTCGAAGAAGAGTTCGGCAACATCACTCTCCCCAGCCGCGTCGCCTTCGCCATCGAAGCCCTCGCCGGCAAAAATGAGGGGACCCTCCAACTTCTTCTCCGCTACCTCGGCCGCGCCCGCCGCGACTATGCCCGCTCCGAACGCGAACTGACCCGCCTCCAATCCGAAAACACAAAACTACCAAACGAACCCACCGTGCCATCAAGCCGCCCCGTTTCAACATCATACAGTCCCTCCCCCAGCCCGAATCTCATCCCCCGTCAAAATACAAAAAGCCCGGCCGCCTGACGCACCCGCAAAAAAAACGTTTACTAACGTTCATTAACGGCCAAAAATGCTGTCTTACGACCATAAAGAGTTCAGAAAGTGATAATTTATATTCTCTTATAATTCAACACCTTGCCCGCTCATCCTGCCCACCCCCACTTTCCCCACTCCTACACTCACTCAGGATGGACAACAACCAGCGCTCTCTCTACCGCAAGTCCACCTCCTCCAAAACCAAAAATCCATCTCCCACCGACCCCGTTGCCTTCGCCCGCTCCCTCGGCTTCTCCCCCGACCCCATCCAATGCCAGGTCCTTCGCTCCCACGCCCGCCGCTGCATTCTCAATTGTTCCCGCCAGTGGGGCAAATCCACTCTCGCCGCGCTCATCGCCCTGCATCGCGCCGTCACTTCTCCCGGCACGCTGGTCCTCTGTGTCAGCCCCACTCTCCGCCAAAGCGCCGAACTCATCTTGAAAGTTTCGCAATTCGCCGCCGCTCTCGGCGAACGCAGGCGTGGCGATGGCTACAACCGCGCATCTATCCGCTTATCCAACAACAGCCGCATCGTCGGCCTGCCGGGCTGCGAACACACCGTTCGCGGCTTCTCCTGCGTCTCGCTTCTATTAATAGATGAGGCCGCCCGCGTCCCCGCCGGTCTCTACCGCTCCGTTCGCCCCATGCTCGCCGTCGCGGGCCCCGATGGCGGCGACCTCTGGCTCATGTCCACTCCCAACGGCCGCCAGGGCTTCTTCTACAACGCTTGGACCTCCCCGCACCCGTGGCTCCGCATCGAAGCCCCCGCCACATCCTGCCCGCGCTTCTCCAAACGCTTTCTCGATGAAGAACGGCACGCCCTCGGCGATCGCTATTTCCGTCAGGAATATCTGTGTCAATTCCTCGAACCCGATGGCGCAATCTTCCGCCTCGAAACCATTCGCAAATACAAGAGCCCCGATGTCACGCCGGTCCTCACGCCCGCGGAACGGGCGCTTTTATGAAACCGGCATTCTTCGCCGGCCTCGATCTTGGGCAGGCCCAGGATCACTCCGCCCTCGCCATCATTGAGCGAAAACTTCTCTTCACCCCTCATCGCGACCCCGTCACTTACCAGTACATCTCCACTCCCACTTTCGACCTTCGTCACATCGAGCGCATTCCCCTCGGCGTCGATTACACCGCCGTCGCCGAACGCGTCGCGCAGTTGCGCGATGTTCCCGGTCTGCATGAGCTGAAGCTCGCCGTCGATGCAACCGGAGTCGGCAAACCGGTTGTCGATTTCCTCCGCACAAAGATGGGATACGCCAATCTCGTTCCGGTCGTCATCACCGCCGGCCACCATGCCCACAGCGACAACGGCACTTGGTACGTTCCCAAAAAGGATTTGGTCACCGCATGCACACTCACTATCGAACGCGCGCAGTTCCGCTACTCCGCCGATCTTCTTCACTGCCACGAATTCGAGTCCGAACTCGCCAACCTTCGCGAGTTTCCTTCCTCCTCCGGCCATGTTCGCTACGGTCCCGCGGGCGATGGCCACGACGACCTCTTCATGGCCTTCGCCTTGGCTCTCTGGCGCGCCCATCGTTAGCGGTAGGGCAAGCTTCAGCTTGCGCGAGGCTTCAGCCTCGCTTCCGGTTCATTCCGCTGCTCCACCCCATCGCACTCAACACACCCAGAGAAACGCAGGTTAAATGTGCTATGATGTCTACTTCAGACAGGGCGGAAGTCTCGTCCCCTATCTCGATTTCTACCAACGCTGCAATGGAATCCACTCTAAATGCGCTCGGCGGGATACTGCTGAATGCGACGCCGACATTCTTCCTCATCATCTTCCTGCACTTCTATCTGAAGTCGTTCTTCTTCAAGCCTCTGGAAAAAGTTCTGCGCGAACGCGACGACGCCACCACCGGCGCGCGCCGCAAAGCCAATGAGAGCTTGAGCGAGATCTACAAAGAGCAGGAAGAGCAGCGTAAGCAATGGAAAGCCGAACGTGACGTGCAAATCGCCGCCGCGCAGCAGTCGGCAAAAGCAATGGTGGAGGCCGCCAAAGCAGGCATCGCCGCTGAAGCCGATGCCGCCAAACAATCGCTCGAAGCCCAAAGCCGCCAGCTTGCCTCGCAAATCGCGGACTCCATGATGGAAGGAAAAGCCGCATGAAGCGTCTAACCTTCCTGTTCCTCTTTGCCGCCGCGTCCATGTTCGCCGCTGAAGAACACAAATCCGAAGCGCACGAACCCAGCATCATTTGGAAATGGGCCAACTTCGCCCTCCTCGCCGGCGGCCTGGGATACCTCGCCTCCAAACACGGTGCGCCTTACTTCAAATCCCGCACCGAAGAGATTCAGTCCGGCTTGCGCGATGCCCGCAAGTTGCGCCAAGAGTCCGAAGCGCGCGTTCTCGAAATTGAGAAGCGCGTTCAGAACCTGCAAAGCGAGATGGATGGCCTGCGCGACTCTTCTAAGGCCGAAATGCAGGCCGAAAGCACGCGCATCCGGCAGGAGACGGAACGCGCTCTGGCGAAAATTCAAGCCGCCTCCGAAAGCGAGATCGCCGCTTCCGCCAAAGCTGCCCGTTATCAATTGAAAGAATACGCCGCCGCGCTCGCCATAGATTTGGCGAAGGTCCAAATCCGCGAACGCATGACTCCCGCCGCTAGCTCCGCGCTGGCGCAAAACTTCGTGCACCAGCTCTCGACGGCGAAAAAGGCGGCACACTAAATGTCACTTGCCGTTGCCTCGCGTTACGCAAATGCCCTGGTCGATGCCGTGCTCGGCTCCCAGGGGCAGGCCGAACCCGCCGCGGTCATTCAACAGCTGCTCGCCATCGAGAACGCCATTGAGCAGACCGCCGATTTCCGCAACATCCTGCTTTCGCCCGCCGTCACGGCCTCGCAGAAGCACAAGTTGATGGAGCGGCTCTGCGGCATGTTGGAAGTGCATCGCCTGGTTCGCAATTTCATTTTTGTGGTCGTGCGCAACCGCCGCGCCAATCTCATCCCGCAGATCCGCTCCGCTTTCGAACGTCTGCTCGATGAGCGTGTGGGAATCCAGCGCGCCGAAGTAACCAGCGCCGGCGTTTTGGACGATGCCGCGCGCGCCGCTTTGGAAGCACAGCTCACGCGCATCGGCGGACGCAAAGTGCGATGCCAGTATTCGGTGAACCCGGAACTGTTGGGCGGGGTGGTCGCGCGCATGGGTTCTACCTTATATGACGGCTCGGTGCGCGGCCAGTTGGAAACGTTGCGCCGCAAACTGGTTGCCGGATAGACGGCCTGGACGGAAGGAAGAGAAATGGCTCAGATTCGAGCAGATGAAATCACGCGGTTGCTTCGCGAAGAGATTGAAAACTTCGACAAGGCAGTCAGCGTCTCCCAAACCGGATCGGTGATTTCGGTGGGAGACGGCATCGCCCGCGTGCATGGCCTGGAGAACGTGATGTACGGCGAGCTGGTGGAATTGCCGCAAGGCGTCACTGGTCTGGCCATGAATCTGGAAGAAGATCAGGTCGGCGTCGTATTGTTCGGCGATGCGGAAAAGATTCGCGAAGGCGACGAAGTCAAGCGCACCAATCGCATCATGAGCGTGCCCGTCGGTCCGAATCTGGTGGGACGCGTGGTCAATGCGCTTGGCCAACCCATCGACGGCAAGGGCCCCATCGAAGCCGAAGCCTATTTCCCCATCGAGCGAACCGCTCCCGGCGTGGTCGATCGCAGCCCCGTCAAAGAGCCGCTGCAAACCGGTATCAAAGCCATCGACGGCATGGTGCCCATCGGCCGCGGCCAGCGTGAGTTGATCATCGGCGACCGGCAAACCGGCAAGACCACCGTCGCCCTCGACACCATCATTAATCAAAAGGGCGGCGACGTCATCTGCGTCTACGTCGCCATCGGGCAGAAACGTTCCACCGTCGCCCAGGTCGTCAAAACTCTGGAAGAGTACGGCGCAATGGAATACAGCATCGTAGTTGCCGCCACCGCGTCCGACCCCGCGCCCATGCAATACCTCGCGCCCTACACCGGCTGCGCCATGGGCGAATACTTCCGCGACAAGGGCGAGCACGCGCTCTGCATCTACGACGATCTTTCCAAGCAAGCCGCGGCCTATCGCGAAATCTCCTTGCTCCTGCGCCGTCCGCCGGGACGCGAAGCCTTCCCCGGCGATGTGTTCTATCTTCACAGCCGTCTGCTGGAACGCGCCGCGAAATTGAAAAGCGGCGGATCGCTCACCGCCCTGCCGTTCATTGAAACGCAGGCGGGCGACGTTTCGGCCTACATTCCCACCAACGTCATCTCTATCACCGACGGCCAGATCTTCCTCGAAGCCAATCTGTTCAACAGCAACGTGCGCCCCGCCATCAACGTCGGCATCTCCGTCAGCCGCGTCGGCGGCAGCGCGCAAATCAAAGCGATGCGCAAGGTGGCAGGAACGCTGCGTCTGGAACTGGCGCAATATCGCGCGCTCGCCGCGTTCGCGCAGTTTGGCAGCGAGTTGGATAAAGCGTCCCAGCAGCAGTTGAATCGCGGCGCGCGCTTGGTGGAAGTTCTCAAACAGGGCCAGTTCCAACCCCTGCCCGTGGAAAAACAGGTGCTCATTCTCTACGCCGGAACCAAAGGAGTTCTGGATGACCTCGCCGTCTCAGAGGTGCGCAAGTTCGAGGCCGAACTCTACCGCTTCGTGGAAAACGGTCACGCTGATCTGCTTACCACTATTCGCGAAAAGAAAGACATCGACGACGACACCAAAAACAAATTGGACGCCGTTCTGAAAGAATTCAAACAGCGCTTTGTGAGCAGCAAGGGTTAACCCGATGCCGAGTTTGATTGACCTGCGGAGGCGTATCCGCTCCGTAAAAAACACGCAGCAGATCACCAAGGCCATGAAAATGGTGGCGGCGGCGAAACTGCGCCGCGCCCAGGAGCGCGTCATCGCTTCGCGCCCCTTCTCGAAAAACTACGAGAAGGTGTTGGCGAGCGTGGTCGGCGCATCCAGCGGCGAAGAGGGCGCGGCATCGCATCCCCTGCTTGCCGTGCGTACCGAAAAGCGTGTCCAGGTCATCGTCCTCACCTCCGACCGCGGTTTGGCCGGCGCGTTCAATTCCAATATCCTCAAAGGCGCGCAGGCATTCCTTGCGGAAAAGCCCGGCACTCAAGTGCAAGTGGAGGCCGTCGGCCGCAAAGCGCGCGACTTTTTCCGCCGCCGCAATATCACGCTCTCCGGCGAGCACATCGGCGTGTTCGACAAATCGCTGTTCGCCGACGCGGCGCGCATCGCCGCCGCCGCCGCCGCCGAACGTTATTCCAACGAAGAAGTGGACGCCGTCTATCTGGTCTACAACGAATTCAAAAGCGTCATGTCGCAGCGCCTCACCGTGAAGCAGGTTCTACCCGTGCCGCTTCCCGAAGGGCAGGCCTCCAGCTATATCTTTGAACAATCGCCCGCCGAGTTGCTGGCCAAACTTCTGCCCGACTACGTGAGCATCATGGTCTATTCGGCGATTTTGGAATCGGCCGCCGCCGAACATGCCGCGCGCATGGTGGCCATGGATGCCGCCTCGACAAACGCCAGTAAGGTAATCGATCAGTTGACGCTGTACCTCAATCGCGTACGGCAAGCCAGTATCACTCGAGAAATTATTGAAGTCGTAAGCGGCGCAGCCGCGTTGGAATAATACAAAATGGAAACCACTACCCCAGTCATCGGTAAAGTAATTCAGGTCGCCGGACCCGCGCTCGACCTGCAATTCGAAGAGAGCGTCATCCCCGTCATCCGCACCGCCATCCGCATCACCAGCGAAGGCTTCGACGTCCCATCTCCCATCGACATCATCGCCGAAGTGGCGCAGCACATTGGCGAAGGCCGCGTCCGCGCCATCGCTTTGCAGCCCACCGAGGGCCTCGTGCGCGGCATGAAAGCGATCAGCCTCAATTCGCCGGTCATGGTGCCCGTGGGCAAGGAAGTGCTCGGCCGCGTGCTCAACGTCATTGGCGAACCCGTGGACAAAATGGGTCCCGTCAACGCCAAGAAATACTACCCCATTCACCGCCACGCGCCGGAATTCGATGAGCAATCCACCGAGTTGCAGATGTTCGAAACGGGCATCAAAGTCGTCGATCTGTTGGAGCCTTACCTTCGCGGCGGCAAGATTGGATTGTTCGGCGGCGCGGGCGTAGGCAAGACCGTCATCATCATGGAGTTGATCAACAACATAGCCATGAAGCACGGCGGCGTCTCCGTGTTCGCGGGCGTCGGCGAGCGCACCCGCGAAGGCAACGATCTGTGGCTGGAAATGCAGGAATCGGGCGTTGTCGATCCAACGGACTACACGAAATCGAAGTGCGCACTCATCTACGGACAGATGACGGAGCCGCCCGGGGCGCGTCTGCGCGTCGGTCTCACCGGCCTCACCGTCGCCGAATACTTCCGCGATGAGGAACGCCAGGACGTGCTGCTCTTCATCGACAACATCTTCCGCTTCACGCAAGCCGGCTCCGAAGTCTCGGCGCTGCTTGGCCGCATGCCTTCGGCCGTCGGATATCAACCCAACCTCGCCACCGAAATGGGCGAATTGCAGGAGCGCATCACCTCCACCAGGAACGGCTCCATCACCTCCGTGCAGGCGATCTATGTGCCCGCAGACGATTACACCGACCCCGCTCCGGCAACCACATTCGCGCACCTCGACGCCACCACCAACCTCTCTCGCGACATCGCCGCGCTCGGCATCTACCCCGCCGTCGATCCGCTCGCTTCCACTTCGCGCATTCTCGATCCGCGCGTCGTCGGCGACGATCATTACGACACCGCGCAGCGCGTCAAGCAAACCTTGCAGCGCTACAAGGATCTGCAGGACATCATCGCCATTCTCGGCATCGATGAGTTGTCCGAAGACGACAAACTCACCGTCTCCCGCGCCCGCAAATTGCAGAATTTCCTCTCCCAGCCCTTCCACGTCGCCGAGCAGTTCACCGGAATCAAGGGCAAGTACGTAAAGCTGGAAGAATCCATTCGCGGCTTCCGCGAAGTCTGCGACGGCAAGCACGACGACGTGCCCGAACAGGCATTCTATATGCAGGGCACCATCGAAGACGTGCTCGCGCGCAATGAGGAAATGAAGAAGGCGTAGATGTCTACTTTCGAATTGGAGATCGCCACCCCGGAGCGCCTCCTGGTGAAGGAGAGCGCGACCGAAGCGCAGATTCCCGGAGCCAGCGGCGAACTGGGCGTTCTGCCCGGCCACGCCATGCTGCTCTCATCGTTAGGCGCTGGCGTGCTTACGTACAAGGCTGGCGGAACGAATCACTCTCTCGCCGTCTCCGGCGGCGTAGTAGAGATCCAGCAAGACGTAGTTCGCGTCCTGGCGATGGTGGCGGAGAAACCCTCCGAGATCGACGCCAAGCGCGCCCGCGAAGCCGAGAAGCGAGCCTCTGATCGCCTTGCAACCATCAAGGACAACATCGATTCCGCCCGCGCCTTCAACGCGCTGAAACGCGCCCAAGCCCGCCTCGCCATCGCCTCCCCAGATCAGCAGCATTAGACTCTAGAATCCTCCCCTCTTCTGTACTAGATGTGGGGCAGATCTCCAGATCTGCAGCGGGATCTCCAGATCCCGCATGGCCTCGCAAGAGGCCATCGGCTGCTTTGCAGCCGCCCGGGAGATTGCGATTAGTCGTGCAGCGGCATTGGCGGCTATTCGTAGCGCAGAACCACCATCGGATCGACATGGGAGGCGCGGCGCAAAGGTAGGAGTCCGGCCAGGAAGACCGCGAGAATCACAACCACGGTAGCCACGCCAAGCACCAGCGGGTCCGTGCCCTTCACCTCGTACAATTGTGCTTCCAACTGACGCCCCGCGGCAAGCGCGATGCTCAAACCAATGGCCGCGCCGCCGCCGCCGAGGATCGTCAGATCGCGGAACACGAGGCGGCGTACATCGGCCGGTCTGGCTCCCAACGCCATGCGAATGCCGATCTCGCGCGTACGGCGGGCGAGGGCAAACGCCAGCACGCCGTAGAGTCCGATGGCCGACATGATTGTGGCCAGAAAAGCGAACGTGGAAGAGAACACCGAGATGGCGCGCTCGTGGAACATGCTGTCGTCCACTTGTTTCCGCAACGTTTTCAAACCCGCCACGGGAACGTTGGCATCGACGGCCGAAACCTCGGCGCGAGTCTTTTGCGCCAGGGAAGCCGCTCCTTCGCGCGTGCGCAGATAGTACGTCATGGAACCGGACATGTCCGCGGCCTGGCGGTAGGGGAGGAATGCCACCGGCCGCGGCTCGTTGCGCACGGCGCTATATTTGGAATCCTTCACGATGCCCACAATCGTAATGTTGAGCGGGCCGCGGTTCTCATTGGACATGCGGCGTCCAAGAGCATCGCCGTGTTCGAAGAACGTTTTCACGAACGTCTCGTTGACAACGGCTACCTTCGAAGCGCCCTCGGCGTCGGAAGGGAGGAAATCGCGGCCGGACACCAGCGGAACTCCCATGGTCGCGAAAAAGCCCGGACTGATCGCGCTGAAATAACTGCGCACGGGGCCCGCATCCTTCGGCACAAATCCATCCACGCGAATGTCGCTGCGATAATTATCGCCGGCAAGAATGGACACCGATGAGACCGATGCGTTGGTTACGCCGGGCAAGGAACGGAAACGGTTCTCCAGGGCGTCATGAAAGGCGGTGAGCCGCGCTTCCTTGTATCCAAGCAGGCGAGGACGCACGGTCACCGCGACAATCTGATCGACGGCGGCGATGCCCAATTCCACTTTGGTCAGCTTGAACAAACTGGTGACGAATAACCCGGATGTGATCATCAATAGCAGCGATAGAGCCACCTGCACCATGACCAGACCGTTGCGGAAGATCTTTGCGGATTTCGAACCGTCGGAAACTCCGCCCGTGTCTTTCAATGTTGGATTCACCCCGGGCCGCGTGGCTTGCAACGCCGGGTAAAGGCCGAACAGGATTCCACATACGAGGGCGACGCCCATCGTGTAAGCTAGCGCGCGGGTGTCCAACTCCGCGCGCATAACGGTCATCGCCTCAGCGGGCAACATCGCCAGCACCGCATCCAGCGTCCATTGCGCCGCCAGCAATCCGGCCAAACCTCCGAGCACGGAAACCACCAGCGACTCTACCAACAACTGGCGTATGAGCCGGAGGCGACCCGCGCCAATGGAGAGTCGCACGGCAATCTCGCGCTGTCTGGCGATGCCGCGCGCCAGCATCAGGTTGGCGGCGTTGGCGCAGGCAATCAGCAATACCAGAGCGGTGATGGCCAGCAGCAGCATGAGCGGTTCACGAGCGCCGCGCGTGCCGCCGCGTCCGCTGCCCGCTTCCTTCAACACAATCCGCTTCATGCGGAAGCGGCGCAGAAAATCGTGGGACGGCTGCACCAGCAGTTTCTCACCATCTTCCAGCATCGCTTTGTAAGGCACCTGCAACTGCGATGCGGCCTGTTCCAGTTTCACGCCCGGTTTCATGCGGCCGATGACGTTGATCCAATAGAACCGCGCATCGTCGAGACTGCCTTCGCCTGGCGCAACCAGCTGCGTCATCGTGATGGGGATGAACAACTCCGGCGGACGCCCTCCCGTGTCGCCGCGAAATCCCGCCGCGGCCACGCCCACAATGGTTACCAACTGGCCGTTCAACACCATCGTCTTGTTGAGAACATCCGTTCTCGCGCCCATGGCGCGGGTCCAGTATCCGTGCGAAAGCACAACCACCGGATTGCCTCCGGGTGTCGTTTCATCGCTTTGTTCCAGGACGCGGCCAAGCGCCGCGCGCACTCCGAGCACCTCGAAGTAGTTGCCGGAAACAAGGCAATACTCGCCCGGCGCGGGTGTGTTCTCGAACGAAAGGGAGCCGGGAAAAATGCGCGAGCCGATGACACCGGACAGCGATTCCGGCTGCTGCCGCTGGAAATGGCGAAACATCGAATAGGTGAACGCCGGCATGTCGCGATCGTCGCTGGAGGCGCGGCCTTGCACGGGCCCCGGATGGTAGAAGGCCACCAGCTGCTGCGGATCCGGAACCGGCATCATGCGCAACAGCATCTGATCGAACATCGAATACGCGGCCGTGTTCGCGCCGATTCCGAGCGCCAGCGAAAGGATCACTACAGCGGAAACCGCCGGTGTTTTGGAGAGGGTTCGAAACGCGTAGCGCAAATCGGACATAAGAAGAAACGATAGCAATTCCCGTGCCGCGCAAAGGGCACTGTTTGCGCGGAAAAGTGTCCGCTTCCGGGATGCGGTGTAGCGGATCGTGACAGCCGGTTTCCGTGGCGCGGGCTCACTTGCGTGCCGTCTCGACAATCGTGTCGAGACGCTTTGCCGGTCCCAAAGCAACAAGCGCGTCGAGAAAGTCTCGACGCGGCAGACACGAGTAACCGCGCCACATCAGGGCGAGACGAACGCGTAGGTTCCGGGGCCGAGGCGGACGGTTTCCCCCGCCGGCGTATGCACGCTGGCGCGCGTGTTTCCCGGAATGGTAACCATCAGCCGCAACTCTCCGGGCGTGCGTCTCCATTCGCTTTCCACCAGGCCGCGCGGCGTCTGGTAAACACCCTTGACGTATTGCAAACCGTCAAGAAATGCGGGTTTGACGATCACTTCTTCAAACGCAACGCTGCCCGGCGCCTGCCGGATTCCGGCGAGCCCCGTAGTGAACCATTCGTCGATGGCCCCCAGCATCATGTGATTCTGCGAGGATCCCACCACCGGCCCGCTCCATTCTTCGGTAAGAGACGTTGCCCCATTCACAATCTGGAAACCGTAACTGGGCGCCGTGGTTTGCGTGGCGATATCGAAGATGACATCCTCGCGGGCGCCCGCCGACAGGGCGCGCAAAACAGCCTGTAGCGCGACGATGCCTACCTTCACGTGATTGCCTTCGGCGCGAATATTCGCAATCAAATTCTCCAGCACAGCCGTCTGCATATCTTGTGGCACGATGCCCATATCCAAAGCCATGGCGTTGGCCGCCTGCTGTCCCTGCGCGTAGCGACGGTTGCCGCGATCGAGATACTTTGCGTTAAACGCGAAAGCAACGCTGCGCGCCAGCATGGCGTACTCTTCGGCATCGGACACGCGCCCAATCGCCGCGGCGATGCGAGCCATTGTGGAAGCGCAGCGGTGAAATCCGT
The DNA here is from genome assembly GCA_016191645.1 of Candidatus Solibacter usitatus. Taxonomy (GTDB): domain Bacteria; phylum Acidobacteriota; class Terriglobia; order Bryobacterales; family Bryobacteraceae; genus CADEFT01. Next base: position 12,664 of record JACPVQ010000026.1, read on the forward strand.
ACGTCGCGACGATTTCGCGCGGCACGGTGGCGTCGGGCGAAATCCAATCGCCGAGCCCGTAGTCCAGCAGGGAACCCTTGGCGCGGCCCGCGAGGTAGGCCATGTAGCGCCGCATGCGCGTGTAGTAGATTTCCATGGTGCGCGCATCGCCATAAGTTTCATACAACGCCCACGGCGTCAGGATCATCGCGCTACCCCAGTTCACGTCGTCGCGGAATCCTTCGCCGTAGATGGAATAGTCCTTGTAGGCGGGAGCGAACGTGGGCACCATGCCGCTTTCCGTCTGCGCATCGGCCATGTTTTGCATCACCGCGCGCGCATAAGCGGCGATATCGAAATTACGCGTGATGGAGCCGAAGATTCCAATCATGTCGCCCAGCCAGCCGAGCTTCTCGCGATCCGGACAATCGGTGAAGATGGAGATCATGTTGCTTTGAATCGCGCGGTTGATGATGTCGTGGATCCCGTTGAGCAGCGCGTGCGAGCTTTCGAAACCGCCCGCAACTTCGTTCGCGCCGCGCACAACGAAGCCCGTGATGGTATCGGGCGAAGGCGGGGCGGGGAGGCCGCTGACCTGCAAATAGCGAAAGCCATGATAGGCAAACTTCGGACGCCACGTTTCAACACCGGTGCCGGCGAGAGTGTACGAATCGTAGATGTTCCCGCCGACGGTGTCCTCTCGCACCAGCCCGTCTTTCCCCAGCAGTTCGCCGATTTTCATTACGATGCGAGTGCCGGCCGGTCCGCTCACGCGCAGTTGTTCCCAACCGGCGAAGTTCACTCCCATGTCGAATACATGAACGCCCGGCGCGGGCTCAGAGATGGCAACGGGCTTCACGCTCTCGAAAACGCGTACAGGCGGCGCGGGACGCCACGCAAGTTTCGGCGATCCCTCGGGCCCGCCGGCAACTATCGCCGGAATGAAGGATGTTGTTTCCCGCCGCGCGTCGTAATCTTCGCCGCCGAACCACGTCGACGCTGTGGTTGGGCCCAGAGCCGACTCCCAGGAGGCGTCACTGCCGATGGTCCGCTGCGTCCCGTCATCAAATGTGATCTCCAACTGCGCGATCATTTTGACTTCCAGCGCGCGCGGATTCGTCAATCCGAAATAACGCCCCGGTGTTTCCACCGAGTTGTACATGCCGTTCCCCAACTCGATGCGAACTTCGTTCGGACCCGGCACAAGGAGTTCCGTCACGTCGTAGGCGGCATACTCCACTTGCTTGCTGTACAGCGTGTTCCCCGGCGCAAGCACATTTGTTGTGACAGGCCTGCCGTTGATGGCGGCCACATACATCCCCAGGCCTGTAATGTAGAGCCGGGCGCTCCGCACGGCGCGAGGGAGCGTCGTCAGATGGCGGAACACCGGCATCGGTTGGCCGAAGCTCCAACTGGGGTGCGCAATCCACTGCGCCGTCCAATCCGATGCGTCCAACAAACCCATTTCGAAGAATGCGGGCTCGCTCCAATCGGAACCAACATCGTTCTCATCCCAGACGCGCACTTGCCAGGACACGCGGTCCCGCGACCGCAATTGCGGACCCAGGTACGGCGCGCCAACGCAATTCGAAGAATCCACGCGGCCCGAATCCCAGGCGTCCGTGCGAATCTGATACGCGCGCTGCATCGACGGCGGATGCCAGCTCAGGCGCGGAGAAATCTCATCGATGCCAATGGGGTTCTCCAGATTTTCCGTGCGCAGATGCCGCGGCGCAAGCCGGCTCTGCGCCCAGCAAAGCTGCAAACAGAACAGCGAAATTATTATAGAGGTGCGAATGTCCGCATGATACCTTACGCGCGCTGTTTACCAGATGCTATGTATCGGATACCGGCCAATGAGTTGATCGGGAGTGAGGATCGCGCATCCGTGAAGAATCGCCTGGCAGATCAGCATGCGGTCAAAGGGATCGTTGTGCAGCTTGGGCAAACGGGACTCGTATAGTGCATGAGCCTCCAATAAAGGTAGGCTCGCGATCCCATGTGCTTCTCGCTGCGCCACGACAAAGGCATCTGGGCTGCCTCGCAGTTTCAAACGGCCGAGGGAGTGTTTCACCGCAATCTCCCAGCAGCTCACGGCACTCAGAAACATCTCGTTCTCCGGGTTTTGGAAAACATGCCGTGCCTGTGAGGATAGTTTCCGCGAGTCCAGTGTGACCCACAAGAAGGTGCATGTATCGAGGATCACTTTCATCGGCGGCGTTTCCCGCCGAAGGCCGTGAGCAGGTCATCGGGGAGCGGAGCGAAGAACTCTTCGGGGATTGAGAATTGACCCTTTGCGAGACCAATGGGACGCGGCTCGGATCGAGGTACGGGTATGGACCGAATTTCGGCGATTGGCTTGTTTCGTCTACAGATGACGACGGTCTGTCCCTCTTCGACGCGGTCAAGCAGGCTGGAAAGCCGTGTCTTGACTTCGTGCACATTCAAACGAATCATGGCCCAGTATATGATTCATAAGTTGACCAAGTCAATTCCAGCCGGTAGCCTTCCCCGTTGGCGGCACTCTTTTGAGAATGGTCAAGATTCGCAATTGTAACACCCCAAACTGCACGCGCCGGAGCGGATTCCTGTATTATCATTGATTACCACCTCGTGCTTCTGACATTCCATTGAAACATCTTTCCGTCTATCTAGCATTGCTCATGTGCGCCTTCCCCACGTACACGCAAAACCTTCTGGGCGTCATTCTCGGAACCGTTTCGGACTCCGCGGGACGGCCTGTCGCCACTCGCGTAGAACTCACCAACACGGCAACCGGGCGCATGCGCAGCGCGGCATCGGGCCCTTCCGGAGGGTTTGTGATATCGCAACTCCCGGCGGGCGAGTACCTGTTGGAAGCAGCCGCGAGCGGACAACCAAAGTACTCCCGCAAGATCACTTTGCTGGTGAATCAGGAACTCCGCGCCGACATCGCCATGGGCGGCGCGTCGAAAACGGAGAGCATCGATGTGATCGGCGTGCGTGAGATGCTGAAAACGGAAACCGCATCGATGGGAGCGGTGATTGAGAACCGGCAGGTGGCCGGACTCCCTCTGGACGGGCGCAATTTCTACGAGTTGAGTCTGCTTGCACCGGGGACCGCGCCGTCGGCCCAAGGGTCGGCCGGCAGCACGCGCGGAGATTTTTCCATTCACGTCAACGGTTCGCGCGAAGATGCGAATCTGTTCCTGCTGGACGGCGTCTACAATTCCGATCCCAAATTGAACGGTATCGCATCGGGCCCGCCCGTGGATGGCGTGCGCGAATTTGAGATCCTCACCAGCAGCTATGACGCCAGCTTCGGCCGCAATGCCGGCGCGCAGGTGAGCGTGGTCACCAAATCCGGCGGCAACAATCTGCATGGCACGGCGTATGAATTTTTCCGCAATGGCGCGATGGATGAATCGAACTACTTCGCTCCGGCCGGCGAATCGAGTCCGCGCTATCAGCGCAATCAATTCGGTTACTCGCTGGGCGGACCCATTGTGCGCAACCGCACCTTCCTGTTTTCCGATTACGAGGGCCGCCGCGGCAATGAGGGCGTCACGCTGCTGACGCGCGTGCCGTCGCAACTGGAGCGGCGCGGCGATTTCTCGCAAAGCTTCGACAAGCCCTTGGACCCCTTCACCCGGCAGCCATTTCCCGGCGGCCGCATTCCGCAACAATTTCAACACCCTATCGGTGTGGGTCTGGCGAACTTTTATCCGCTGGCGAATCGCAACAATCCGGCGCAAAATTTTGTCTCGTCACCGATCCAGCGCGACAGCGCCAACCAGATGGACATGCGTGTCGATCACGCCCTGCGCAATTCCAATCTGACCGTCCGCTATTCGATGACGGACCGCAGCCAGTTTGCGCCGTTCGCCGGTCCGCAATTCGCTCAGATTCCCGGTTTCGGCAATGCCGTTCCATCGCGCGCGCAAAATCTGATGGCCGGGGAAACGCGCTCGTTCACACCCACCGTTCTGAACGAACTGCGCCTTGCCTTCAGCCGCGTTTCCAGCGGCGCATCGCCGGAGATTACGGGCAACAACGTCAATCGCGCCTTCGGCATCCCGCAGGTGAGCACACTGGCGCGCGACAACGGACTCACGTTCATTACCACCACGGGCTTTTCGCCGTTGGGCCACGAATACAACAGCCCGCTGCACGGCGCCTCGAATACCTCTCAGCTGCTGGACCCTGTGACGCTGACGCGCGGTAACGGCCAGCACCTGCGCGGCTGGTCCTTCGATGGGTTCGTCAACGATCAGGTGCGCGTGACGCGCAATCTGACGCTCAACATCGGCCTGCGCTACGAGTTCAACAAGCCGCCCGTCGATGCGGCGAATCATGCATCGTTGTTCGACCCCGTGTCGCGCAACCTGGTTCCGGTGGGAACGGCCGGCGTTCCGAATGCGGGCTACTTCGCCGACAAGAACAATTTCGCCCCGCGCTTCGGTTTGGCTTGGATGCCCGGCGGCGGAAAGACCGTGCTGCGCGGCGGCTACGGTTTCTACTACGATCTGGCATCGCTTGCGCCCAGCGAAGGACTCTACTTCAACCTTCCTTATTACGATCTGCGATTCTACCTGCCGTCGCAAACTTCGCTGCTGTTTATTCAGGATCCATTTCCGGCCAAGGGTGCGGTGCCATCGGGCCCATCGGCGTTCGGCTTCCAGCGCAATTTGCGCACACCCTACGTGCAACAGTGGAATTTCAATGTGCAGCGCGCGCTGGGCGGATCACGCGTTGTGGAACTCGGCTACGTCGGATCGAAAGGAACCAAACTGCAATCGGCGCGCGATGCCAATCAACCCAAGCCCAGCACGGCGCAGTATAACTTACGTCCCATGCCTCAATATTCGGACGTCACGTTTCTCGAATCGCGCAGCAACTCCATCTATCACAGCCTGCAAGCGCGATTGCAGCAGCGCTTCACGCATGGTCTTTCGGGATTGGTTTCCTACACGTTCGGCAAATCGATTGACGACGCGTCGGGATTTTTCGCCAGCACCGGCGACGCCAACTTCCCGCAAGACAGCAACAACGTTCGCCTGGAACGCGCGCGCAGCAGTTTCGATGTGCGCCAGCGCATGTCCATCGGCTATTCCTACGACCTACCGTTTGGAAAAGGCCGTCTGCGCGGCGGCTGGCAAACGCACGGCATTATGACGTTCCAATCGGGCCGTCCGTTTACCGTGGCGCTGCCGCAGGAAGAGGACAACAGCAACACCGGCTTCTCCAATCTCGGCTTCGGATCGAACGATCGTCCGAATGTGATTGGGAATCCCAATCAAGGCGGCGCATCGCCCGGCCGCTGGTTCAACACAGCGGCCTTCGCCAAGCCCGCTTTCGGAACGTTTGGAAATGCGGGGCGCAACATTCTGCAAGGTCCAGGTCTTGCCACGGTGAACTTTTCCGTGGTCAAGGATACGGCCATTACCGAACGCGCCACCGTGCAGTTCCGCGCTGAATTGTTCAACCTCTTCGACCGCGCGAACTTCGATCTGCCGAACCTCTATTTCGGCACGCCCGCGTTCGGCAGTGTGCAATCGGCGCAAGGCCCGCGCCGCGGGCAGTTCGGCCTCAAGTTTATCTTTTAGTCAGCGTTCCCCACAGAGTTGAAAGGTCGTCAACTTGGTCTGGGTGAGTTTTGTCTTGACAAATAAAGATAGTTAAGATATGTTTAGATAGTTTAAGAGATACTGGATGAGTCTAATTGACGATGCTATCTCATTCGCAGTCGATCATTCCCGGCGGCGGGGATCGGAAGAGGTTTCGGCTGACGATTTGGTGCTGGGCTGTCTGCGGGCGATGTCGCGATTTGGCGTGGCGTGGTTGGGAGAGCTGCCGGTGGATCTGGAGGAATGGGGCGTGGATTGGCTGCAACTCCCTTCAAGGTCCGGCGCGAAGTTGCGGTATTCCGAGGACGCGGTGGCATTGTTTGACCGTGCGGCGCTGATCGCGCGCAGCGACCTGAAGCAATCCGGAATCGGCGTGGAGCATCTGCTCGCGGCGGCTTCGTTTGAGACAAGCGCGTTGCTGCAAGCGATGCGTGATCGCCGCGGGCTCACGCCCTCCGGTTGGCGCGTGGCGATTGCGCGGGCGTTTCCACGGATCACAACGGGACAGGAGTTGGCAGTGACCACGGAGAATGGGGAAAATGTTTCGGGCGCCGCGCCGGGCCGCGACTATCTGACACCTGAGGAGGCCGCGCAAGCCTTGGGAATTCACGTGCAAACGCTGCGTGGCTACATCCGGTCGGGGCGGATGCCGGCATTCCGGTTAGCGGGCGAACGGGCCATCCGCATCCGCCGCGAAGATCTTTCGAAAGTTTTGGAGCCGCTCAAACCCGAGGCTTGAGGCAGAAAACGCGGCCGGCGCTGAGAGTGCCGCCGGCCGCGACGTCGAACACGCGGATGTGCCGCGGCGTGCCGGAGTCGGCGACGTAAAGCTTTCTCTCATCAGGCGAGAAGGCCAGGCCGTTGGGCTGCACGAAGTCCTTCACGACCGCTGTGGTTTTCCCGGTCTTGGGATCGTGGCGGT
>JACPVQ010000027.1 GCA_016191645.1 Candidatus Solibacter usitatus
AAATCGTTTTTGTTTTCCTGTTCGTCGATATGTTCGACAACCTGGGAACGCTGGTAGGAGTGGGGAAGAAGGCCGGTCTGTTCGATGCCGCCAACCGCATCCCGCGCATTCAACGCATTTTGACCACGGATTCGCTGGCCACCATTTTCGGCTCCTTCACCGGCACCTCCACGGTGGTCAGCTACATTGAGAGCGCGGCGGGCGTCGCCGCCGGCGGACGATCGGGCGTGCCCGCGATTGTCGCAGGAATCCTGTTCCTCGCCGCGGCTTTCCTCGCTCCGATGTTCGGGCCCATCCCATCCGCGGCCACCGCGCCGGCGTTGATTCTGGTTGGGTCGCTCATGATCTCGCACGTGAGCGAAATCGATTGGAAAGACCCGCTCATTGGCATTCCGGCATTTCTCACCTTGCTTGCTATTCCTCTGACGTTCAGCATTGCCAACGGACTGGCTCTCGGCTTTCTCGCCTATGTCCTGCTGCGCGTACTCAGCGGACGCTACCGCGAGGTAAGCTGGCTGGTTTACGTTTTGGCCGCTTTATTTCTGCTTCGTTTTTTGTATTTGGGGCGAGGCTGATTCCCGCTTGCGTCCGCTTTCGCGCAAGGCCTTGCGAAGCAGGAATTCGATTTGCCCGTTGAGACTGCGCAGGTCGTCATCGGCCCAGCGCCGGATGGCGTCGAGCAACTCTCCGTCGATACGCATTAGGAAAGGCTTACGGCTATCCATTCTCTCCACTCTGGACTTCGATTACCGCCGGCAGAGCCGGTCTGGAGACCGGCTCGCAGATCTGGAGATCTGCCCACCGGCTAGTGATAGATGGTGCCCGTGTTGACGACAGGTTGTGCCGCCCGCTCGCCGCACAGCACGACCAGGAGATTGCTCACCATGGCGGCCTTCCGTTCGTCGTCCAACTGCACAACGTTGTTTTTGGCAAGGCGCTCCAACGCCATTTCCACCATGCCCACCGCTCCATCGACAATGCGCGATCGCGCCGCGATGATCGCCGCCGCCTGCTGCCGTTGCAGCATGACCGCCGCAATCTCCGGCGCGTAGGCCAGATGCGTGATGCGCGCCTCCGTCACTTCGACGCCGGCTTTGCTCATGCGATCCTGAATCTCCGTGCGCAGATGAGCGGCGATCTCTTGCGTCGCCCCGCGCAGCGACATCTCCCCGTCGTGCGAATCGTAGGGATATGCGGTGGCCAGATTGCGCACGGCGGATTCACTTTGCACTTGCACGTAGTGCTCGTAGTTGTCCACCTCGAACACGGCCTCCGCCGTGTCCACTACTTTCCACACAACCACGGCGGCAATTTCGATGGGATTGCCATCGTGGTCGTTCACCTTCATGTGCTGTGTTTCAAAATTCCGAATGCGCAGCGAAATCTTTTTCTTGGTTAAGAATGGATTGGCCCACCGCAGCCCTTCCTTACGCACCGTTCCTTCATATTTCCCGAACAGGAGCAGAACAACGCCCTGATTCGGACTCACGGAAAAGAACCCCGTCATTGCGGCCAGATCGGCGACCAGGACAACCACGGCCGCGAGGATGGCGATTCCAGCCTCTCCGGAGACCATCTCCGTAGACGCGTAGACAAACCCATAGATACACATGCCCAAAACCAGCAAAGTGAACAGCAGCATCGGTACCCCCGCCATCGCATGGCGAGGCAACTCACGTGTCATGGTGATCTCCTTTTGATATCTCTATGATATCACAGCTACAGCAACCCGATGTGCGGCGCAAGCCATTTCATGAGCAGCGTGATCAGCGCCACCCAACAGATGCTCAAGGGCAGACCCGCGCGAAACATATCGGCCATGGAGTAATAGCCTTTGGAATACGTCACAAGGGGCACCGTTTCGATAGGCAGCAGGAACCCGCACGATGCGCTGAAAATCATGGGCAGCGCATAGAGAGCTGCCGCATGGCCCGACGACGAAGCCAGCAGCACGATGGGAGATGCAAGCACGCCGACGAGCGCCGGGTTGTTGGGAACCACCAGGTGCGCCACTACGGTAAACGCACTGACGGCGGCGATGGTCCACGTGGCGTCCCATCCTTGCAAGCCGCCCAGACATGCGGCGACCAACCATTTGGCAAGACCCGTTTTGACGCATGCGGCGGCAAGCGACGTTACACCGCCGATGAGCATCAACCCCTCCCAGCCAATTCCTTTTTCAGCGCGCTTCCAATCGAGCAGGTCAACGCCCGGCAGGAACATGAGTGTTCCACCAAGCACCGCAATCACAGTCACGTCGAGCTGTCGCACCCACGAACTGGCGATCCAAAGCGCGATCATGGCGCAAAGAATGACGACGAGTTTCTTTTCCCCCGCGGACATCGGCCCCGCCTCATGCCGGTCCGGATCAATAGAAGCCATCTCCGGCGGATGAACGCGCACGACAAACCACCACGCGAGGGGCGTGAGAATAACAACCATCGGCAAGCCGATCGCCATCCAGGCAACGAAAGTCACCCTTACGCCGGCTAACCGCTGCAGCAAGTCGAGGCCAAGAAGATTGATAGCGCTTCCGGCGGGCGTGCCTACGCCGCCAATCAGCGATGCAAACGGAATGCCGATCATGAGTGCGCGGCCGAGGTTCGACGAACCCGGCGTCGCGCCGGCTTTGTCGAGAATTCCCAGAGCCACCGCCATGAAGATGGCGCAGGCCGGAACATCCGACATGATTGTGGAGATGGTGGATGTCCCCACCATCAATGCAAGCACCACGTGCCGGCTATCGCCGCCCGCCTTCGACAGCAGCCACGAAGCAAACCGTTTGTCGATGGCGGTGACTGTCATCGCCTGCGCGACAAAAAACATTGTCAGAACAAAGAAGAATACGGGGCTGAGAAAACTCTGCACGGCGGCGCCCACGCTGGGCTCGATTCCAAAAACGGGCTGCAGGAAGACGGCGAGCAAGGCGGTAATGGAGAGCGGAAGAGCTTCGGTCACCCACAACACCAGCAACGCGGCGAACAGTCCCGCCAGTGTGCGCCCTTGCGGCGACAACGAATCGCCGGCTGGAGCAAAGGCGATCATCAGGCCGACTGTCAACGCGATGAAGATGCCCGCCGCCGGCCGTATTCGCATGTATTTATTGTTGGAATCGAGGCATCACTTCGCGCGCGAACAAACGGAGGCCGCGCTCGCATTGCTCCACCGGCATGTTTCCGTACAGAAGCTGAAAGCTCGGCTCAACGTCTCCGAAGAGGTGGAGGATGGTTCGAATCTGCCGTTCCACGGTATCCGGGCTTCCTATGAATGCGCGTGTCTCCGCCATCACGCGCTCGAACGACATGCTGTCCAACGCCTTCACAATGGCGTCGTAGCCTTTGTAATTCGACGAGGTGCGGTTGTCCCATGCCGCCGCGCTTCCGCGAAACATTTCGACATATTGCGCCAGGTGCGGCCGCGCTTCGGCCTGCGCCTGTTCGTCCGTTTCGGCAACATGGAAATGGAAAGCCATCTGCGTCTTGGGGATGGCGCGTTCCGGATGCGCGGCGGCGAAATTCCCGCGATAGGCGGCCAGGTTCGCCTGCAGATCTTCAAATTTCGACAGGTACGGCACAATCATCATGCCGTGGCCCTGACGCCCCGACCACTCGAAACTTTCGCGCGTTCCAATCGCCGCAATAATCACGGGCGGATGCGGACGCTGCACCGGCTTCGGCATCATGCTGATGGGACCGAAGCGATAGAACGGATCTTCGTGCACCACGTTATCCCGGGTCCACAATTTCACCACCGCATCGATGCCGTGTTCGAACCGGGCGCGGCTTTCGTCCATGCTGCGTTGAAACGCATCGAACTCCTCAGGCAGAAACGCGCGCGCGAATCCGGCTTCCAATCGGCCGTGCGAAATGCAATCGAGCATCGCCAGTTCGCCCGCCAGTTTGATGGGGTGATTGAAGATGGGCAGCACCGCTCCCGTCACCAACCGCAAACGCTTTGTTCGCGCGGCCACCATGGTGAGGAAGACGATCGGGTTCGGCGTCATTCCGCCGTAAGGCCGGAAGTAATGCTCCACGGTGCGCACATGGCTGTAGCCCAACTCTTCCGCGAGGATGCTCAAGCTCAGGGCTTCGTCGTAATACTGCTCGCCGCTCTTCTGATGCAAATGGACGGTGGAAAAGAAATTGATTCCGAATGGAGTGTTCATTTGCATTGGTGTCAGATTCACAGGTATTCGCTTAGGTTACACCTGTTCCCACTTGCCTGAGGAAACGGATCGTGTGATCGCTTCTATGACTCTCATATTGTTCAGCGAATCCTCCAGCGAAACGGGAACCGGAGAACCTTCGCGAATGGATCGCGAGAATGCTTCGCCTTGCAATGTGTATTGATCGCAGGCCGGAAATTCTTCAACGGAGATCGAGGCGCCAAAGAGATCGCCGCCGTCGTCGATGAAGATTCGCGCGGGACGGTCCGGAGCGGCGTTGAAGGGAATCTCCAGTTCCACACGGCCTTTGGTGCCGTGAAAGTGCGCGCGTTGATAAGGGACCATCTGCGTACTGCACGTAAAGATGCATTGCCCACTGGGGTATTCGAGAATCACCGATGTCAATCTGTCGGTCCCCATCTGAGGATCGCTCTCCATGACGCCGATGGCGCGAACCGGCTCTTCGCCAAACACGAACCGCGAAACATGA
>JACPVQ010000028.1 GCA_016191645.1 Candidatus Solibacter usitatus
ATCCGGGAAATCCCATCATCAGCATTCGAGCCTTCAGTGAGAACGCGGCGGAAGTGTCGGCGCACGTAAAGGCCTTTCTGGAGGGCGCGCAGGCGGAAGGGCGAAAAGATACGCGGCACAGGGTACTGGTGACGGTGAAGCATTTTCCGGGGCACGGAGATACGGTTTCGGATTCGCATCTGGGTCTGGGAAAAGTGGAAGCGGCGTTGGAACGTTTGCGCGCCGTGGAGTTGCCGCCATTTCAAGCCGCTATTGATGCGAAAGTCGATTCCATTATGACGGCGCACCTGTGGGTCCCGGCTATTGAACCGGAGGAGATTCCGGCCACGGTTTCGGCGAAAGTTCTTACCGGCCTGCTGCGCAAGGAAATGCGATTCACGGGCATCATCACCACCGATGCGATGGACATGCAAGGACTCAGCCGGCAGTTCTCGCATGGCGAAGCGGCCGTGCGTTCCCTGGAAGCGGGGGCGGATGTTCTGCTCATGCCTCCCGATCCGGCGGCGGCAGTGAGCGGCGTGGCGCGCGCGGTGCAAAGCGGCAGGCTCTCTTTACAACGCGTGGAAGAAAGCGTGCAAAAGATACTGCGGGCGAAGGTGCGGTTGGGCCTGCACAAATCGCGTGTGGTGGATTTGGAGAGCGTCTCCGATTCGCTGGAGTTGGAGGAAGACGAGGAACTGGCACAGCGGGTGGCAACGCGCGCCGTGGCTTTGGTGCGCAACGAGGGCGGCGTCCTTCCACTGGCGAAACCGGAGACGTCGTGCTGGTACCTGTTGACGGAAAACAGGCTGGGACAACAAGGCCGGGCGCTGGCGGAGTTTCTGACGGATCGTTCGCCCAAAGCTAAGAGAATCCTGTTGGATCCGCAGGTCTCGCGCACAGTCATGGAAAGTTCGGTGGACGCGAACTGCTCCGTTCACATCGCCGCGGCGTTCGCCGGTTTTTCAGGCAAAGGCGTTCTCTCCGCGAACTACGCGGCACTGGTGGAAGCATTGGCGGCCGGCGGCAAGCCGGTGGTTCTGGTAGGCCTTGGCAATCCTTACCTGCTGCGCGGATACGAAAAGGTGCAGGCGTTTCTGGCAACGTTCAGCACGGTTCCGGCGTCGGAGATCGCCGCCGCGAAGGCGATTCTCGGTGACATTGCAGTGAGCGGTAAGATGCCCGTCACCATACCGGGATTGGCTCCGTACGGAAGCGGACTGGAAACGGCACGCAAGTAGCTATTGGCGCATTACTCACGCCTCGAAGCCTTTGTGGCGCGCGATCTCAGCGAGCCGTCTCGAGCATCGTTTGGAGACTCTCTGTTGGTTCCCGCAAGGGGCAGTTTTCCAGAACTGTCCCGATGGGCCTTGGGGCTGAAAACTTTTGTGGGGCATATCTCCAGATCTGCAGCGGGATCTCCGATCCCGCATGGCCTCGCAAGAGGCCATCGGCTGCTTTGCAGCCGCCCGGAAGATTGCGATTACTTCCGGCAGAGCCGGTCTGGAGACCGGCTCGCAGATCTGGAGATCTGCCCCACACAAATCGGCAAATTTCCAAACTCCAGGCTATTGGCGCGGCAACTCGCGTTGCGCGTTGTACTCACAGCCGATGAGCGAAATCACGGCCAGTACATACATCCAAACCAACAGCGCGATCACCGCGCCGATGCTTCCATACATCACGTTGTAGTTGGCGATGTTGCGCACGTACCATGCGAAGATCGCCGTGGATGCCAGCCAAAGCGCCGTCGCCAGCAGCGCGCCGGGCCAGACATTCCTCCACTGCTGCGGCCGGTTGGGACCAAAGTAGTAAAGGCCCGCGGCTGAGGCGCTGAGCGCGGCGAGGGCCAGCAGATATCTGGTGGCAACGCCGGCCAGCACCACCCAACCGCGCAATTGCTCTCCCGATGGAATCACACCCAGCGACGAGAGGACAAATTTCTCCACGTTGTTTCCCATCACGAGGAGTGTCGACGCCCCCATGAACGGCAATGCCGCTAGAAGAACCAGACCAACGGCGACCAATCGCTGCTTCACCGCCGGCCGGCCCTGCGGAATCCGATAGGAGGCGCGAAAGCCATCCATTAAGGACATCATGACGCCGCTTGCGGCCCACAGAGAAAGCAAAACCGCCAACACCAATAAATGTTTTGGACGCGCGCCGCGCACGGAGAAGCTGTACTGTACAAGATCCTCGCTGCCGGGCGGAACGGCGAGGAAAAGGAACTGCGCGATCATCTTTGAGACCTGCTCCGCGCGCACTTGGACAAGCACGGTGGCCAAAGCGGTGAGCACGGGAATGAAGGAGAGGAGCGCGGAATAAGCGCCCGCCTTGGCGATGCCGAAGCAACCCTTGTCGTAGCAGCCGATGACCGAGCGGCGCAATAGCAACCCAAAGGCGTCGGCGAATTTAAGCATGGACGGGTTCCGCGGCTTCCATCCATTGGGGTATAGCGGCAAGACGCAACACGCGTTCGGCTTCCGCGCGGACGCGGGCGGTATCCCAATTCAGCCACATGCCCATCACCGTCGCCATCGCTTGCAGATCCGGCAGTTGCCACGGGCGCTCATACCCCAGCGTCGTGGAAACGAAGAGCGTATCGGCCAGATGGACGGCCATCTCGCGATGCACGGCGTAGGCGAGCATCCCGCAATGAATGCGGCTCACGCCGTGAATACTTTCGCCGGGCAGATGTTCCAGGAAGCGCGGAGTTTCCACGCCGTATTCGCCAATGAGCTGCAGCACGGCGGAACGCGGAAGACCATAATGTTCCGCCAGCGCCGGCGCGTTTGCGGTCACTGTGGCGATGGCCTTTTCGCCATGGCCGCCAATGGGTTCCACAGCGGTCTTGCACGGCGCCGAAAGCCAAGGGGCTATCTCCTTCAACATTTTTCCCACGGCTTCTTCGCTCATCTGGCGGTAGATGGTGTATTTACCGCCCTGAACGTGAAGGACGCGATCCTTGTCAAACGCGATCTTGTGTTCGCGCGATGCGGCAGTGGGAGAAGAGCCGCCATCGGTAAGCAGCGGACGCAAGGAACTGAAAGCCGCAATGGGCGTAACGGGCTGTTGGGGAAATAACCGGCGCGCAATTCCCATCAGATAGGCAATCTCCGCTTTGGTGATGCCAACGCGATCGGCCCCGTTGTCATGTTCGACGTCGGTTGTGCCGAGCAATGTCAACTGGTTCTCGCTTCCCCAAGGGATGAAGAAAACAATGCGGCCGTCGGAATGGAACCAGGAGATGGCATGTTCATCGCTGGTGAGGCGCGGCAGGATGAGATGCGATCCGCGCACCAGGCGCGGCTTAGGATGGTTGGACCACGCGCCTGTGGCATCAATGACGTGCTTTGCGCGAGATTCAAACGTGATTCCAGAAAGGCGGTCTTCCACCTGGACAGTCCACACGCCGTCTTTTTTTCCCAGCAGTTCTGCACGAGTGTAGTTGGCCATGGAGATGCCGTTCGACGCCGCCTCGAAGAGATTCTCCAATACGAGACGGGCGGCGCGCACGCGGCAATCGTAGAACAACGCTCCGCCGCAAAGGCGTTCCACGTGGATGCGCGGCTCAATGTCGGCGATCTCCGCCGTGCTCATCACGCGATGATCGACAATGCGGTTCTCACCAGCCAGTTTGTCGTAGATACGCAGCCCCAGCAGGTACTTCAGTTTGTCGAACCGGCTTTGAAACGGAAGCAGAAACCCCAGCGGTTCGACAAGGTGCGGAGCGATGCGGCGCAGGACCATGCGCTCGCGCAGCGATTCCCTTACCAGGCCGATCTTGCCGTATTTGAGGTAGCGCAGACCGCCGTGGATGAGGTGCGAGTTTTTTCCCGATGTGCCGGAACCGAAATGTCCCTGGTCCACAAGGACGATTTCCTGCGGGATCGCGGAGAGTTTCTTGCGCAGCCCGAAATCGCGGGCGATTCCGGCTCCGTTGATGCCGCCACCCAAAATCAGAATATCGGCTGTTCGATCGCGTAGGAAGTCAAGACTGCGTGTGCGCCAATCCGCGGGAAATCCACCCATTCTTATCCATGATAATGGTTGCGGCGCGCCCGATGCTGAACCGCGATGCCCCGCGCCATGTTAGAATCCCCTAGTTCATGCGCTACCTCGATCTGGGCGTCATTCTTGTTTACCTGGTGGGGATCACGTGGTTCGGCGCGCGTTTTCGCGAATCGCAGAAGAGCCTCAAGGATTATTTTCTCGGCGGCAGAAACGCTCCGTGGTGGGCGATCGCGTTCTCCATTGTTTCGGCGGAGACCAGCACGCTGACCATTATCGGCACGCCCGCTCTGGCATTCCGCGGAAACATGGGATTCCTGCAGTTGGTGGCCGGCTATCTGCTGGCGCGCATCGTCATCTCCACGCTGTTCCTGCCGCATTATTTCCGCGGCGAACTATTTACTGCATACGAATTGATGACGCGCCGATTCGGCGGGCGTATCCGGCGTCTGACGGCCGGACTGTTTCTCATTCTTCGCGCGCTGGCCGAGGGCGTGCGCGTGTTCGCCATTTCGCTGGTGGTGTCCATCATACTTGGCACGGGCGACATGCTTTCCATTTTCGTCATTGTGCTGCTGACACTCTTCTACACCTTCGAAGGCGGAATGACGGCGGTAATCTGGACCGACGTGGTGCAGATGTTCCTCTACATCGCCGGCGCCGCGGTGAGTTTTTTCGTCATGCTCGACTTGATACCGGGCGGCTGGAGGCACGTGTGGGATGTCACCTCGGCGTTGGGCAAGACGCAGATCTTCGATTTCCGCTTTGATCTCTCGCTGGAATTCTTCTCGCGATCCTACAGTTTTTGGGGCGGCGTGATCGGCGGAATGTTCCTGACCACGGCGAGTCACGGTACGGAGCAACTGATGGTGCAGCGCCTGCTGTCGGCCAGGAATCAGAAAGAAAGCCGGACGGCACTGTTCTCGAGCTGGTTCGTAATTGCCTTCCAATTCACGCTCTTCCTGGTCATCGGCCTGATGCTGTTTGTGTACTACAAAGACAATGGTCTTGCCGCGCCCAAGGTCTACGATCAGGTGTATCCGCTGTTTGTGTGGCAGAAACTGCCGCCGGGAATTTCCGGCCTCATCATGGCGGCGATTCTGGCGGCGGCCATGTCGAATCTGAGCGCGGCGTTGAATGCGCTGGCTTCCACGACGGTGATGGATTTCTACAAGCCGTTCGCGATGAAGCGGAATCCGGACGTGACGGAGTCGCACTTGCTGAGCGTGGCGCGTCGCACGACCGTGTTTTGGGGATTGGTGATGATGGCGATTGGATTTTTGGCGCGGCAATGGGGCAGCGTTCTGGAAGCGGGGCTCGGCATCGCGTCCACGGTGTCGGGCGCATTGCTGGGCGTATTCCTGCTGGGGCTGCTGACGCGGCGGGCCAGCGAGAATGCGGCGATGGTGGGCATGGTGGCGGGACTTTCCACCATGGCTTATGTGAAATTCGGAACGTCCATTGCGTTCACGTGGTATGTTCTGATCGGCACGTCGGCCACGTTCGCGGCCGGGATGATCGCCAGTTTGGTTTGGCCGAATCAACAAAAAGGGGATTGGAAAATTGACAACGCTTCCAAGAGCTGAGTTACGCCGCGAGCTGGGACTATGGGCGGCGGTGGCCATTGTCGTGGGCACGGTGATCGGCAGCGGAATCTTTCTGGTTCCCAAGAATATGGTGAACGCGGTGGGATCGCCGGAGTTGGTGTTCGCGGTGTGGATCTTCGGCGGCGTTCTTTCGCTGGCGGGCGCGCTGACCTACGCGGAACTGGCGGCGGCGATGCCGGAGGCGGGCGGCGAATACGTGTATTTGCGCGAAGCCTACGGGCCGTTGTGGGCCTTTCTTTACGGCTGGACGCAAATGTGGGTGGCCAAGAGCGGATCGATTGCGACACTGGCCACGGCATTCTTCCTTTATCTTTCGAATTTCTTTCCGCAACTGGAAGGCACGCTGTGTGTGATTCCGTTGCCTTTGGGCGCGAATGGAAGTCCGCTGGAGATTCGCAACGGGCAGTTGTTCGCAATGCTTGTGATTGTGATTTTGGCGGCCATCAATTACTTCGGAGTGCGCTTCGGCGGAGGCGTGCAGGTTGCGGTGACCATCGTCAAAGTGGTGCTGATAGCGGCTCTGATCGTCATCGGGCTCACGGCCGGCGTTGGCACAACGAACAACTTCACCAGCAGCACGGCGGCGACCGGCGGGCTGAGCGGCTTCTTCGTCGCGCTGGTGGCGGTGCTGTGGGCTTATGACGGTTGGAACAATGTAGCCATGATTTCAAGCGAGATTCACGAGCCGCAGAAGAACCTGCCCAAGGCGCTCATTCTGGGAACCCTTGGGGTGATCGTAATTTATTTGCTGGCCAATGTCGCCTATTTCTTTGTCCTGAGCGCATCGGAGGTGGGCAAGACGGATCGCGTGGCGGCAGCAATGATGGACCGCGTGATGGGAACAAAAGGCGCCGCCGCGGTGAGCCTGGCGGCGATGATTTCCATCTTTGCCGCGCTGAACGGGTCCATCTTAACCGGGGCTCGCGTTCCGTTCGCGATGTCGAGGGATGGCGTGTTTTTCCGCGCCGTCGGCGTGGTGCACCCAAAATGGAATACGCCGTCCGTATCCATTCTCGCCATGAGCGCGTGGGCCGCACTGCTGGTTCTAAGCGGGCGCTACGAGCAACTGTTCACCTACGTGATCTTCTCCAGTTGGATTCTGTATGGCATGGCGACGGCCTCGGTTTTGGTATTGCGCAAGAAAAGACCGGACATGCATCGGCCATACCGGACCCTCGGCTACCCATTTGTACCGGTGGTTTTCGTGCTGGTGGCAGCGGCGCTGTTAATCTCCACACTTCAGGCATCTCCGCGGGAATCTATCCTGGGAATCCTGATAATCGTGGCCGGATTGCCGTTTTATGCGTACTGGCGCAAGCGGGTTTAGTATAATCCGGGTAGTAGGCCTAGGACGGCATTCCGCCCCTTTCCGGGCCCTCGGTGACCAGAAAATGTGATTTTTTGTTCTGAAAACAGAACAAGACGCTTGTCAAGTGGCAATTTCCCATATAAACTACAAAGGTGAAACTTTAAGCGGTTCGCGGCATTTTGTTCTGAAAGCAGAACAGCGCAGGAATCCGCAACTGGGGTGAAGAATTATGGACGTTAACAAAATGTTGACTGATTTGCGCGAAGAGCGCGATCAAATTGACGAAGCGATCATGACGCTGGAACGGCTGGCGCTGGGGCGCGGCAGGCGGCGGGGCAGACCGCCGGCCTGGTTGACGGAGTTGCGCAAGTCTCCGGAAACCAAGCCTGCAGGCAAAGGCAAAACTTCGGCGCAGTCCGGCGATTAAGCACAGGCCTCGACTACAGGCCCGCACCGAGCGGCTTTCCCAAGCGCCGGTATTTTGGGACGGTTGTGTTCTAAACTGGTGGGAATGAAAACCGCAGGGCTCACGGCTTTGGTGGCCGTTTATTGGCTGCTTCATCAGGACGTCTGGAACTGGCGATCGGCCGGGCCTTTTGCTTTCGGCTTTCTTCCAGTGGGGCTTTGGTATCACGCCCTGTACACGCTGGGAATTCCGGCGCTGATGTGGCTTCTGGTGAGTTACGCATGGCCGCATGACCTGGAAAAGGAAGTGGAAGGGGAGAAGCGCGGCTAGCCTTTCGATGAATCCTTCCATCTTCGTATTCCTTTATCTTGCCGTCGTTCTCTACATCGGCATCTTTGCTTTCCGCCGCCCGCACCCCGAAGGCGCGGAGGATTTCTTTCTCGCCAGCCGGTCGCTGGGGCCATTTGTATTTTTGCTGAGCCTGTTCGGCACAAACATGACGGCGTTCACGATTCTGGGCTCGTCCGGCCATGCTTTTCACAACGGAATCGTGACCTACGGGCTGATGGCCTCCTCTTCGGCTCTAGTAATTCCTCTCACTCTGTTCATCATTGGAACGCGCATGTGGGCGCTGGGGAAAAAGTTCGGCTTCATGACGCCCGTGCAAATGTTTCGCCATCGATGGGAATGCGGACACATCGGGACGGTCATCTTCGCCGTGCAGGCGGCCCTGCTGGTGCCTTACATCATTATTGGAGTGATGGGCGGAGGAACCACGCTTGCGGCGATCAGCGGCGGAGCGGTCCCGTACTGGCTGGGCGGCGCGATTGTCGCACTGACCGTGATGAGTTACGTTTTCTTCGGCGGCATGCGCGGCACGGCATGGGTGAACACATTCCAGACGATTCTGTTTCTGTGCTTCGGCGCGGTCGCGCTGATGTTGATTGGTTCGGGAATGGGAGGGTTCGAAAAAGCGATGGAAGCTCTGCGCACGTCCCCGGCCACCGCGCCGCTGCTGACGCGGGAGCGGGTTTCTCCCCTCTTCTTTTTGAGTTACACGTTTATTCCCCTGTCCTCCATCGCGTTTCCGCACATTGCCATCTTCTGCCTGACGGCGCGAAAGATGACGCAATTCAAGAAAACGGTGATCCTCTATCCGCTGTGCATCCTCGCCATCTGGCTGCCGTGTGTTTTCCTGGGGGTGACCGCGAACCGGTCGACGGATGTGGAGAAAATCCGCGATAAGGTGGAAGCGCGCTCAGAGTTGGCGCAGCATGGCTTGCAACTTTCGACGGAAGAGCGGGGTCAGTTGCGTGTCCGCATGCAGGCCGACGACGTGGTTCTGCTTCTGTTGGACCGCTACGCCCCGTTGTGGCTGGCCGGTTTGCTGGGCGCGGGAATCATGGCCGCGGTGATGGCGAGCGATTCACAGATTCTTGCCTTATCGACGATGTTCACGGAGGATGTGTTCGCCTTCTACGGCGGCAAGGAACGCTTCGGGGAAACGGTGCAGGTGAACACAGGACGGCTGTTTGTGGTTCTTGTAACGCTGGCGGCATACGCAATCGCTTTGGGTTATCCGCAAAATATTTTCGACTTGGCCGTGCAATACGCATTCTCCGGCTATGCCGCTCTTTCGCCGCTGCTATTCGGAGCATTGTTCTGGAGACGAAGTACCAAGTGGGGCGCGCTGGCTGTGGCCTTGTGGGTCACGGTATCTGTAATCGGCACGGCGGTCTTCCAAACAATGGTTCCGGCTCCCACCGGACCACCGCTGGTTGTTTGGAACGCGGGCGGACTGGACATCCTGATGCGCACCGCCAACGGTACGGCGATTCTCGGTTTGATGCCGGTGGTGCCCATGACAATTATCTCGGCAATGCTGCTGGTGATGGTCTCCCTGGCGACGCGAGCGCCTTCGCGGCAAACCATCAGCCGTTATTTCCGGGAAGTACCGGAACTATCTTCTCGGTAAACGACGCAAGCGGGTCTTGACCCGCGCTAACGGGAAAGTGTAACCTGCACCTTCCGGACTATGCTGATCCCAACCACCTACGAGACGGCGCTCGCCTTGGCGATTGTGTCCATGCTGTGCTGGGGATCGTGGGCGAATACGGTAAAGTTCGCCGGTAAGCAATGGCGATTTGAACTTTTGTACTTCGACTACTCCATCGGCGTGCTGCTGGCCGCGGTGATTGCGGCATTCACGCTGGGACAGCAGGGTACCGAGCTTTCCTTCCTCGACAACATGGTGGTCACGGGAAAGCGTCAACTGCTGTATGCGGTGGCGGGCGGCATCGTGTTTAATCTGGCGAATATTCTTTTGGTGGCGGCCATCTCCATCGCGGGAATGTCGGTAGCGTTCCCCATTGGAATCGGGCTCGCGCTTGTGATTGGCGTGATTTGGAATTTCCTCATCAGCCCGCAAGGGAACCCCGTGTTTCTGTTCAGCGGAGTGGGGCTGGTGTTGTTCGCCATCATTCTGGACTCCCTGGCGTTCAAAGCGCACCGCAAGAATATTGCCGAAGCAGCCGGGAAAAGAGTGAAGAGCCCGCTCAAAGGCATCGTCGTCAGCCTGCTGAGCGGCGTGTTGATGGGGTCGTTCTACCCGATCGTGGAATTATCGAAGACGGGTGAGATTCCACTGGGTCCGTATGCAATCGCGTTTTGCTTTAGCATCGGCGTTTTCTTTTCCACGTTCGTTTTCAATTCGTATTTCATGAATTTGCCTGTGCACGGGAAACCAGTCGATTTCCGGCTGTATTTTCAAGGCACCTTCCTGCAGCATTTCCTGGGAGTTCTGGGCGGCATCTTATGGTGCACAGGAGCGATCTCCAATTTCGTGGCGGCAAGCGCGCCGAAAGCAGTGCAGGTTGGGCCTGCGATCAGCTACGCACTGGGGCAAGGCGCAACATTGGTGAGCGCACTGTGGGGACTGCTGTTCTGGCGCGAGTTCAAGAACGCAAGCGGCAAGGTGGGAATGCTGATCACTTTGATGCTGCTGTTTTTTGTCGCCGGACTGGCTTTGATTGCGATCGCCCCGCTGAAGTAGCGTCCGCCAGGGCTGCTTCGACGGCGATCAAAAAAGATATGAGAACTCCGGCTTCGTTCCGCCACTCTCTTAGTAGAGCCTGGCATGGGAAAGTACGACCTGACGTTCAAATCGATGGCCGAAGTCGACCCATTCGCACTCCTGGAGTTGTTTGGCGGCATCGACGTCACGACCATTCTCAAACTGACGGTGGTGGAACGCGAGATTACGATTCCCGTGCGCGTCATGGATCACTCGCTTCTCATTGAGACCGCCGAAAAGGTGAGCCTCGAACACTTCGAGGCACAGTTGCAAGGGGGGAAGGAGTTTTTCCCGCGCACTCTCAGACAAGAGGTTGGGCTATGGCTAAAAAAGGATTTGCCGGTGCGGGTGACTGTGATCTGGCTCTCTGAGCGTCATGCGCCAAAGGAATTCCCCGAGTGGATCGACGTGGACGCCGACGCGTTGAAGATCCGGTTGTATATCCGGCATGTGAAGACTTGGGAGTTGGAAGCGAAGGAGATCCTCAAATCGAACCGTCCGAGTCTGTGGCCGTGGGTGGGGGCTGCCAACGCAAGGAAGGAAGATGTGTTGCGGGCCGCGGAACGCATTCGTAACGAGGTCCCTGGAATAGAGGAGAGGCGGCGGCTGGCCGGAGAACTCACCGTTCTGACGGGGCTCCGGTATAATTGGGCTGAGGAATTGGACAGGAGGCTAAACGTGATATTCAGCGATGAAGTCCTGTTGGAGTCGTTTCCCGTACAGAGGATTGTCGCGCAGATCCGTGCGAGCAGCCTTGCGGAAGGCCGTGATGTAGGACGGCAGGAAGGCCGGGACGAAGGCCGTGAAGCCGGGGAGGCCGTCGAGGCCAGGCGCGCGCTCCGGCTGGTCCTGCGGCACACAATCCCTTCGCTTGAGGCATCCGATCTCATCGACAAGATCTCGAACGTCCAACGCCTGGAAGAACTGCTTGGCATGGCGCTGGCGACCAAGGACGAGGCCGCCGTTCGTGCGGCAATCGAATCCGCCGCTTCCTGATCCTCTAGTTCTGTTTCACCCAATCGCTCCTCGATGAGAATGCCTTCGGGTCATTGACGTATTTCGCAAAGAATGCGCGCAATTGCGTCGTAGAGGCGGTGATCACAAAACCCTCCGCCTCAAAGGGCGTCCATGGGAGATTCGTTTTCTTCCCCTGCTTGTCGAACCAGTCGATGTCGAGCATGTCAAAGCTGAGATGATCGCCATTAGCCGCCACCTTGGCGTAGGTGTGCACGCGAAGAAAGTGCCATCGATAGAATTCGTTGCCGGCGGGCAGCTCTTCGGGATAGAGATCGGCGAACAGGGAGCCGCCGATTTTGACCAGCCGTGCGATGACCACTCCTACCTTGCCTTCATCGGTGTATTCGATGCGATAGCCGAACTCGCCGGTGCGGGTGGCGACGAAACTGTTTTTGCCCTTCTGAGCTTTCCACGCACCCAGGAACGCCGGGTCGAACGTCGTGTCACTTTCGGTGTAGAGCGGTTGCAGGCCTGGGGCACATGCGGCCAGGATGAGCAGCAAAAACGCGGTTGTCATTCTGCGAAGTACCATGCGCTCATGGTACAGCCATTTATCCCCGCAGGTATTTTTTGAAATGATCCAGAGTACGCTGCCAGGCCAGGGTTGCCGCCGCTTTGTCGTAGCGCGGCGTGGTGTCGTTGTGGAATCCGTGGTTTGCGCCTTCGTACATGTGCGCCGTATTCAGCACGTTGTTGGCTTTCAATGCGGTCTCGTAGGCCGCCCACCCGCCGTTGATGCGCGTATCGAGAGAAGCATAATGCAGCAATAACGCCGCCTTGATCTTCGGTACTTCGGCCGCCGGAGGCTGGCCTCCGTAGAACGGCACGGCGGCCGCGAGATCCGCGCCTAGACGGGTCGCGAGCATGTTCGAGACTCCGCCTCCAAAGCAGAACCCCACTACACCAATCTTGCCCGTGCAATCGGAACGCGCCTTCAACCAGCGCGCGGCGGCGACGAAATCTTCGCCCATCTTGGTGCGGTCCACAGTGCCGAACAACTTTCCGCCCTGTTCGTCATCACCGGGATATCCGCCGACGCTGGTCAATCCGTCCGGCGCGAAGGCAACGTAATTCTCCGTCGCCACTCTGCGCGCCACATCTTCAATATAAGGATTGAGCCCGCGGTTCTCATGCACTACAAGAACGCCGGGCAACTTGCCGCTCGCCTTGGCGGGGCGAACCAGATAGCCGCGAATGCTGCCATTTCCCTCCGGCGAAGGTACCGTGGCGTATTCGGCTTTGATGCGGCTATCGTCTTTGGCCACCTGCTGCGCCCAAGCGTAATTGGGACGCAAGCTTTCCCAGATAGCCGTCGCGGTAACTCCGCCCACGGCGAATTTCTGCGCGCCCTCAAGAAACTCGCGGCGTTCGATGTCGCCATGAACATACTTGTCGAAGAGGTTCAGCAGCTCTTGCGGATAGTCGGATGCTTTCTTACGATCCATGGGTGTGACTCCTTAATAGCGCACAGGATATCACACGATCTACCTGCGCTTGCCGCCCATGCGCCGCGACGTATTCATCACGACCGAGAACTGTAGTTTTTTCTCCACCGCATCCACGCGATCCAGGCACACGCGCACACGGTCCCCGATGGAAAACGCATGTTTGCTCCGCGCGCCTACAACCTTTCTTGTCGTCTCCTGATAGAGATAACGATCGCCTTCGATGGAATCCAGCGGCACCAACCCTTCGACAAACAGGTTCTCCAATTCCACAAAGAATCCGAACTTGACGGTTTGAATGATCAATGCGTCGAATTCCTCGCCCACCTTATCGATCATGAAGCGGAGCTTTTTCCATTCCACCAACTCGCGCTCGGCCTCGGCGGCGCGCCGTTCGGTGAACGAAGTGTCATCGGCAACCTCGCGCAATTCATTTTCAGAAAACGGAGATTCTTTCCCCGCCAGGCGGGCGCATAGCACGCGATGCACGATGAGATCGGGATAGCGGCGGATGGGCGACGTGAAATGCGTATAGGTATCCGCAGCCAAGGCAAAGTGGCCCGAATTGCGTTCGGAATATCGAGCCTGCTTCAGCGAGCGCAACATGAGATAGCTCAAAATGCGTTCCTCCGGCTTGCCTTCAATCTTCGCAACCAGCTTCTGGTACTGGCGGGACGTAACATTGATTTCCTTTTCCAGAATCACATCGCGATTGACTTTGCGTCCGTCGCGACGCCGCTCGACAATGCGATGCCGGCTCACCGGAATGGCTCCCACGCCCAGCGAATAGCCAAAGTGCGCGGCGATCTGTTCGAAGTCGGCGACGCGTTTGGCATCGGGCTTCTCATGCACGCGATAGATGGACGGCCAATCGAGGTTTTCCAAATGAGAAGCAACCGCTTCGTTGGCAACCAACATAAACTCCTCAATCAGGCGATGGGCGATATTGCGCGGCGCGCGCGTCACTCCCGTCATCTCGCCGAACTCATCGAATTCGATGAGCGGCTCCGGCAGATCGAAATCGATGGAGCCGCGACGAACCCGTTTACGGTTGAGAATCAACGCCAGTTCGCGCATTAACTGAAAGCGCGGCAGCAACGTGCGATAGCGCTCACACATTGCCGCATCGCCATCCAGCGCGAGATGGACGTTGGTGTACGTCATTCGCTCCACGCTGCGAATAACGCCGCGCGTGAACTCTTGAGAAACCAGTTCGCCGTTGTGGTCGAGTTCCGCGAGCGCCGAAACCACCAGCCGATCGACACCCGGCTTCAAAGAACAGACATCGGTGGAGAGTTCGGCGGGCAGCATGGGGACGGCGCGATCGGGAAAGTACACGCTGGTACCGCGCATCCTCGCTTCGCGATCGATGGCCGATCCAGGACGCACATAATGACCGACGTCGGCGATGTGCACGTGGAGCGCGTAGTTACCGCCGGGAAGGCGGTCGACCCAAACGGCGTCGTCGAAATCGCGCGCGGTTTCGCCGTCGATGGTGACAACTTCCATGGCGCGAAAATCGCGGCGGCCCTGGAGTGCGTCCTCGCCGGGCTCCTGGGCGGCCTCGCGCGCCTCACGCAGAACATCCTCGGGAAATCGATGCGGGATGTGATGTTTGCGGATCATGATCTCGACATCGATGCCGAAATCGTCCGCATGGCCCAATACCTCGACGACGCGTCCAATGGCCCAATCCTCGTCGTCGGGGTAATCGACAATGTGAGCGACGACGATGAGCCCGTTCAGCTCTTGCGGATTGTGCGTTTCCACGGCTCGCGCACCCACGCGATGGACGCCCTCGTCCCCGGCCGGCGGCGTCTCCATTCCCGGTGGGATGAGAATCCACTGCCGGATGCGATCGTCATGCGGAACCACGAAGTTGCCGTTGCGGCGGATGCGAAACTCGCCGACTACTTCCACGTGCGCCCGTTTGAGGATACGGACAATCTCTGCCTCGGCGCGTCCTTCCCGGCCGATGCGTTGAATGCGTGCCAGCACGCGATCGCCATGCATGGCCTTGCCGGCCTCGCCGGGCGGCAGGAAGAGATCGCCGGCAATCCCCTCGATAGGCGGGTCCATGACTACGAACCCAAATCCATCGCGATGCGCGACCATGCGCCCCACGGCGAACTCGCGATTGCGCCGCGTGACAACGAAGTTGCCCGCCCGCGGCTGCAGAATCTCGCCGCGCGCTTCCAGCCGGTCGAGAGCGGCGTCAATCTCCTCCTTGCCAATTCCCTTAGACCCTAATTCGCGCACCAGTTGCTTGAAGGTGGCGCGGGCGTGCGGTAACCGGGAGATGTGGTTGAGTATGGCGGCGTCGTCGATCAAATGGATCCTCCCCTAATAGGATCGCGCACCGGCGGCTTGACTTTCCCAGGCAACTTATTCTATTGTTCAGATTCGACTTTTTGCATGTTTCAAGAGCGGCGGCGGAATGGGAAACTTGGCGGCTGAACCGGGAAGCGGTGGCAGCCGGCTGAATGCCGTCTACAACTCCGAACTGGAGAGCGTAGATGCCGCGGAGACAGCCGTCACCGACATGGCGAAAGCCGCGGGTTTCGATGAGGACGACCTGCACAAGATCGGCATCGCTTTGCGCGAGGCAATGGTCAACGCGGTGGTCCATGGGAATCAGTACAACGCCGCCAAGAAAGTGCGCATGGACGCGTGGTTGGATAATGGCGCGCTCCACGTTGTGATTGCAGACGAAGGAAAGGGATTTGAAGTGACCAACGTGCCCGACCCTTTGGCGCAGGAGAACCTTCTGAAGGAGTCCGGAAGGGGCATTCTGCTGATGCAGGCGTTTGTCGACGAGTTTCAGGTTCGCAGGCTGAAGCCAAACGGCACCGAAGTAACGATGGTGAAGTATCTGGCTTCGCGCTGAACTAATTTTCGATTTCTTCGAGGAGGAATAGGTAGTGAGTTTGAAATTGAACAACCGCCAAGTTGGCGACATTACGGTAATCGACGCTGCCGGGCGCGTTACTTTGGGCGAAGGCACCAGTTCGTTGCGCGACGCGATTCGCGACGCATTGGGCGCAGGCCACAAGAAAGTGCTGTTGAATCTGGGCGAAGTGAATTACATCGATAGCTCGGGTATCGGTGAGTTGGTCTCCGCCTTCACAACCGTGACCAATCAGGGTGGACAGCTCAAACTGCTCAGCCTGAACAAACGCATTCAGGACCTGCTGCAGATCACCAAGTTATATACGGTTTTCGAATGCCATGATGACGAGTCGGTGGCGATCCGCAGCTTCACCTAGACAAAGTTTCCCAAGTATCCATACGGCCTTCCGGTGCGTTTTCCGCAAACCGGAAGGCCGTTTTTTGTTGTGAGTGTCTAATCCGTTTCCAAGGGCTTTACCGGATCTATGAACGGCCACACCAAAGTACCCACCAAGTAGAGGGCGGCGTTCAGATAGAGCACCATATTCCAATCGCCGAGGCCGGAGCCTACCTTGTACTTGTCGAGCAGGATGCCGCCAATCCAAGGAGCGCAAAAACCTGCCAGGTTCCCCATCATGTTCATCGATCCGGCGAGCGTCCCGGCGTATTTACCGCCGATGTCCATGCAGGCCGCCCACGATCCCGGCATTACCAGGTCGTTGAAGAAACTCGCGGTGCCCATCAGGATCATGGCGAGCAACACGTCTTCCGTGCGAATGGAACAAATCAGGGTGAGACCCGCGCCCAGGAATCCGGCCACCGCAATCGAACGCCGCGCGGATTTTACGCTGCCCGTCCAAACCGCAAGATACGGTGATATTGTGCCGCTAAAGAGAGGCTCGGGCTCGCGGACGAGGAGGCCGAGACGACGGGTTGGCTGG
>JACPVQ010000029.1 GCA_016191645.1 Candidatus Solibacter usitatus
CATGCCGATCAGTGGCGCGGCGACATCGCGCGCGAGGGTGTGCGCCTGCGACGAGGCGACCCGCACCGCCGCGAGGTTCTCCCCGACGATCGGCACCACCTCGGCCCTCACTGCTGGTCTTCCCTCGCCTCGCGCTTGGATTGAGCGGCTTTGAAACGGGTGTTTCCGTAATGCCCTTGATTCGTGGAGCGCATTCCGACCGGCCTGGCGAGGCTCCGCTGGGCCGCATCGCCAACACGCGGAAATTGCTCACCTCGGCGGCGGCATTGATGAGCGCGCTATTGATCGCATCCAGTTTTGTCACCGCCGTGCTGGTTCCCGAAACTGCCTACAAACCCGGCGGGGAAGCAAACGGACGCGCCATCGCCTTTCTTGCGCATCGCTATCTGGGCAGCGTATTCGGAAGCGTCTACGACTTCTCCACCATCCTTATTCTCTGGTTCGCCGGCGCTTCGGCGATGGCGGGATTGCTTCATCTGATACCACGCTACCTGCCGCGATTTGGCATGGCCCCACGATGGGTGTCCTTCTCGCGCCCGCTGGTGATTGTTCTCTTTTCCATCAACGTGGTGGTTACTGTGATCTTCAAGGCGAACGTCGACGCGCAGGCGGGCGCTTACGCTACCGGAGTGCTGGTCCTGATGTTGTCGGCCGCTTTTGCCGCGGCCTTGGCGCTGCGGCCGGAAAGCAAATGGAAGAGCTTCTTCGCCTCATGCGTCGGGTTGGTGTTTCTTTATACGCTGATCGAAAACGTTCGTGAGCGGCCCGACGGTCTGATCATTTCCAGCATCTTTATCGCCATCATTCTACTGGTCAGCACGTTGAGCCGCCTGTGGCGATCCACCGAGTTGCGCGTCACAGAATTCGTCTTTGCCGACGATGCGTCCGCCGATCTCTGGCCTTTGGTGCGAGGCAAGAAGGTGCACCTGGTTCCCTTGCGTGACGAATCCGCCATGGCTCGCAAGCGCGTGGAAATCCGCCGCTATTACTCCATTGCCGGCCCCTTCGCATTCGTTCACGTGAATCTCATTGATAACCGCAGTGAGTTTTTCGCCAACCCGGTTATGCGCGTCGCCAGGGACGGA
This sequence comes from Candidatus Solibacter usitatus, assembly GCA_016191645.1. Classification (GTDB taxonomy): domain Bacteria; phylum Acidobacteriota; class Terriglobia; order Bryobacterales; family Bryobacteraceae; genus CADEFT01. The sequence continues at coordinate 1,086 of JACPVQ010000029.1, forward strand.
GAGGATTATGTGATCACCATTTCGCAGGCCATCGCGGTCGCCAATACCATCGCCTATCTCAGCGAACTGGTGGATCCTGTCAGCATTTTTCTGGGATTGTCGCGCAAGAACCTGTTGTACCAGGCGCTGCAGTTCCTGCTATTTGGAGAAGGCGAGACCGGTTTGATGGTGTATACCATCCTGCTGCGTTATTGGGAATGGACACCGCAGGACGATGTACGCCCTCTCATTTTCATGATGAGCGACTAGCGGGGGACCTGGGGACCCGCCTACAGCTTAGTACCATTTCCGTCGAAAGAACTAGTGGTGTTTCAATTAGGCCACGAGTTCGTTCGGGAAACCGGTATGCTAGTATGCCCACAGGCAGACAAAAGCGGTATCGTGCGCTTGCGACAAAGGCCAACCTATGTATAACGCTTTCTTCGGTCTTCGGGAAAGCCCGTTCAATCTCAGCCCGGACCCATCCTTTTTGTACCGCAGCAGGGTGCACGAGGAAGCGCTTGCAAACCTCATTTACGGGGTTCAGACGCGAAAAGGCTTTGTCGTATTGACCGGAGAAGTGGGAACGGGGAAAACCACTCTTCTGGAATGTCTGAGGGACTACCTGGAAGAGCAGCAATGCGAATTCGCTTTTATCTTCAATAGCCGCATTACCCCTAGCCAGTTCTTTGAGATGGTGGCGCATGACCTGGATCTGGAATGCGACCGCAAATCGAAGACGGACGTATTGTTCGCTTTGAACGCGCTGTTAGTTCAGAAGGCGAGCGAGGGCCGCACGACGGTGCTCATCGTCGATGAAGCACACAACCTGGAATGGGAAGTGCTGGAGGAGATCCTATATTAATTACCGCATGGATAAGGCCGGCATGAAGAATCAAACCGTCATTCCCGCCGATCTGATTTCGGAAATTCACCTAAGAACACAGGGTATCCCGCGAGTTATTAACGCCGTTTGTGACAATCTGCTGCTGAACAGCTTCGCTTTGGAGAAACGCGTGGTAACGTTCGAGGTTCTGGAAGAGGTTTGTGCCGATCTGCGCCTGGAAAACCCAGGCCGAAGACCCGCTAATTCCCGCACTCGATACCTGGAAGACCCATACAACCGGCCCTCCGTTTTCACCAAAACAAGCTAAGTACCCACTACTGGTAGGGCCGTGGTTAAGCGCACCACTAGATCCGCAATACTCTTCGCAATCCAACTGTAATCCACAGAATAGTCTTGCCTAAGGTTTTTCCCTTAGTGTATTATTACTGAGGTTATCTTAAGCGGCTTAGGTACTACTCCCCGTCCTTTGTTGCTTAGGGTTTTCCAGAATGCCTCTGGTTTGGAGTATAGTATGTCTCGTATTGTTCGTGTTTTGGCACTATGCGCGACGCTTGCCTTTACAGCGTCGGTTGTATTTGCCGACAGCATTCCAGGTCCCGTCTTCCCGCCCAACCCGTGGGAAGAACTCCCGGATCCGCCTGCCGGTAACAACAACTAGCTAAATCCGCGCAAGCGGTTTAGTGATGCAAGACCGGAAAACCTGTAAGGGTGTAGGAGTAGTACCCTTGCAGGTTTTTCATTTTTGGACGCGGATAAAGTTCAATTGACGATGTCGACGGGGAGTTTCACTTCCACGGTCTTGGGAGGGAAGCACTCCTGATGCGTGCAGGCCTGGTAGCGCAGTTTAGCGGTAATTACGCGCAAACCTGGCGTGGCGGCGGGCGGCACTTTGAACCGTGTAGCAATCTCGAAATCGCCGGTAAACACGCTGAGCGGTTTTTGCGAAAACGCGTATTTCTCCTTCTTCGGAGCCGGGTAGACCACCGCCTCGGTGAGCAACGGATCGGATGTCCAGGAGAGCTTCAGAGGGATGAGGTAATCGTCCTCCGGGGAGTTGCTGTTGACATGGTAACCGTTGCGCAGTTGCACGGCGACCTTTACCGTAACCACGGAGTTTTTCTGGGCCGTTACGCGCGGTGGCGCGACCGCCGTGAGAATGTTACCCTGCGCGAACAGCCCGAGGGGCAGTGCCAGCAGGCTCACCAGCACGGCTGGTCTTTTGGTCGAGAAGTTGTTCAATGTCATCCTGATATACGCTCTTGCTGACAAGACCGACGTGAACTCCCGCGATACGTCCCAGGCGGTCCACAAGGAAAGTCGTGGGTAGCGATGAGACTCCGCCGTACAGGTCGGCCGTTTGATCGTTTCCAATCACCACGCGGTAGTTGATCTTCTTCGATTCAAGATAGGGCTTCACCACTTCCCAGCCGTCCTCATCCATGGAAACGCCGAGCACGGCGAATCCGCGATCCTTGAAGCGCTGTTCAAAATCGATGAACCAGGGGATTTCAATCTTGCACGGGCCGCACCAGGTGGCCCAGAAGTTGAGTAGAACCACCTTGCCCTTATAGTCGGACATTTTGGCGGCGCGCCCCTGCGAATCCTTCAATGAGAACTCCGGCGCGTTCTTGCGCTCCTTCTCAGGCTTCACCGCGGCGGCTTTCACCGAACGGGAATTGCAAGCGGCTAACAACGCCGCCATGGACCCCAGGGTCAAGGGCAAAGATCGCCTACGGGAGATGGCCTTCATTCGTACTCCTTCCCCAATTATAGCGGCAATGGAGCGAGACCCTGGAGCCTGCGAAACCACTGCCTGCGCGGTTTACGAAAGCGGAGCTGCAAAGTATGCTCCGGGTGCGGCCTGGTGGAATAGAACCATGCCGCTGTATCGCAAAACGTTTCGCATGCGAATTCCCGCCAGCGAACGCTTTTCGTTTCCAGATCGGCGGCACGAAGCTCATTTCTGCGCCATTCCGCGGACCAGCCCAGGTCGCCCTTTGCACCCGCGATTTGTTCTTCCGACAGAAGGTGATCCCATTCGGCGCGCCGGTTATTCCCGATGCGCCGCCAGACGAAGTGGAATAACTCGTGAATCAGGATCCGTCGCAATTCCGATGCGTCCCGCAGCAGTTCGCGATCGAGGATGATTTTCCGGTCGAGAAGAAAACTGGCGGCGCTGACGGCAGTGCCCTTTCTTCCGCGGGAAAGCAGCTTACGGCCCGATATCGAAAGATGGTCCTGGAAGGCGACACGGATCGCTGCGCCTGACATCGGCGGGACGCCTTCCAAAGCGAGATCGAGACGCCGGTTTACTTCTTCGGATCGCGCGCGAAGAAGTCTTCCCGTTGCACTTTTACTTGTGTGGCCTTTGATATGCCGTCCATCCATTCCCTGACCTTTGCGTCTCTTGCATCCCGGAACAGCGTCTCGGACAAGTCGTCGTAGGATTGCGCCGTGAGCTCCATCAATTTCAGGATGTAGTAGCCGTTTGGCTGACGAACCGGGTCGCTCACTTCTCCCACTTTGAGCGAGAAAACGGCCATCTTGATGGCATCCGGAAGCTTGTCGGCTTTCTTGACGGGTCCAAAATCGCCCTTCTTGCCTTTGGAAACGGGGTCTTCGGAATTCTCTTCCACCAGCTTTTCGAAATCAGCGCCGGCCTTGGCCTTCTTCACGACGCCTTCGGCCTTGGCCAAGGCCTGCGGCTCAGTCATGGATTTCGCGGCGCCGGCTACCGAGGCGGCGGCTCCGGAAACGAACGGGATGTAGATGATCTTGACCTTCGCTTCCGTGAACTCACTTTTTCGCGCCTCATACGCCCGCTGCAATTCCTCTTTGGAAACAATCGTAGTCCGGGACCTTTCTTCGATGAACAACTGAGCGAGAGTGGTGGTGCGCTGGTACTCCAGAACCTTCTTGATATGATCCTGCTCGGCGATCTTGGTCTTTTCCGCTTCTTCCACCAACTTGCTCAGCAAGAAGTAGGTGGAGAGGAACCCTTGTGGGCTTTTTTCATAGTTGAGCCTGACGCTTGGGGGCATGGACATCAAGATCTTATCCACGTCGGCGGAGGTAATTTTCCTGCCGCCCACCATGGCCACGACGGTATCCGGACCGAGTTCCGGAAGTTCCGGCTTGGTTGCTTGCGCCGTGAGCACAATAGTGACGGCGAATGTAAGTAGAACAGGCTTCATGATTCGTTAGACGACCCGCTTCTATTGTAGCGTTGCGTCCGATTATCGTTCCACGGTCATGGGGCCGAAAACGGGCAAGGCCATGTCGGCACTGTCGCGGACGTTGCAGTAGGGATTGCGGCCCGCGCCGTAGCGCAGAACGGCTCCATCCGGCATCTTTCCGCCAATGTGGAGAACCACGCTGGTTGGAGAATCGAAAGCGGCGCGGAAGATCAACGGCAGTTCCGCGCCCGCGGCGTCGTGAATGGAAAACCCCGCGATTCTACCGGCGCTCAGCAGCCGTCCGTTCACTTCATCGAAAGTCACACGCAGCTGTGCTCCCGACAATTTGGCGCTGACAGGGCGTGGACCCTTTTTGAAATCGCGGCAAGCGGCAACCTGCGGAAACAGATCGTGGCAGGCAAGGTTTGCCATGCGCTTACCAGTTCGTTTCTGATCCTGCGTGCCGACATGGATGCCGTCGTCGAGTTGCATGTCGATGGTGGTGACCATGCCCGAATGAGCGATGCTGGATTCCGCTTTGCGCTGCATTTCCTGGACTTGATTCCATTCCACGCCACTGGCGCCGGAGACATGCCTGCCGATTTGCACATAATAAAACGGCAGATCCGGCTGGCCCAAATCCTTGCGGAAAGACTGCACCAACCTGTCGAACTTGCTGGAAAACTCCGGAGCGGCTTTAGGATTGGCGTCGGACTCTCCCTGATACCAGAGAACGCCCTTCGCCTTCCCGCCCAGCAATTTCACGCGGCGAATGGTTGCGCCGTAGAGCGAATCGCCGCCTTTGTCGAGCAGATCCGGACTCCACTGGTCCATCGACGTCCCGCCGTGCGCGCACGGAACCAGCCCGATGGGCACGCCGGTCAATCGCACCAGTTCATTGGCAAACGGGAGCCCGAGGCCAGCGCCCTTCTTTCGATTCGCAATGTAATCCGCGAGAGCTTTTCCTTCCCCGCGTTCCGGCTGTCCCGCGGCGCGCCGCCAGTGGACACGATCGGCCGCGCCAACCAGCAGGTGTAACGGCTCCTCCGCC
>JACPVQ010000030.1 GCA_016191645.1 Candidatus Solibacter usitatus
AACTACACCGGCGACATCCTCATGGTGGACAACACCGGCAGCACCAGCGCGCCCGTCTTCCCGCAGCCGGGCAAATACGCGAGCGTGCGCGTGCCGGTGGGCTCGAAGCCGTGGGGCAATCTTTTCGCGCCGACATCCGGATGCAAGTGGGCACGCTGTCCGACTCCGTGGAAGTCACCGCCGAAGTGGCGCAGCTCACCACCGAGAACGGAATGATTAAGGGCGACGTCATCGTACAGCAGGAAATACAAGACCTGCCTCTGAATGGACGCGACTTCACCGAACTCGCGCTGCTGGTTCCGGGCGTGGTTCCGAATGCGCAAGGCGGAGCGGGATCGTTCGCCTCCATCAACGGCGCGCGCGGCGACAACACCAACTTCTATGTGGACGGTTTCAACGACCGCAATGTGCGCGGCGCGGCGGCGCAGTTGCGCCCGAACATCGATGCCATGCAGGAGTTCAAAATGGAGGTCTCCGGTTATTCCGCCGAGTACGGCAAGATGGCGGGCGGCGTTCTCAACATGGTGCTGCGCTCGGGGACCAATCAGTACCACGGATCGTTTTTCGAATATGTCCGCAACGACAAGTTCGATGCCCGCGCCTATTTCGACCGGGAAAAACTCGGCTTTCACCAGAATCAATTCGGCAGTACGGTAACGGGTCCGCTGACTATTCCCAAGGTCTACAACGGACGCAATCGCACGTTCTTCATGGCGAGCTTCGAAGGCTACCGGCTGTCGTGGGGGCAGACCAGAGTAGGCGTGGTCCCTACGGCTTTGCAGCATGTCGGCGATTTCAGCAAGACGGTTAGCAACACCGGCGTTCCCATTACGGTGCGTAATCCCTATGCAAGCAACCAGCCGTTCGCAGGCAACATCATTCCGGCCAGTCTGTTCAGTCCCGTAGCCAAAAAGATTGTTGACATCTATCCATTGCCGAATCGTGTGGCGCTGGGCAACAATCACCAGGCCATCGCAAACAATGTGAACACCTGGGATAGTTTCGTCATGCGCTTCGACCACAAGGTTCACAAGAACGATAATCTTGCCGTGCGGTACGGGAAGCGTTTCGGGCGCAACAACGCGCCGTGGGCGGGCAGCAATCTCGGAGTTTTCCAGAACACGGTGCGCGACGACAGGCTGCTGGGCGGCATCGACTACACGCACATGTTTACGTCGAACATCATTATGGAAGCGCGCTTTGGCGTAAGCCGCAACGCCAGCCGCGAAAAAATCATTTCCGACGGCTCCGATATGGCGAAGACCCTGGGCATCGGCGGCTCCACCAGCGACCCGCTGTTGCGCGGATTTCCATTGATCGCCGTTACCAACTACCTTTCCATCGGATATGCGGCGAATCAACCCGTGCAATACTACGTCACGGCGTGGCAGTGGGGCTACAAGCTGACGTGGATCAAGGGCAAGCACGTCATGAAGTTCGGTCTGGACTATTCGCGCTATCAATTCAATCAGCCGTACTTCAACAATTCACGCGGCACGATGACCGCGAACGGAGTATGGACCGGAGGCGGCACCGCCACAAACGGCAACGCTTACGGCGATCTGCTGCTGGGCCTGCTCAACAGTTCCTCGCACACGTCGCAAACCACGCGCAACTACATGCGCGAGCAAGGCTACGGATTTTTCTTCAACGACGATTTCAAATTGTCGCGCCGCCTCACGCTCAACCTCGGCATGCGCTACGAGATCGAGATGCCGGCCTACGACAAGTACGACCGTATGTCGAACTGGCTGCCGCAATACAACAAGATCATCATTGCCAGCACCAACGGCATCGGCGATTTCGCCGCGCTGGTGGAGAAAACCGGTTCGGCGAAATACATGGCGATGGCAAAGGATTACGGACTTCCGCGTTCCCTGGTGCATCCTTACTACAAGGGCGTTGCGCCGCGCGTAGGGTTTGCCTACCGTTTGCGCGGCGACCGCACAGTGCTTCGCGGCGGTTACGGCATCTTCTATGCCGGACAATTGTTGAACGACGTGCGCAACGGCTTGGACAACACGTTCCCGTTCATTCTTGCCGACTCGTTCTCACGGCTGGCCGCCGACACAACGGCGTTGACGCTGGCCAATCCGTTTAATCCGGCGCGCGGCACGACGGCGGGCGGCGGCACGGGCACCACCACCGGCTTCAAGGTGGATGCTCCCATGGGTTACCTGCAAAGTTACAACCTCACCATCGAGCGCAGCGTAGGTTCTTCCAACGTGATCGAGATCGGCTACGTTGGCTCGAAGGGCACGCATCTCGGCCGTCAATACAACATCAACTTGCCCCTTCGCTCTCTCGAATACTTCCTGGCCTTCGGCACAGGTTTTCCCAATCCATATCTTCCTTTCACCGGCACGATTAACTATTGGGACTTCGGATCGAACTCCATTTACAGCACGGGTCAAATCACCTTGCGGCGCAGAGCGCGCGGCGGAATCTTCTATCGCTTGAACTATTCCTACAGCAAATCCATCGATACCAACTCGCAGTTCACCGGAGCATCGGATGGCGGCTTCGCGCAGGCGCTCGATCCGCGCAACCTGAGCCTGGAACGGGCGCGTTCGGATTGGGATCGCGGCCACGTCATGACCACTTCTTTCAGCTACCCGCTGCCCGTGGGAGCCGGCAAGCGTGTTTTTTCGAACGCCGGTCGGATCGTCAACGGCGTGGTTGGCGGATGGACTCTTTCCGGAACCGCGGTCGCCTACAGCGGCCAGCCGTTTACGATACTCGATTCCACCATCAACGCGAATCTGGGCGAATCTTCGCGGCCCAATCGCATTGCCGCCGGAAACAACACCAGCGGGCAGGGGCGCAAAGGGATCGACTATCCGTGGTACAACCCGGCGGCGTTCGTTCATACGCCGGGATGCGTCAATGCCACGCCTCGCGTGTGCACGAAAGATCAATACGGCTTCATTCCGTTCGCGCCGGGCAACTCAGGCCGCAATATTCTCGACGGCCCCGGTTTGTTCAATACCAACCTCACCATGATGAAGAACTTCTGGATGGCCGAGCGGAAGCGCGTGCAAATCCGTTGGGAGACGTTCAACATCTGGAATCATCCCAACTTCCAATTGCCGAATCGCAACTACAACGAAACGGCGGCGGGCGTGCTCAGTTCCGCCGCGGCCAGCGGCAATGGCGGCCCACGCGTGATGCAATTCGCGCTACGCTACGAATTCTGAAAACCATCATGCGCCGAAGAGAGTTTCTGACCCTGCCCGCGCTTGCCGCGGCGCAGGATGCGCCGACGCGATTTCAGATTGCGTGCATGACGCTGCCCTATTCGGCATTCCCTCTGGAGCGCGCGCTGAGCGGCATCCGCGAAGCCGGATATCAGTACGTCGCATGGGGAACGAATCATCGCAACAGCGGCGGACGGCCCACGCCCTTGATCGCCGTGGACGCGCCGCCCGCCGAAGCGGCATCGCTTGCGGCGCGGTGCCGGGGCATGAACCTCGAACCCGTGATGATGTTCTGCACGGTGAACCTAGAAGCGGCCAACGCGCTGGATGCGCATCTGCGCCGCATCGAACAGGCGGCTGCCGCGAAGATTCCCTTTCTTCTGACTTTCGGCAAGACGGAGCGGGGCGCATACGAATCCGTCATTGGTAATTTGCAATCGATGGCTGCGCCGGCCAAATCCGCCGGCGTAACCGTGGTCATCAAACAACATGGCGGCAACACCGGCACAGGCGTAATGTGTTCGCGCATCATCAAAGACGTTGGCCATGAAGCCGTTCGTATGTGTTACGACGCGGGCAACGTCCTGGATTACGAAAGCATCGATCCGCTGCCGGACATCCGCGCCTGCTGGCGCGATGTGCGCGCCTTCGCCATCAAGGATCATCGCAAGACGCCGAAAAACGAGGACTGCGGCCCCGGCTTCGGCGAGATCGATCACTACAAGCTTCTGGCTCCCGTCATGCGCACCGGCTTGGTCATGCCTCTGGCGTGTGAGAATATCTTTGAACCTCTGGTCCCCAGGCCAACGTCGCCCGAAGGAGTGGACGCGCTCGCAAGACGCGCCCGCGAATATCTGGTGAGCGTGGTGCGAGGACTGGAAATCTCCGCGAGGTAATTATGAATCGTCGAACTTTCTTCGTCAGCGCCGCCACAGCCGCGGCATCCCAACTTTCCCATGCCCAGGAGCGCCAAAACACGGGCATGATCGGCGTCGGCAACCGCGGGTCGCATCTGCTGCAAGGCGTCATGCAGCAGCCCGATGCCAAGGTCGCCATGATCTGCGACATCAAGCCGGACCGCCTGGACAAGGCCGCCACCGCGGCGGCAAAGGACAATCCATCCACTACGCCCGACTGGCGCAAGATCATCGACCGCAAAGATATCACCGCCGTCTTCATCGCCACGCCGCCGCACCTGCACGCCGAGATGGCGATGGCGGCGATCAAAGCGGGCAAGCACGTCTATTGTGAAAAACCCATCGGCGTCACCGCCGCGCAAGTGCGTGAACTGCTGGCTGTCGCGCGCGCGTCGAAAACCGTCTTTGTCGCCGGGCAGCAGCTGCGCTCGCAAAAACAGCTTGGCGAAGCGGTACGCAAGATTCGCGAAGGCGTCATCGGCGACGTGATCATGGTCAAAGCGCAGCGCCACGCCACCAACGATATCGCCCACGATGGCACCTCCGGCGATTGGTACTTCGACGTCACCAAATCGGGCGGCTATTTGATTGAGCAATCCGTGCACAATCTCGATCTGTGTAATTGGGTGATTGGCGCGCATCCCACCAGCGCCTCGGGCTATGGCGCGACCATGCTCTTCAAAAACGATCCTCCCGGCCGCACCATCTTTGATTGCGGCAGCATCACGTTTCAATATCCAGGCGGCGTCCACATGTCATTCACGCAGAATGTATTCCATCCGCGCGGCATGCCCAACGGCAATCAATACGTCTACGTCTACGGCACCAAGGGCGCGGTGGATCTGATGAGCCCGGGCGCGGGGATGATGTATCCGATGGGACGCGAAGGCAAGCCGTCGCAGCTCGCCGAGAAGCAGCAGGAAGATCAACACGCGCACATCGCGGCGTTCTACAATTGCGTCCTGCGCGGCGGCGTCTCACCGGCCGACATCACCGTGGGCGCAACCGCCGCGCTCACTTCGATTCTCGGCCACGAAGCGATGAAGCAGCAGAAAGTCGTCACCTGGAAAGAACTCGGCGTGAACGTGTAGGCGTTTCGTCCACGACCTGGGCGTGAAGGCGATTCGGCCTCTGTCAAGGGCAAGGGCAAACGCCTGAATTCCGCGCCTGCGCTGTTCCAGGACCTCCCCGGACCAACACATCTAAACACCGCGCAGTCCAGCCCCGCCATTCCTGAATCTCCAAACCTAACGCAATACCGTCGATCCTTCGTTGAAGTCTCCCTCTGTTCGCACACTCCCCCTCCTCGTCTCCAAAGCCGATAAACCTAACTAAACTAACGCGGGAGCGGTAGTACGACTCCCAGTACTTTTTCACTTTGAAATTGGGTCGTGATGGGAAAGTCAATAGGTTTTTCGCTTTACTTAGTACAGGTACTCAACCTAAATTGGACTAGGACTGTTTTCACTTAGTCCTAAAACTTTTTGGCGGAAACTTCAAGAAGTACTGGGACTAAGTTGAGTTTTCCTGCTGGAGACCAAAACTATGACCCTCAAGATCGCCATTTCCATCTGTCTCGCCGTTAGCTTTCCGGCCCCCGCGCAGAACGTGGATTCCTTAGTGCTTCGCGCGCCGCTGAACGGTTGGCTGAGTAGCGCCGCCAAGTGGACCGCCAATGCCGAAAGCGAGACCGCGGCCGCCGAAGGAAGAGTGCGGCAACTGCCCGCCATCTCCGAAGAGGCGCTCCCGTTTCTTTCCGCCACCGGAGAAGACACGAATCTCGTGATCCGGCTGGAGAGCCCCGGCGCAGTCGCGTTGCGCGTGCATTTTGAAAACTTCCATCTTCCCGAAGGCGCATTGGTTTACGTGTACGGCATCGATGCCGGCAACCGCGTGACGCAGATCTCCGGTCCTTATAAGGGAGCGGGCCCACTGGGCACGGGGAAGTTCTGGGCGCGGCCGGTGCCAGGCGCAACGGCCGTCGTGGAAGTGCAGTTGCCGGAGGAGATTGCGAACCTGCCATTCACGTTGCGGGAAGTCGCCATTCCCGAATCCTATGAAGGATGGGCCGAGGCAACCATCTCCCGGAGCAGTGAAACGCGGACTTCCATCTTTCGTGGAATGGCCATCACGCACGATGTGGTGGATGGCATCGCCATCGCCGGCGGCGACATGGTTTTGGGCCGCGCCGACGAACTGGAGCCGTATACGGAAGGCAAAGTATTGCCGTCGCGCGAAAGCGTTGCCATCACGGGTTCCAACTACCGCTGGCCGGGCGGCATTGTCCCGTACACGGTCTCACCCACGCTCCCGAATTCGGTTCGCGTCCTGATCGCCGTGCTCAATTGGAATTACTACATGCCGGGCGTGATCACACTGGTCCCGCGCACTACGGAGACCGACTACGTTAACTTCGTGAACCCCAGTTCGCCCACTATTTGCAACTCCTACGTCGGCCGCAGGGGCGGCGTGCAAGTCATCAATCTGGGCGACTATTGCAACGCCACCAATGCCATTCACGAGATTGGCCATGCCGTCGGCCTGTGGCATGAGCATACGCGTTCGGACCGCGATAGCTATGTCAAAGTCCTGTGGGAAAACGTGGACCCAACCTTGGCCTACAATTTCTCGGTTCAGTCGAACAGCGTGAATACGACTCCTTACGACTACAACTCCGTGATGCACTACCCTAATTACACGTTCTCGAAAAACGGTCTGCCCACGCTGCAAACCATTCCGCCGGGAATCCCCATTGGTCAGGGCGCCAGCCTCTCCTCGAATGATGTTGTGGGAGTGAAGGCCATCTATAGCGGCGCTCCCGCACCGCCGCCGCCGCCGAGTCCGGCGCAAGTGCAAATTACGTTTTCTTCAAACCCATCCGGTTTGCCTGTCACCATCGACGGCACACAATACACAGCGCCCGTTACGAAATCGTTCACAGCCGGCCAGCAGGCGGCGATCGCGGCCCTGGTCCCCGCGGCGAATGCGGGAACGCGTTACAGCTTCAGTAGTTGGAGCGATGGCGGCGCGCAGTCACACACGTACACCGTGCCATCCTCCGCCACCACCATTACGGCCAACTATGCGGCGCAATATCAATTGTCGGTGGGCGCTTCGCCTGCGAACATCGGCGCGACAGTGGCCAGCGCGCCGGCATCGTTGGATGGATTCTACAATCCGGGCAGCACCGTTGGGCTCTCCGCAACGGCTCCCTTTGGCTACTGTTTTACGGGTTGGTCCGGCATTCTCAATGTGGCGAACACCATCACGTCTGTCGTTCTGGGCGGACCGCTGACTGTCAGCGCGAACTTCAGCACAGGCGGCCTGGTTCTTCCTTCATGGGTGATGGTTGCCGGTTCCGCCACTACCGCGCAAGTGGCGCTGACCAGTACTGCCGGTTGCGTTTGGAAGGTTACTCCAGCCAGTCCGTGGATCACGGTTACTACCCCTTCCGGCAGCGGATCAGGAACCATTGGACTAGGTTTGCAGAAGAACACCACGGGCCTTACGCGATTCGGCGTCATCCAAATCAACAACCAATACGTGTTCATCGTACAGTTGGCTTAGTACAGTTTTTTTGCAGTCAACCCAAACACGCTGATGAGGTTACAACGGTTGCAGTCGTAAGAGTACCAGTACTTTGATACTCCGAACGGAAGGCCTATCGACGGTACGATAGAGTGCCTACGTAGGACTATCGCTAACCCCTAATCTATTGGTTTTCCAGAACAATTCGGCTAGACTGTTCGTTAGTGAAGACAGCCTGTTGGAAGAGGACGAACCTACTATGAAGCCGTGCTTGCGATTTATTTTGTGCTGCATGGTTTTGATGGCGGCAGGCGCGCTGGCGCAGGATTCCCAAAAACTGCGCGCCCCTCTGAACGGCTGGCTTTCGGAAGCGCCGAAAGTCCAGACGCTGGCGGACGGGGAAACACTCGCCGCGGAGGGACGCGTGCGGCAACTCACTACCGTTGCCGAGGATTCCATCTGGTTCTTCACCACGGGCGGCGCGGACCGCAATCTATTGCTGCGCATCGACTCTCCGGGCGCGGCTGCCATTCGCGTGCATTTTGAAGAGTTCCGGCTTCCGGAAAATGCCGTTGCTTATGTTTATGGCTTGGACGGCAATGGACGCGTAACGCGCGTGGCGGGTCCTTATATAGGCGCCGGTCCTTTAGGAAATGGCGATTTCTGGTCGCGCTCCGTACCCGGATCGAGCGCCGTGGTGGAAGTGCAGCTGGAAGATGAAATTGCGAACCTTCCCTACGTTGTTCGCGAAGCGGCCGTATTGGACGCAATCGAGGACTGGGCGGAAGTAACCGCTACGAAGAGCACGGAGACTCGAACGTCCATCTACCGCGGAATGGCGGTAACGCATGAAGTTGTGGACGGGCTGGCCATTGCCGGCGGCGACATGATTCTCGGCCCCGCCGACCAGTTGGAACCTTATACGGAAGGAAAAATTCTGCCGTCGCGCGAAAGCGTGGCGATTTCGCTGCTGCAAGTGCGCTGGCCCGGCGGCAACATTCCTTACGTCATCGATCCGGCTCTTCCCAATCCGCAGCGTGTTCTCGATGCGGTCGCGCATTGGAACACGAATCTGGCGGGCCACATTAATTTGAAACCGCGCACGAATGAAACCGCATACGTGACGTTCCGCTCCGCGCCGGATACGGTTTGTTCTTCTTATGTGGGCGGATGGGGCGGCAATCAGCCCATCAATATTGGCGCCTATTGCTCGGTGGGCAACGTCATTCATGAGATCGGACATACGGTCGGCTTCTGGCATGAACACACGCGATCGGACCGCAACAATTACGTTCAGGTGCTGACCCAGAACATCGATCCGGCCTACGCCGGCAATTTCAATATTCAGTCCTACAGCATGAACACGACGGGTTACGACTACAACTCCGTCATGCACTACCCGGCGTACGCCTTCTCCATCAATGGCCAGCCGACCATCGTCACCATTCCCGCCGGCATCCCCATTGGACAACGCAATGGACTTTCGGTCAGCGACATTGCCGGCGCGAAAGCGATCTATCCCGCAACGACGCCTCCTCCGCCACCGCCGCCCGGCCCCACAACCGTCAACATTACGCTTGCTTCGAATCCAACTGGAATGACGCTCACGGCCGACGGCTCCAGCGTAACCGCTCCCGCCGTCAAGTCCTGGACGCCCGGATCCGCGCATATCATCGGCGCGCCGAATCCCGCGCCGGTCAATGGCGTGCGAAAAACTTTTGTGAATTGGAGCGATGGCGGGCAGCAGACTCACGGCATCACGACTCCGAATGCCGCCACCGTGATCACGGCATATTACGCGACGCAATATCAGGCCGCGGTGAGCGCCAATCCGCCGAACATCGGCGCAATTGTCGGACGCTCTCCCGCCTCCGCGGATGGCTACTATGCCGGCGGCACGAACCTGACGCTCGCCGCGACAGCGCCCCTTTCTTACTGCTTCACCGGTTGGAGCGGCATTCTTCCGGTGAACAGCACGGTGGCCAATGTGGCGGTCACCGGCGCGCTCAATATCACGGCCAACTTTAAGCCGGGCCAAGTGCAGGGGCCATCCGTTATCCAGGTCGCCGCCGGCGCCACCACCCTTGGCGTGAGCGTGCTGGCAACGAGCGGCTGTATTTGGAAAGCCGCTTCTCTCACTCCATGGGTTACCATTCCAAATCCCAGCGGACTGTCGAGCGGTACGCTCACTCTGACGCTGCAACCCAACACCTCGCCGGTGTCCCGATTCGGCGTCATTCAGCTGAACAATCAATACGTCTTCATCCTCCAAGCCGGAAAGTAAAAATCGCCGCCCGCAAAGTGGCAGAATAGAGCAATGCGAATCCTGCTCTCTCTTCTCTGCTGCGCCGGGTTTTCTTTCGCCGCCGGCAATCCGAAACTGAATGGACGCTGGGACATCACGGTCACTAACGAACCGCGTCACCGCGTTTGGTGGCTGGAACTGGAAGGCGTCGGCACGGCGAATCCCAAAGGCAAATTCGTCAGCGCCTACGCCGGCGACATGAACGTCATCGATGAACTGGCGGTGGATGGTGACGAGGTCACGTTCGGCTTCAAACCGCGCGGCGGCGGCCATCCGGTGTACAAGGCCAAGCTGGTGGGGAACAAGCTGGAGGGCACGTTCAACAAAATGACGTGGGTCGGCGTGCGCGCGCCGAAGATCAATGAAATCGACGACGGCACGTGGAAGAAGGGGAAACCCGTGGCGTTATTCAACGGCAAGGATATGAGCGGCTGGAAAGCTCTCATCCCCGATCGCGAATTGGGTTGGGTGGTGAAGGACGGCATTCTCACCAATCAACCGAAGGCCAACAATCTGATCACCGAAGCGAAGTATTGGAACTACGAATTGCACGCCGAATACCGCGTCGGTGAACACAGTAACAGCGGCATCGGATTGCGCGGCCGCTATGAGATCCAGATTCTGGAGGATTTCGGGCGTCCGCCGAACACGCATACTAACGGCGCGCTGTACAGCCGCGTCGCGCCGAAAGTGAATGCCAGCAGGAAAGCCGGAGAATGGCAGACCTACGAGATCCGCTTGGTGGGAATGACGGTCACAGTGACGCTGAACGGGGTCAAGGTTTTGGACAAGGTGGAGATTGAAGGCCTCACCGCGGTGGCCGTGGATGCCAACGAAGGCGAGCCTGGTCCGCTGATCTTACAGGGCGATCACGGCAGCGTGGAGTTTCGCAAGCTGGTGCTGACGCCTTTGACGCGGTGATGGCGATGCTCCGCAGACAGTTTCTAAGCACAGCGGCATTGGCCGCGCAAACAAGGAGGCCCGAGGTGCGATTCGGCGTCGATCTGTTCAGCATCCGCTCGCAGGGATGGGATGCGTTCCAATATCTGGATTACTGCGCGGGACTCAAAGCGCAGGTGGTGCATTTTTCGGAGATTCGTTTTCTCGGCGGCTTGGAGCCGGAGCGGCTAAAGAAAGTACGCGCGCACGCGGAGAAGCTGGGTATCCAAATTGAGATCGGGATGCGCTCGATTTGTCCGTCGTCGAAAGCGTTCGATGCGTCGCAAGGCACGGCCGAGCAGCAGGTGGTGCGCATGATTGAGTCGGCGAAGATCATCGGGTCGCCCATCGTGCGCGGATTTCTGGGAACGATGGCTGATCGCGTTGGAGCGATGCCCATCGAAGGACATATCGAAGTTGCGATTAAGACGCTGCGTCCGCTGCGCGCGCGCTTTCTCGACGCGGGATTGAAGCTGGCCATCGAGAATCACGCCGGCGATATGCAAGGCCGCGAGTTGAAAATGTTGATCGAAGGCGCGGGCAAAGACTTTGTCGGCGCGTGCCTGGATTCCGGCAATCCCGTGTGGGCGATTGAAGATCCGCACCTGACATTGGAAACGCTCGCGCCCTATGTGCTGACGAGTCATGTGCGCGATAGCGCCGTGTGGAAGACGCCGCAGGGCATCGCGGTGCGTTGGACGCGCATGGGCGATGGCAACGTCGGCATCGGCGATTGGGTGCGCAAGTACGCGGAGTTGTGCCCGGGGAAAGCGATGTCGCTGGAGATCATCGTCACCGGCCCGCGCACGCATGCCATCTACGATGCGAAATTCTGGGACGGTTATCGCAACACGCCGGCATGGGAGTTCAGCCGGTTCCTGGCGATTGCGGAAAAAGGCCGGCCGTCGGCGCATACGCCGCCGTCGAAAGAGAACGCGGTACGGATGGAGCGCGAAGATCTGGAAGCCGGCGCGCAGTGGGTGTGGGCCAGATCCAACCAGAGGGCGGACGAGTGAAAGAAAAGGAGAGGTCACGCTGAAGTAGCGCCGCGGATAGCATCGCCGGCCCTGCGCATCCACGCCAGTTCCTCTTCACACATCGGGCCAAGTTCCAGCGCCCGCAGACTCTCGCGCATCTGCAACAGATTCGCCGGACCGGTCATGCAGACGTCCACCGACGGATGGGAGAGCGCGAATCGATAGCAGTCCGCCCCCGAAGGAGTTTTCACTCCAGCGGGCATGCGCCTGGCGTGCAACAACCGTCCCCAGGAAGTAGCGGTGTAAGCAACGATGCCTGGCGCGTTTGCCGCCGGAAGCTGCGGAAACACATCGCGCTCCGCGCCGCGGTGGACAGCACTGTAGCGCAGATGGAAAACATCCCAAATGTTGTCGCCGGCCAGTTGGGGGACTAACGGGCGATGATGCGACGACATGCCGATGTGGCGAACCAGGCCCCGTTCGCGCAACCGCAGCGCGGCATCGCGCACGCGCGGCCACACCGGACCTTGCCAGTAGCCGAGCAGCAGCACATCCGCGCGCTCGTAGCCGATCTCGCGCAGCCCGCGTTCCACGCCGCGTTCCAACATCCCGCCCAAGCGGCTGAACGATTGCAGCGCCAGCGCCATTTCGTCGCGGCGTGATCGCAGATTCCGCAACGCCTGCGCGAACGCGCCGCGCCGCAGCGATCCCCAATAAAGATAGTTCACACCGCGGTCGAAGGCTTCTTCCACCGCCGCCGCGGGTACGCCGTAACTTGCGGCAATCCCCAGCGCGCTGACGCGCAATCCGGACCGGCCGAGAATGCGGGGTTGAAATGAGCTTTGAGGCATGGGAAGCAATCGTCCAGATTATTTTACTTACCGCGAACCGGCGCTGTCACATCGGGACCCGCCGCGCAATGGGTGCGGTACAGTGGAAGAAAATGGCTCTGCGGCTCAACGGTAAGAGCATCCCTTTCGAAGGCTGGCCGCTGCACACCACCTTGCTGGATTACCTGCGTGAGACGGGCCTCACAGGATCTAAGGAAGGTTGCGCGGAAGGCGAGTGCGGCGCGTGCACGGTTCTGCTTGTGGGTCCGTCTGAAAGCGGAAGCCGTTACGTTCCCGTCAATAGTTGCCTGATTCTTCTCGCCCTGTTAGACGGCCAGGAAGTCTACACCGTGGAAGCGCTCGCTGAAAACGGCGTCCCCTGCGAAGCGCAACAGGCGATGATTCAATTCGGCGGTTCGCAATGCGGATATTGCACGCCGGGGTTTGTCGTCAGCATGTTCGCCGAACAGTATCGCCCGGGCCGTGTTGGAGCATGCGATCCGCACGCTCTTTCAGGGAATCTTTGCCGTTGCACCGGATATCGGCCCATCCGCGATGCGGCGCTGTCGTTAGGTCCCGCGCCGGAAGGGAAATGGACGCGGCGATTGTTGGAACCCGCGCCGGCGGCGGCCGGCGTCGCAACGTTGGCGGAATTTTTCGCCCTGCGTCAGGCGAACCCGCGGGCCAAAGTGATCGCCGGTGGAACCGACGTTGTTGTCGAGTGCAACTTGAAGGGGAAGCGCTTCCCCGCTCTGATCAACGTGGGAGCCATCGGCGAGTTGCGCAGTGTTGAGGAAACAAACGCGCAAGTCGAGATCGGCGCGGCGTTGACGCTGAGCGAAATCGAACGCACTTGGCGGAACGCGCCGGTCGTTTTCGCCGAGTGGTTCCAACTGTTCGCCTCGCCGTTGATTCGCAATCGGGCAACCCTTGGCGGAAACCTCGCTACCGCCTCTCCGATTGGCGATGCCGCGCCGCTGCTGCTGGCCTTCGATGCGCAATTGCGTCTGGTATCGGCGCGCGGCGAACGCGTCGTCGCTCTAGATACATTCTTCACCGGCTACCGTCAAACCGTTCTTGCCGAGGACGAACTGATCGCCTCGGTGATTTTGCCGAAACCGTTTCCGGAGCACATCCGGTTCTTCAAGGCGGCGAAGCGCCGCTTGGATGACATCAGCACGGTTGCCGCCGCAATTGCCATGAACCTGGACCAGCGCGGGCGGGCGAACCAGGTTCGCATCGCTTATGGCGGCGTGGCAGCGGTCCCTCTGCGCGCACGCGCGGCGGAGGCGCGGCTGGAGGGGCGGCATTGGGAACAGGGCATGCGGGAAGCCGTACAGGAACTGGAGCGCACGCTCTCTCCGCTCAGCGATCACCGCGGATCGGCGGAATATCGTCTGGCGATGGCGGAAAATTTTCTGGCGAAGTTTTGGCACGAGATGGAAATTCCGGCATGAGCATCATCGGGAAAGCACTGCCGCACGAAAGCGCGCAAGGCCACGTGACCGGCGAGGCGCTCTACACGGACGATCTGTGCGGCCGTTTTCCGAACCTGCTGCACGCCTGGCCCGTGATGTCGCCGCATGCGCACGCGCGGCTGGAAGAGATTGATGTGACGCCCGCTTTGGACGAACCCGGAGTGGTGGCTACTCTAACGGAAAGTGACGCGCCGGGCGAAGCGGATTCCGGCCCCAATCGCCATGACGAGCCTCTGTTTCCCAAAGAAGTGTTGCATCATTTGCAGCCCGTCGCCTGGGTGCTGGGCGAAACGTTGGAGGCCGCGCGGCTGGGCGCGGGGCGGGTTCGCGCGCACTACTCGGAGTTGCCGGCAATCCTCACCATAGAGGACGCCATCGCCGCGGAATCGTTTCACTCGGGACCGTTTCGTTTAAAGCGCGGCGATGCCTCCGCAGCTCTGAACACAAGCAGTGTGAACATTGAGGGCGAGCTTTTCATCAACGGGCAGGAACATTTCTATCTGGAAACCCAATCGGCCATCGCCTGGCTCGATGAGAGCGGCGGCATTCGCGCCCACTCCTCCACGCAGCATCCCAGCGAGACGCAGGAGATCATCGCGCGCGCGCTGGCGCTGCCCAAATCGCGCGTGACCGTCGATTGCCTGCGCATGGGCGGAGCGTTCGGCGGAAAGGAAACACAAGCCAACGCGTGGGCCGCCATCGCCGCGCTGGGAGCGTGGAAAACAAAACGTCCCGTTCGCGTGCGGCTTCCGCGCGCGCTCGACATGGCCCTCACCGGCAAGCGTCACCCAATGTTGATGCGCTTTGCCGCGGCCTTCGACAACAGCGGGCTCTTGCAAGGCCTGCAATTGCACGTCTACAGCGACGGTGGCTGGAGTCTGGATCTTTCCGAGCCTGTATTGTGGCGCTCTATGTTTCACGCCGACAACGCTTACCTGCTTCGCGCCGCGGACATCACCGGCTATGTGTGCAAGACGCATAAGACTTCGCAAACCGCGTTCCGCGGCTTCGGCGGTCCGCAAGGCATGCTGGTCATCGAAGAGATTCTCGATCGCGCGGCGCGCAAGTTGATGCTCCCGCCCGAAGTGGTGCGCGAGAGAAATTTCTATCGCGAAGGCGACACCACCCACTATGGGCAACCGGTCAAAGACGCTTCGCGCATCGCGCGCATTTGGAAAGAGCTGAAGGCATCCAGCAGTTTCGATGCGCGCCGCGCGGCGGTCGATCGTTTCAATGCCGGTCATCCGCATGAGAAGCGCGGCATTGCCATCACGACGGTGAAGTTCGGTATTTCGTTCACGGCGACTTTCTTCAATCAAGGCGGCGCGCTGGTGATGATCTACCGCGACGGCAGCGTGCAAGTGAATCACGGTGGAACGGAGATGGGGCAAGGGCTTTTCACGAAGATCCGGCAAATTGCGGCGGCGAGTCTGGGCGTGCCCCTGGAAACGGTTCGCATGATGCCCACCTCGACGGAGAAAATTCCCAACACGTCGGCGACCGCGGCCTCCGCCGGGACGGATCTCAACGGAGCAGCGGTTGTGGACGCCTGCGCGCAGTTGCAAGCAAGGCTGCGCCCCGTAGCCGCGGAACTGCTGAACTGCACACCGGAGAACGTTCGCTTTGAAGAGGGCGCGGTTTCCAGCGGGGGACAGAAGATTTCTTTCGCCCGTCTGATCGACGCCGCGTACCGGAAGCGCGTGGCGCTCTTTGCCCAGGGATTCTACAGTACTCCGGAGATTCACTACGATCCGCAGACCGGCCAAGGCCGGCCGTTCTACTATTTCGCCTATTGCGCCGCCGTCACCGAAGTTGAAGTGGACGGCTTCACCGGCGATGCGCGCGTTCTGCGCGTGGATATTCTTCAGGACGCGGGCGATTCCGTTTCCCCTCTCATCGATCAGGGCCAGATGGAAGGCGGATATGTGCAGGGGTTGGGATGGCTCACCATCGAAGAATTGCTGTGGGACGGCAGAGGCCGCCTGGCGACCGGGGGAGCATCGACATACAAACTTCCTGCGTGGTCCGAACTGCCCGAGCAGTTCCACGTGAATTTTCTTACGCGAGCGGCGGAACCCGGAGTCGTTTTCGGAAGCAAGGCTGTAGGTGAGCCGCCGCTGATGTTGGCGATCTCGGCGCGCGAAGCCATCCGCGACGCGGTTGCGGCATTCGGATCGAGTGAAGAGGTGCGATTGGAAATCCCCGCCACTCCGGAACGAATCTACTGGGCGATTCAAAGAGTTCGCAAAGCACCGCGCAGCGTCGTGGAACCAGTGGGAGCCTCGCAAGAGTGAAACCCACGCTATACCGCGGCGCGTTGTTTCACACGCCTCGCAATCCGTTTCACGAGGAGAAGGCGTTGCAAGCCTTTGCCGATGGCGCGTTAGTGATTGCCGCCGGCCGGATTGCGGCATGCGGTTCTTACGCCGAAGTCGGCAAGGCGTTTCCCGATGTTGACGTGCGCGATTTGCGCGGCGGATTCCTGCTGCCCGGTTTCATCGACACGCACGTGCATTATCCGCAGATTCGCGCGTTGGGTTGTCTCGGCTTGTCACTGCTTGATTGGCTTGAGCGGAACACGCTGCCGGAAGAAGTCCGCTTTCAGGAAGAGCCGTACGCGCGGCGCATGGCGCGGTTGTTTCTGCATGCGCTGGCCTCGCACGGCACGACGACGGCGCTGGTATTCGGTTCGCATTTCGAAGCGGCGATGCGGGCCTTCTTTGAAACGGCCGCGACATCGGGGCTGCGCATCGCGAGCGGCCTTGTCGTGGCGGATCGCGCTCTGCGGCCGGAATTGCACAGTTCACCGGACCGGGCCTACGAACAAGGCAGTTCGCTGATTCGCGCGTTCCATAGTCAGGGCCGCCTTTCTTATGCGGTCACGCCGAGATTCGCGCTGTCCACAAGTGAAGCCATGTTGGAGGCGTGCGGCGCACTACTGCGCGAGCACCCGGATCTTCTGTGTACAACGCACTGGAACGAGAATGCGCGCGAGGTGTCCGCAGTGAATTCCTTGTTCCCCGGGGACGCGGATTATCTGGCCGTCTACGAACGGTTCGGACTCGCCGGCCCGCGCACAGTTCTAGCGCATAGCGTGCAATCTCAGGACCACGAACTGAAACGTCTTGCCGCACTCGGCGCTTCTGTGGCGCATTGTCCGTGCAGCAACGCCGCGCTGGGCAGCGGCATCTTTCCCATGCGGCGGCATCTTGCGGCCGGTGTCCCATTTGCACTGGGCACGGACGTCGGCGGCGGAACGGGATTCGGAATGCTGAAGGAGAGCCTGCATTCCTATTTGATGCAGCGCGTCAGCGCGGATGGATTTCCTCTGCAAGCGGCGCATCTTCTCTATCTGGCTACGCGCGCCGGGGCGCAGGCCATGGGGTTGGAATCCGTAACCGGCGATTTCTCGGTGGGGAAAGCCGCCGATTTCGTTTATCTGCGCGCGCCTGCCGAAAGTCCTCTGGACGAAGCGGCGCGGGCGGCGGAAAGCGAAGAGCGTCTACTTTCGAGCGTGATCACCTTGGCCGACGCCGCGTGCGTGCGGGAAGTTTACGTGGAAGGAGAAGTTGTTTATCGCAATGACGCTGGGTGATGTGAATTTGTTGGACCGCGAGGAGTTCGTGCGGGAGATCGGATGGGTCTTCGAACATTCGCCGTGGGTGGCGGAACGCGCCTGGCGCAAGCGGCCGTTCCCTTCGGTTGAGACATTGCATGCGGCGATGGCCGCGGAAGTGGCCGCCGCGTCCGGCGAAGAACAACTCGCGCTGCTGCGCGCGCATCCCGACCTGGGTGCAAGAGCCGCCATGAGCGCGTCTTCTGAAAACGAGCAGGCGGGAGCCGGCCTCGATTCGCTCTCTCCACAGGAGTTCGCCCAATTGCAGGAGGCGAATCGCGCCTATCGCGAACGGTTCGGCTTTCCGTTCCTGCTGGCAGTGAAAGGCGCGACGAAGCACGATATCATCAATGCTTTGGCCGCGCGGCTAGGGCGTACGCCCGCCGAGGAGTTCGAAGAGGCCCTGAGACAGGTTTACCGAATTGCGGAGTTTCGCTTGTGTACTACTTCTCTCTGAAATTTGTTGTGTACAACCTTCCCAAGCTGCTGTGTGCCACTACTCTCCAAAATCTCCCCAAGTGCTGTGTACTACCATTCACCAGAATCTTCCCAAGCTGCTGTGTGCCGCTACTCTCCAAAATCTTCCCAAGCTGCTGTGTACTACTACTCTCCAAATCTTCCCAATCTGCTGTGTGGGGCAGATCTCCAGATCTGCGAGGCGGTCTCCAGACGGCCTCTGTCGGCCGCAAGGAATCTGCTTCGCGGCCGATGGCCTCTTGCGAGGCCATGCGGGATCTGGAGATCCCGCTGCAGATCTGGAGATCTGCCCCACATCGGTTTTCATCGCGATTCGTGGGCCCCAAGGCCCATAGGGGCAGGTCTGGAGACCTGACCCCACAACGGAGGTGAGCATATGAATACATTCGCCAGCGGTTGGAAGCGAAACTACTACGGCAAGGGCGACACCATCGTCTACCGGCTGCAGCGCGATGGCGGCCAGCCGCACGGGCACAGCGCCATTTTCGGCGCCAACGTGCTGCTGCTGATTTACGGCGACGCGTTCTGGGCCACCTACACCACGGGCGACAACTCGCGTCTCATCGCCACGGACTCGATGAAGAATTTCATCCAGCGCGAGACGCTGCATTTCGAAGGAAACGATTACGAATCGTACTGCCGTTTCCTATTGGAGAAGTTCCTCCACAAGTATCCGCGCGTGGAAGGGGCCCAATTGACTGCTGTGGAGATTCCCTATGCGCCCCTTCCCGGAAGCCACGTGGCGTACGCCCCCACAGGTCCCGACCGCGCAATGGCGCGCATGGAAATGCGGCGCACCGCGCATGGCCTGGAAACGGTCGAACTCACCGGCGGAGTCACGGGGTTCAGGCTGGTTCGTCTTGGCGGCAGCGCGTTTCATGGATTCGTTCGCGACGAGTACACCACGCTTCCCGACATTCGCAATCGCCCTCTGCACATGTGGCTCGACCTGGAATGGAGCTATACTTCCACGGAAGCCGGTTTCACAAACGGCGAAACCGCGCGGCGCGCGCGCGCTTTGGTCCATGATGTATTTCATGGCTTTGAATCGGGCAGCATTCAGGAGATCATTTATCAGTTGGGCAACCGCATGCTCGCCGAGTTGCCGGAGATTGAAGAAGTGAAACTGGAAGCCAACAATCGAACTTGGGACGCTGTGTTGGAAGAGGGCGATTCGCGCGGGACTTTCACCGATGCGCGCCCGCCTTATGGCTGCCTCGGGCTGCGGCTGCGGAGGACGCATGGCTAGAATCGGCACGCACGTGCTCGATACCTCGCGCGGTCTGCCGGCGTGCGGAGTGCGCGTGCGGCTGCTGCGCAACGGCGATGTTCTCAACTCCGCGGCCACCAATGCCGATGGACGCACCGCCGAACCCTTGCTGCAAGCGGATACCATCGATGCGGGCGTCTACGAACTCCATTTTGCCGCGGGCGATTATTTCCGCGGTCTCGGCGTGAAGTTGGGCGATCCCGCATTCCTGGAACATGTCGTCATTCGTTTCGGTGTCGACGATCCGAAGGGCCACTATCATATTCCTTTGCTGCTTTCCCCATTCGGCTACACCACCTATCGGGGGTCTTAAATGCATAACGTGATTCTCAGCCGGTGCCGCGAATTGGCGCAATACACGGAAGAGCCCGGCTTCACGACGCGGACTTTTCTCTCGCCGCCGATGCACGGCGTGCATGCCGCCGTAGGCGCGTGGATGCGTCAGGCGGGGATGGAGGTGAGCATCGACGCGGTGGGCAACATCCGCGGCCTCTACTCCGGCGTCAACGCCAACGCGAAAAAGCTGATCATCGGATCACACCTCGATACCGTTCCGCGCGCCGGCGCGTATGACGGCATTCTGGGAGTGCTGATGGGAATTGCGCTGGTGGGAGCCCTGCAAGGACGGCGCATGCGCTACGCCATCGAAGTGATTGGATTCTCCGAAGAAGAAGGCATTCGCTACGGCGTGCCCTTTATCGGAAGCCGCGCCCTTGCGGGCACATTGGACGCCGCGCTCATCGAAAAGATCACGCCCGCCATTCGCGAGTTCGGTCTCGACGCCACAAAGCTGAAAGACGCACAGGCGAGCGGCAACATCCTGGGCTACGTGGAGTTTCACATCGAACAAGGGCCGGTGCTGGAAAGTATGAATCAACCGCTCGGCGTTGTGGTAGCCATCAAAGGCCAGAGCCGCTTTGAAATTGAGTTTCTAGGACAGGCGAATCATGCGGGCACAACGCCCATGGATATGCGCAGCGACGCCCTGGCCGCGGCCGCCGAAGTGATCGTCTTTGTCTCGCGTTTCACACAGGGGATGGGCGGGCTGACGTGCACGGTTGGAAAGATTCATGTCGAACCGAACGCGAGCAACGTCATTCCCGGACTTGCGCGTATCAGCGTGGATATTCGTCACGACGAGGACGCGATGCGCGAGACCTTCCAGCAACTGGTCCAGGATGAAGCTGCGGAAATCGCCGCGCGGCGTTCGGTGAAGGTGAGTTGCACAAAACTTCTCGAACAGCCCACCGTATTTATGGACGAAGAGTTCACGGCACGGATGGCAGTGGCCGCGCCCCACGCGGTGCACATGACCAGCGGCGCCGGCCACGATGCCATGATCCTCGCCCCACACATGCCCGCCGCCATGCTATTCTTGCGCAGTCCAGGCGGGTTGAGCCATCATCCCGCCGAGCATGTCCTCCCGGAAGACGCCGCGGCTGCTTTCGAGGCGGGCAGGCGATTCCTGGAGATACTCGAGAGGCTGGAGGTTTCACACGGCTGATCTTGTCATTCGCGGGGGCACGGTTGTCACGCCGCGCGGTGTGGAGAGATCGGACATTGCCGTCAGCGGGAATCTGATGGAAGCCGTTGCTCCGGAACTGCCTGGCGCGAAAAACGAAATCGATGCGCGCGGCTTGACCATACTTCCCGCGGTCGTCGACGTTCATGTGCATTTCAACGAGCCCGGCCGCACGGAGTGGGAGGGCGCATTTTCCGGCAGCCGCGCACTTGCCGCCGGCGGCGGCGCGGTGTTTTTCGACATGCCGCTGAACTCCTCGCCCTGCACCGTGGACGGCGCTTCGTTCGACGAAAAGCGCGCCGCGCTATCGCAATCCTCCGTTGCGGATTTCGGCTTGTGGGGCGGCATCGTGCCCGGCAACCGCGAGTCTCTGCCGGAGTTGGCCGAGCGCGGCGTGATCGGCTTCAAGGCATTTCTTTGCGACTCGGGGCTGCCGGAGTTTCCTCGCGCCACCAACTACACGTTGTACGAAGGGATGCGCGTGGCCGCGCGCTACAACCTGCCAGTCGCAGTGCACGCGGAGTACAACAGCGTAGTCGGATCGTTGGCCCGACGCGCGGTTGCCGAGGGGCGCACGTCCGTGCGCGATTACCTGGAGTCGCGGCCCGTCCTTGCGGAGGTGGAGGCAATCGGCCGCGCTGGATTGCTGGCGCGCGAAGCTAACTGCAAACTGCACCTGGTGCATGCCAGTTGCGGATCGGCCGTGCGCGCCGCACTGGAAGCGCGCGCCATGGGCACCGACATCTCGATTGAAACCTGCCCGCACTACCTGTTCTTCACCGGCGAAGACATGGAGCGCATGGGAGCTGTACTGAAGTGCGCGCCGCCTCTACGCTCCGCGGCCGAGCGCGACAACCTGTGGGAGCTGGTTGCCGAAGGAGACGTCGACGTCATTGCGTCCGATCATTCGCCCGCGCCCGCAGCGAGGAAACACGCGAGCAGCTTCTTCGACGTGTGGGGCGGCATTGCCGGAGTGCAATCGACATTGAGTGTGCTGCTGGATAGCAATCGCGCGTTGCCTCTGGCGCGCATCGCGCAGCTCACGGCAACAACTCCGGCGGCCCGTTTTGGCCTTGCGCGGAAAGGCCGTATCGAGGCCGGTTGCGACGCGGACCTCGTGCTGATCGACCTGAATACAAGTTATGAATTGACTGTCCGCTCGTTGTTGCAGCGCCACCCGCTCAGCCCGTACCTGGGGAAACGCTTTCGCGGCGTTGTGCGGCGCACCATCCGCGGCGGAGAAACGATCTATGCGGACGGCGCAGCCACTGCGTCGTGCACTGGGAAATGGATTGGGAACAGAACGTAATGCACCACATCGGAAACACTCGCAGTTCTTCGAAGCGGGATCATCTACTGCACACGCCGGACGCTTTTGTGCGCGCCGCGCTGCCGGGGATGCAGAAAGCGGCGGCCATTGTGCACGCCGCTCCCGCAATGGGGGCTGCCTTCACGCAATACACGGCGGAAATGGAACAGGGAGGAACGCTAGGCCAGGCCTCGGGTTCGAGATTCCTTTATGTGCTGGAAGGAAGCTTGCGCGCCGGCGGCCGCGGAGTGACCGCGGGCCAGTACGTGTATCATCCGCCGGATTCCGGGTTTGCCGTGGCCGCCGCGCAGCCCAGCCGCGTTGTCGTGATCGAGAAAGACTACCTTGCCCTCCCGCAACAGGATCCGCCGAAATTGTTTTTTGGCGACGAGGCCAATGTCACGCCCTACGGCTTGGAAGGCGACACGTGGTTGAACGTGCGCCAATTGCTGCCCGCCGATCAGGCATTCGATTTCGCCGTCAACACCATGACATACCAGCCGGGCGCGACGCTGCCCAATGTGGAGATTCACGTCATGGAACACGGCCTGCTCATGCTGGCCGGCAGCGGCATCTATCGCCTGG
This sequence comes from Candidatus Solibacter usitatus, assembly GCA_016191645.1. GTDB lineage: Bacteria > Acidobacteriota > Terriglobia > Bryobacterales > Bryobacteraceae > CADEFT01. The sequence goes on from JACPVQ010000030.1 coordinate 22,951, forward strand.
GAGACGATTGGTATCCTGTCTCCGCCGGAGACTTCATCTGGATGGGGCCGTACTGCCCGCAGTGGTTTGGCGCATTGGGAAAGACGCCCGCAAAATACCTTATTTATAAGGATTGGAATCGCCATCCGCTGGCGTCGCGCGGAAAATGAATCTGACGATCGATTCCGTGCGTCTGACGCGCGAGTTGGAACAGCTCGCCTCGTACTCCGATACGCCGGCGCCTTCCGTCACCCGTGTTGTCTTTTCCCCGGCCGATCTCGCCGCGCGCGCCTACGTGAAATCGCTTTGCGGCGATGCCGGCCTTACTCTGCGCGAAGACGCGGTGGGCAACACGTTCGCGCGCTGGCAAGGATCGGAACCGCACGCGGCGGTTGGCACCGGCTCGCACATTGATGCCATTCCGCATGCCGGCCGCTACGATGGCACGGTTGGCGTGCTGGGAGGACTGGAAGCGATTCGCGCGTTGCAGCGCGCGCGGTTTCATCCGCGGCGGTCCGTGGAGCTTCTGTTGTTCACATCGGAAGAGCCCACGCGATTCGGCATCGGATGTCTCGGCAGCCGCTTGCTTTCGGGCTCACTGACAGCGGCTGCGGGAGGCACGCTGCGCGACATGGGCGGAGCAACTCTCGATGAGGTGCGCGCAACGGCTGGATTCAGCGGACCTCTGGAATCCGTACGGCTGCCGCCAGGTTATTACTCGTCGTTTGTCGAGCTGCACATTGAACAAGGACCGTTGCTGGAGCGCGTCAACATGCCGATTGGGGTGGTAACCGCCATCGCGGCTCCGGCGAGCGTCAGGCTGTGGATTGAAGGCGAAGGCGGGCATGCGGGAGCTGTGCTGATGCCGCAGCGCCGCGACGCGTTTCTCGCCGCCGCGGAAATTGCACTGGAAGTGGAAAACGCCGCGCGCTCCACCGGCTTCATCGACACGGTCGCCACGTCCGGCGTGTGCGACGTTTTTCCCGGCGCAATCAACAGCATTCCCAGCAAGGTCAAAATTGAATTTGATATTCGCGATGTTGAACGCGACCGCCGCGACGGCGTTCTGGCCGCTCTCGACGCCGCATGCGATGAGGCGCGGACGCGCCGCGGCGTGAGCATTCGCAAGGACGTTCTCAATATCGACGACCCGGCCACTTGCGATGCGGCGGCGGTCGCAGCTCTTGTGGGCGCATGCGCAGCGCACGGGTTCCAACATCAACTGATGGTCAGCCGCGCCTACCACGACTCTTTATTCATGTCGCGCATCGCGCCCACCGCCATGCTCTTCATTCCCTGCCGCAACGGCTACAGTCACCGGCCGGAAGAGTACGCATCAGCCGAAGCGATTGCGGCCGGGGCGCTGGTTTTGGCTGAGGCGCTTGCGTCTCTATCGAGCGCTTTGTAGTAGCTTAAGTGGATATGCGAATGCTCCGGCGTTTACTGGCTTTGGCCATGCTCACTCTTCCGATTGCCGCGGAAAACTGGCCGCAGTGGCGTGGCGCGGAACTGAGCGGGAGAAGCCGCGAGACCGGATTGCCGTTGAAGTGGTCCGAAACGCAGAACATCACGTGGAAGCTCCCCTTGCCCATGTGGAGCGGATCGACTCCCGCCATCTGGGGCGAACTCATCTTTCTTAACGTCGCCGAAGATGAAAACAATCTGTCGTTCTGGTGCGTCAACCGCAACGGGCCGAAAGTGTTGTGGAAGCGATCGATGGGCGGCGGAAACTACAAGGCGCGCAAACAGAACATGTCGTCGCCGTCGCCGGTCACCGACGGCAAGAATGTATGGAGCGTCACGGGCACGGGAATCCTCAAGGGATTCGATTTCTCCGGCAACGAGATCTGGAGCCGCGATATTCAAAAGGATTACGGCAAGTTCGGATTGAACCACGGCTACGCAAGCTCTCCGCTACTGTACGAAGATTCGTTGTATGTGCAGGTGTTGCACGGCATGCACACCAGCGACCCGTCGTATTTGTTGCGCATCGACAAGAAGACGGGGAAGACATTGTGGCGCGTGGAGCGGCCGTCGCCCGCCATCCGCGAATCGCCGGATTCCTATACCACTCCGGCGCTGGCGCAGGTGGGCAATCGCAAGGAACTCGTCATCACGGGTGGCGACGTCATCACCGGACATGACCTCGCCACCGGCAAGGAGTTGTGGCGAGGCGCGGGGTTCAACTTGCAGAACAACCCGGCCTATCGCATCATCGCGTCGCCGCTTGTTTTGGGAGACATTGTCGTCGCCCCCACGCGCGTGCGCCCGATGATTGCCTACCGCGCCGGCGGCAGCGGCGATATCACGCAGTCGCGCCGCCTCTGGTCCACCAACAACGGCCCCGATGTTCCGACGCCCGTCTCCGACGGCAAGCTCTTGTGGACAGTCAATGATCGCGGCATCTACTATTGCCTGGATTTTCTCACGGGCAAGGAAATTTGGGGGCCCGAACGCATTCGCGGAGGAACCTACAGCGCGTCGCCGCTGCTGGCGGACGGAAAGATTTACGTCACCAGCGAAGATGGCGTAACGACGGTGATCAAGGCATCGGAGAAATTTGAAGTGCTGGCGGAGAATGTGATTGACGACTACACACTCAGCTCGATTGCCGTGAGCGATGGACAACTTTTCCTGCGCACGGCAAAGGCGCTCTATTGCATCGGCCCGCGCAGAAAATAGTCAACCCGCATGCCTGCCACACGATCTGTCATACTGTCAGAAATATGAAAAACGTTTCCCTGATCCTTCTCTTCTCCTGCCTTGCAGCGGCGGCGGATGTCGCGCCCCCCGCCGACCAGATCGCATCGGCAATTCTAGCCGCGCCGCAGGATCGCCGCGCCGCCGCGACGGTGCTCGGATACAACGACAAGAATGCCGTCGTCACTTTGCGTCAGGGAACCAACGACCTGGTTTGCCTAGCTCACGATCCCAGAGAGAAAGCATTCAGCGTCGCCTGCTATCACAAGGAACTGGAGCCCTTCATGGCTCGCGGACGCGAACTCGCGGAACAGCACAAGGGCAAGGAACGTCACGAAGTGCGCTGGAAAGAAGTGGACGATGGAAAACTCGCCATGCCGAAACTGCCGCGTATGCTGTATGTACTTTCGGGCAAAGGCTTCGACGCCGCCAAAGGCGAAGTCATCGAGCCCTACTTGCGTTGGGTAGTGTACACGCCTTACGCGACGCCGGAATCGACGGGCCTCACGCTCAAGTCCGGCACCGCGCCGTGGCTGATGTATCCGGGCACCGCCGGCGCGCACATCATGATCAGCCCGCCCAGGAAATAGACCGCAAGCTAAAAACTGACGCGCAGCCCGAAGCGGAACACACGCTCGTCGATGCCATCGCGCCCATTGTTGGCAATGCTGGTGATTTCGGTAAAGCCTCCCAGATTGCGAATGGAGCCGTCGGCATTCAATTGCAGGTTAGAGGCGTTTGCCCCCGGATTGGCGAAGTGCGGTGTATTGGAAGTATTGAACGTTTCGGCGCGGAACTGAACGCGCCATTTTTCGGTGATGCCGAATTCGCGGAACAGCCCCATATCGAGGTTGACAATTCCCGGTCCACGCAATGAATTGAAACCGGCGGTGCCGAATCTAGGGTCCGTTACCGCGCGAAACGCAAACGGATCGAAGTAGGATTGGCCTCTGCCCGCGCCGCCCAAGATCGCGACATCCGCTTTCACCTGATCGGCGCGCTGCGCGCTGCCGTTGGCGTTTAGCGAGGTGCCCGCCGAGGAAACGGAGAACGGCGTGCCGGAAACCAGGCTTAATATGCCGGTGAGCTGCCAGCCGCCGGAAAGCCACGAAGTTACGCCGCCGCCTGCCGCCCATCGCTTCCCCTTTCCAAAAGGTAGCTCCCAAATCGAGTTCATCGTCAGATTATGCGGAACATCGCTATTGGTGAGCGACCGGTTCAGTTGGGAATACTCCGGGATCTGGATGGCGGCAAGGCCGTCGCTGTTTTCGCTGCAACATACACCCAGTGACTTGGACCAGGTGTAGGAAATTCCTACATGCACTCCGCGCGAGAATCTGCGGTCCAGCGAAGTTTGCAAACTGTCGTAGTGAGAGTTGCCAATGGGAGCAACCAGACGAGTCTCGGCGGTGCGCCCAAACTTGGCGGTCAACACTCGACCGGTATTTCCGCCGTTAATGGGGGCGTAATTCAACTCGCGAAAGCCCACTTGATTGATCTGCCGCGTGGCGACATAGCCGGCCTGTCCGGTGAAGCCCCAGGCGAGCTTTTTCTGCACCGTGAAGTTCCAGCTTTGCACGTATCCGCGTTGGAAGTTCCGCTCCAGCGAATTGGCCGCCACCTGTCCGTCGATGTTGATGACGCCGTTGCCTAAGTCCGGTGTGGGAATCTGCGGGATCCCATCCCGCAACGGCCCCGCCGTCTGGAACGTGTTCGGCGCGTTGATATTCAACACCACCAGAAGCGGGTAGTTCGTGCGCATGGGCCGCGCCAGGCTGTAAGGATCCACCGTGATTCCGTATCCGGCGCGAAACACGAAATCTTCCGTAGGCCGCCAAGCGAGGCCGATGCGCGGGGCGAACAGCTTCTTGCTTTGCTGCACACCGCAGTCCTCGGGAATTGCGCCGACACCGCAGATCTCCATGCGATTGGTGGCCGGATTGTAGTTCTCCATTCCACGGCCGACGCGCGTGGGCATGGGGAAGTTTTCCCAACGCGTGCCCACAGACAGCGTCAGCTTCCGGTTGACCTGCCATTGATCTCTCACAAAGAGGCTGTGCATGGCCGTGCGGACGTTGTACTCATCCGGCACTTGGAGAATACGACCCTTCGCCGTGGGCAAGCCCAAAAGAAAAGCCGACCATGTGTTGAACTGATTTGACGCCGGTCCGCCGGAGAGCATCGTGGGGCCTCCCGCAAACGTGAATCCGCCCGAGGCTCCATGCAGCGCTCCGACAAATTCGACCTGCGTGTGATTGAGCTGTTGGAACGAACTGTCGAAACCGAAACGGATCTGGTGTGCGCCCTTGGTCCAGGTGGCGTTGGCGACGTATTGGTATCGCGGATCGCGATTGTAGAAGGGACGCGATCCGTTGCCCTGCGCCCCCATCGTGGTGTAGTTCGACACCGAGAATCGCGGCCAGCCGCTTTCAAAATTCCGCTTGCCGTTCACGCCTGGAATGCCCAACACTTCCGATCCGATATTCTTTCCCAACCCCAGTTCCTGCGAGTTCGCATCGTATGCGTTGTATCCAAAGTTGCCATCCAGGATGAGCGTGGGGGTCAACACATAGGTTGCGCCCGCGGACATGTTTCCGGTGGTCCCGTACGTGGGACCGGCCACCGACGCGGGACTGTAGAAAGGCACGCCGAGCAGTTCTCCCAGCAGCGGGCCGCTTTCGAAATTGTGATCCTGCAATCCGCCGCGGGCGAAGACCGTCAACCTGTTGCCGGCATTCCAATTGATCTTCGCGTCCATTTTCTGGGAATTGAACTGGTACTTTCCCTGACCGAAGAGATTTGCCGTCAGGCTGTTGAAGGTTGGGTTGGGCAGCATGCTCTGGAGCTTGAGCGCGATGGGATCCATGCGTGCGGTTGGAATCCGCTTGTCGGCGAATGGCGTGCGGCCGGTTCCGTTGACGGCCCCTGTCGCGGGATCGTAAATGGCCGTCGGAGACTCCGACATGTCCCCGCGCCTTATGGCCAACGTGGGGATGGTTTCCAGGCGCGATGCGAACTGCCGGTCGTAGGTGCCTTCGTAGCTTCCAAAGAAGAATAGTTTGTTCTTAAGAATGGGCCCGCCGATGGTGCCTCCCATCTGATTGAAAATCGCCTTGGGCTTGCGCTCTCCGGCGGGGAGAAAGAAAGGCTTGGCCTTGGTCGCGTTGCTGTTATGATACTCGAACGCGGTGCCGTGAAGAGCATTGGTGCCGGTCTTGATGGACACGTTCACGGCCGCGCCGCCCGCCAATCCTGTCTCGGCATCGAAGGAATTTGTCGTGATGTTGACGGTCTCAATCGCTTCCAGCGCCGGCGTGTATCCGGGAAGATGGGGAAGCCAGATCTGATTCACGCCCGACCCTTCCAGGCGGACCGAATTCGACGAACGCGAAGTGCCGTTGACGTTGTACAGAGCCGCGCGCGATGGATCCACCGAGGGTCCGTTGCCGTTGCGGGGATACGTAAAGCCTGGCAGGACTTTGAACATTTGCGAGTAGTTGCGTCCCGGCGGGAGCGGAGCGTTCTCAAACTGCTTGGCAATAATTTCCGAGCGGACTTCCGCGCGATCGGTCTGCAGCACGAGAGACGTTGCATCCACGCGAATCGATTCCGTAACCGCGCCTACTTCCAGCGATGCATCGACACGCGACACGGCATTCGAAGACACGTTCACGGCCTTGCTGGAAAACGTCGAAAAGCCCGTTTTCGTGATCGTGATCTCGTAAACGCCACTAGGCACGGTGGGGACCTGGAACTGCCCGGTTTCGTTGGTGCGCGCCTGGCGCGAGAATCCGGTGGCCGCATCTTTAACAGTGACAGTGGCATCGACGACGGCAGCGCCAGAGCCATCCTTTACGTTGCCTACAATGGAGCCGTACAAGATTTGGGCTGAGGCGCTTTCGGCAAACGCCGCAAGAAGCGTCAAGACGAGCATCAGGAAACGAGACATGCGCAATTCCCCCTTCGCAATGGAAGCAAGCGATAAAAGCCGCTATGTCCGCTTAGTATATAAGAACGGCCTGTCTTGAGAGGAGGCTACTACCCATCCATCTTCCATTCGCGCTCCAGCATCTTGGTGTACTCACCGGATGCGTAGAGTTCGAAGTGGAAGTCACTGCTGTGGATATCGGCGTGGGTGATCAGCTGCTGCGAGCAGGCAAACATATGATCGGCGTAACGGTAGTAGTTGCGCACGAACTCAGTGGCCAGGGTTTCGCGATCCGGAACGGCCGCGAAGATGGCGTTGAGGCCCAGGGCGCGTGCAAAGATGGCTTTGTAATCGGCCACGCCCCATGCTTTCAACTTTTCCCGTACGTGCGCGGGTGGATCATCCACCAGCATGACGGCGAAGCTTTGCGGCTTGATCCCTGAACTCTTTAACGCGGGCTCGCGGTCGATGGTCTCCATGCACTGCTCGATCCAGCGCGACAGATCGCGCCCCAGATAGAACAGCATGCGCAGTTCACAGAAACGGCCGTCCAGCAGCTTCTGTTCCAAATCCATGGACGACAATTCCCCTGCCGGAAGAAGCCCTTGTAACATCAGGCTGGCACGGGAACTCTCCAACAACTTATTCGGTCCGCTCGAATCGGAGAACGGATGCAAAATGAGGGGCGGTAGTTTGCACACCTGCCTTGGCGAAATGACTGTCTCCATTGAACCCTCTCTACTCATCGGCATGGGAGCCGGAAACATTTAGTGGCGTGAGGCGCTTATTTACGTTCCGTGAGAAGCACGGAGGCCTCCACTGGTTGCCCAGCACGCAGAATCTTCACTTTTACCGTTTCGCCGGGCTTCTTGGCCCGCAGCGCGTAGGTGTAGTCGTACAGGTTCTGAATTGCTTTGCCGTCGAACTCCACCAGAATGTCGCCGCCTTTGAGCCCCGCCTTGTCGGCCGGCGACCCTTGGCGAACATCTGAAAACCGTACTCCGTTGGGAACTTCCGCAAAATCGGGTATGCTGCCAAAGTACGGTCCGTAACCGCTTCCGCCCCCTGAGGAGCCGGAAGGCATGCGCGGCACGTCCACTTTTACATACTGTGGACGGCTCTCCGCCGCGGTCAGCTTTTCCGCCGACGCGGCCACAACGCCCAGAACCTTCACCGCCTGCCCCGCATCGATCTTATCCCAGGTGTCGCTGGGTTTGTGATAATCCCCATGCAGCCCGCTGAAGAAGAATAACACCGGAACCTGCTTGGTGGTGAACGAGGTGTGGTCGCTCGATCCATATCCGCTCTTATCGGAAAGATCGATCTGAATCGCGGCTTCATTGGCGGATTTTTCCACAATCGATTTCAACGTGCTGCCCGTCCCCGTTCCGCCGACGTAAACCTTGCCGTTATTCACCCGCCCGATCATATCCATATTGATCATCGCCGCGGCCTTCTCCAAGGGAAGCATGGGATGGTTGACGAAATAACTGGAGCCGAGCAAGCCGAGTTCCTCTCCGGCGAACGTGAGAAAGAGAATCCCGCGCTGCGCTTTCGCCTTCCCTCCGAAATAGCGCGCCAGTTCCAGAACGCCCGCCGTACCCGAAGCGTTGTCATCAGCGCCGTGATGCACTTTCCCCACCAGCGATGGCGCCAGCGAATGGTTGTCGCCAAGCCCCAAATGATCATAGTGCGCGCCAATCACGATGTACTCATCGCTATTGCCGGGAAGATATCCGGCCACATTGCGCACGCGCTTCCGCACCTGCTGCACTTCGGTTTCCAGTTCAAGCCGCATGGAATCGGGAAACGCGAACGAGCGCGGCTTCAGATCTTTGTCGATCTCTTCGAGAGTCTGCTTCAAATCCTTGCCGGCGTCCTTCATCCATTTTTCGGCGACGCTCCACTTCAGCTGAAGATAAGCGATGCCGGTGTCCGCCGGTCCGTTGGCTTGGCCGAATTTTTCCAGACGGTCCGATTCGGACGGCCGGTTCCACATGTTGTTTACAAGGATGATCGCCTTGGCTCCCTTCAGACGCGCATTGAAGCCTTTGCTGGGAAGTTGCGAATGCTCGGTGTAAACCTTGCCGTTAAAAACACTCTTCTCGTCGAACTCTTGTGGCTCGTAACGCATCACCAGGACACACTTGCCCTTTACATCGATGCCGGCGTAGTCGTCGTAGTTGTACTCCTTGGCGGAAATACCATAGCCCGCAAAAACAATCGGGCAACCAAGCTTCGCCGTCGAAGAGAAACTCATCGGGATGAAGTCGTCTTTCAGCTTCATCATCTGCTTCGCGCCGCCGCTTTGAACGGCCAGATGATTCTTCGGCCCGAGGCGCGCTTTCACGGTGATGTCGAACTCCTGAAAGTAGCTCGCGCCAACCGGCTTCAAACCCGCCGCGCGAAACTGCTTGGCGATGTAGGCGGCGGCACGGTCGAGTTCGGCCGATCCGTTGGAACGGCCCTGCAATTTTTCCGAGGCGAGGAATTTGATGTGGTTGAGATAGGAACCGGCATCGAGTTCCGAAACGCCCGCGCGGGGTGCGGCCCAAACGAGTCCCGCGGACAGGAGAAGAACCAGACGCTTCATGCTATCGGCCCCCCGGAATGGGGAGCTTGACTTCGCAACAGGCTTCCTCTTTTTGCTTGGCCTTCTTGGCGTATTCGATCTCGTGATCGATGACGGATTTCAACTGATCCCAGGCAACGTTGCCCACCAGACGCCGCCCGTTGACGAACAGTGTGGGTGTGGAGTTGACTTGCAACGCGCGCGCCTGTTCCGCGCTGGCCTCGACATCCTTCTCCGTCATCTTGCCATCGATGCACTGGCCGAGCAGCAGTGTATCCAGTTTCTTGCCGCCGGCATATTCCAGAGACTTTGTCTTCAGGTTTTCGGCGGTGATCTGCGGCTGCTGTTCGAAGATCCAATCGTGGAAACCCCAGAAAGCGGCGGGGTCCTGCTTCTGCACGCAGCGGCCGATGATTGCCGCGGGCTTCGCCCACGGATGAATTTTTTCCAGCGGAAAATCCTTGAAGATGAGCTTCACTTGCGTGGGATAGCTTTTTTCCAGATTCGCGCGCAGCGTCTTCGCCTCTTCCTTGCAGTACTGGCATTGGAAATCGCTGTAGACGAAAATGCTCACGGCGGCATTGGCCGGTCCGGCAACGGGAGAGCCATCGATCTTGAGCAGCTTGGTGTCGGCCGCAAACGGACTGTCACGAAGATCGAAGACCTTGCCTTGCATCGCCTTCGTTCCGTCTTTGGAAACGTAGAAAGAAACCTGCTGCGTATTCGCGCCGCCATCGGTCACCTTCACATTGACGTCCAACATGGATGGCATATCGGACGGCGTTGGATCGTCAACCAGAATCTGAAATTGTTCCGGGATGAGGAAGAGATGGCGCAGATACTCGGAGAAGTGCGCTTTATCGAAGGCGGTCTTCGCGGGCGACGCGGCAACGGGCGTCAACGGTTTGGCCGGAGCGGCCTTCTTCGTCTGAGCGGAGGCGGCCATGCACATCGCACCCAGAAGGCATAGCCAGTAGAACTTGCGCATGACATTATTGTAGCGAAGTGTCGTGGCGCTACCACGTCGCCGGAGAATGTGCCGATCAGAGTTTGCTCAGAAGTGCGTCGCGAGTAACCGATTCTCAAGGGGTTGTGAGCAGGGACTGCAATTCGCTGATGCGACGGAGACAACTTCGTCCCGAACAAGGTGAAGCCGAACACAGGCCGGGACCGCCGCGTCGAAGAAATATGCGTTTACAGCTTCAATGACATTGCTCCGAAGCCCATCCCAAGAGTCGGCTTGTGCGAAAATGCCTTCGGTCAGGCACTCTGCGCAATAACCGCCGTCGGCTTCCTGAATGACTTCGAACATCAGTTCCTGAGACATATCTTCCATCATACGTCTGTAGGGCCCTGAAGAGCGGATTTGCAAATCGGGAATCTACGGCCCGACGAAAACCGCACCGCACGACAACCGCACTTGCATTTCACAGGGCGTTTGTAGCAATCTAAGAGGTTTTCCGCTTCCTCTTCATGTTTGTCAGGGTCCTCTATCACGATCATTGCTTCGACGGAGCCGCTTCGGCTGCGTTCTTCAGCCGCTTTTATCGCGATACGTTTCATGGCAACGCGCAATTCGCCTATACGGGCATGGCCCACAAGGCCTCGCAGATCTTCGAAGATCATCTGTTTGACGGCGAAGAGAACGCCATTGTCGATTTTAAGTACTCGCCGCATCCGAAATTGACATGGTGGTTCGATCATCATCAAAGCGCATTTCTGAATCCGGAAGACGCCGAACATTTCCGTCACGACACCAGCGGGCGCAAGATGTTCGATCCGGAGTTCCGTTCGTGCACGAATTTCATTGCGGCGGTGGCGCGCGAGCGCTGGAACTACCATCCCGCCGATCTGGACGATCTGGTGAAATGGGCCGACATCATCGACGGAGCGCAATACAACAGCGCGCAGGAAGCCGTGGATCTAGGCATGCCGGCAATGAAACTCACGCTGCTCATTGAAGGCGCCAAAGGCTCGGGCATCGTGCAGAAGATTATTGGTTGGATGATGTCGGAACGGCTCTCCGATATCATCGAGAAGCCAGAAGTACAGGAGATCTACCAACCTCTCTATCAACGGCATCAGCAAACCATCGACATCATCGGCCGGCGCTCGGCGTGCACGGACGGCGTCGTATGGTTCGATCTGGTGGAAGACGGCATCGACGGCTACAACAAGTTCATCCCGTACTATCTCTATCCGGAATCGGTCTACACGGTCTCAGTAAGCGTTTCGACGTTTCGCGCCAAGGTGTCGGTAGGCTCCAATCCGTGGGCGCCACAGCCGCTGAAGCACAACCTGGCAACCATCTGCGAACGTTACGGCGGCGGCGGCCATCCGAAAGTCGGAGCCATCAGCTTCGAGATCCACCAGGTGGCGGAGGCGCGCGCGGCGGCAGCGGAGATTGTGGAAGAGTTGAAAGCGCGCTAAAAGTTTAGCCGCGCCTCCAAAGTCACCACGCGCGTGCCTCCGGCGCTGGTAATGTTGCCGAAGTTGAGCGAGTTGATGGACATGTTCGGATTGCCGAATTGCGGCGTATTCGAAAGATTGATCGCGTCGGCGCGGATGACGAAGTTGCGGCGCTCGGAAATGGCGATCGTCTTCAGAAGATTCACATCCAGCCGGAAGGTGCCCGGGCCGTTGAGAACGCGCTGCCCGATATTGCCCAGCGTTCCGGGCAGCGGATTGGCAAGGATGATCTTGCCGGACGGATCGGCTATGGCGCGCATGGTGGATCGGCCGGCGAAAGCGCTGTCGAATCCGTTCACCTGTGGATCGGTCACCACTTTGTAGCCGGGGAAGAAAACGACGCCGTTGCCGGTGCGCGTCACTCCCCCGATACCGTTGGCAATGGGCGCTAGAGCAAGCGCGGTTGCTCCCCCATAATTATTGAACGTATTGGAATTCACGCCGAACTCCAGCGGCGATCCGGAAAACACATTAAAGATGTATCCCGTCTGCCATCCGCCGGCCAGACGCTGCAACAGGCCTTTGGCGTTGCCCAGCAGCGGTTTTCCCTTGCCAAACGGCAATTCCCAGATTCCGGAATTGCGAATGATGTGCTTCAAGCTGAACGCCAAAATGCGGCGGTCGAGAGCCCGATTGCGCAGCGTGCGGTAGTTGTCCACCTGCTCTTGCGCGTCGCCCTCTTCTTCTCCGAAGGCCTTTCCGTATGTATAGTTGCTCAGAAGCAGAAACCCCTTGGAGAACCGCTTGTCCACCTGCACTTGCAAGGAATGGAAAATGCTGTTGGCGTAATTGCCCGTGAGACGCGCGTTGGCGAATTGAGGATTGGCAGTGATCCAATTTTCGGGGAAGCCCGCGCGGCGTGGAATGCCGCCGCGCACATTGGTGATAAACGTATTGGTATTCAGAAAGCTGGCAAATCCGCCGACATCGTTGGCGGCAAGAAAGGCATTGGTGGTGGTGTTGCGCCGCACGGCATCGCTGCCCGTAATGTTCACGCCGTCCACAACGCCAACACCGGGCACGTTGAGGCCGCGGAACAGAGTCGTTATCAGCGGCGCATTGCCTCCCGCCTGAGTAATGCGAAAGGCGTCGACAATGCCGTTTTCAAACACATTGGCTTCATTCACGTCCGCCCCAAGAATCAAGCGCGTCCCCTTGCTGGCCACGTAGCGCGCCGAAAGACTCGCCGTGTTGGACAACTTGGTTTGAAATCCCGCATTCCAATTCTGAATGTACGGCGCGCGGATATTGCTGTCGAAAGTGCGCACGGTCTGCGAGCGATCCGTAATTGGCACGGTGTCCAGCGGCTTGCTCAACGGCGACAGCGGCAACGACGCATTGCCGACGTTCAACACGTTGCCGGTAGTGAACGTGCGCGCTTCGCGTAGGCCCGGCTGATCGCCGCTGAGCACGTCCACCAGCCGCAGCGCGAAGCGTTCATACGCAATCGCGTAACCGGCGCGAAACACGATGGGCCAGCGCCCCAGCCATTTCGGCGTGGGTACGTTCCAGGCCAGCCCAATGCTGGGCGCGAAATTGTTCTTGTCGGGGTTAAACAGCGGAATGTCCGGATTGGGCGACTCGCGCGCTACCAATTGTACCCGCGTGAGCGACCCTTCATTCACGCCGGGTCGAAAAACAGAGGCGAAGCTGTTGCCGGATACGCCGAAGACGCTCCCCGATCCTCCCACCAGGTTGGCCGTGCGCCCGTGACCGTCGAAGGGAGAACCGTAGAACTCGTAGCGCAGGCCGAGGTTCAACGTTACGGTGCGAGCCACTTTGAAATCGTCCTGGAAATACCAGGAGAACTCGCGCGTCTTCCAAACTCTCTGCTTGCCCTCCCCGGCGAGAAACTGCGGATTGGGTCCACCCGGCGCGTTGAATGCCTGCACCACGCTGTTCACGCTGCCGGAAAGATCGTTGAGAATGCCTTGCGCCAAACCGGCGTTGGTTCCGATGCCGGCAATGGCCGTAATGTTCTGCGGCGCTCCCAAGCCGCCGCTGCCGGCGTTCACTCGCGGCATCACGCTAAAGGAGTTGAATCCATTGGTGGAAACGTAGCGCATCTCCACGCCTGCCTTCAGCGCGTGTTTTCCTTGTAGCCGGGAAATCTTGTCGCTGAACTGGTACACCGGCGAGATGCGCCCTTGCGGATCGTTGGAGCTTTCCAACGGGTCGGTCACCTGGCTCAGCACCAGCAGGTACGGCTGTCCTTTCAACTTCGGCAGATAGTCCGTGCCGTTCGCCTCCCACGGAGAGTGGAAACGCACCAGCGGCCGTTGGAACCCGACGCGAAATTCGTTGATCGTACTGGGGGTGAGGTTGGACAGCACTTGCACCGACAAGACACGTGTCTTGCTGGTGACGTCGCCACCGGGAACGCCGGGAAAGGGCGATGCCATAAAGCCGTTGGCATTGCTTTCGTTTTCCAGATTGTAGGTCACACTCAGGCGCTGCGTCGGCGTAAAGTAATGATCGATGCGAAAATCGTATTGCGTCAGATCGTCGGGGATGGATAATTTGAACGTGTAGCCGGCGGTGTTCAAGCCGTCGCCGACGCGAAAATTATTCGGCAAGGGAATCAAGGCGAGATCCTTGGCGATGGTTCCGGTAGGATCGGGCGCGGCGCGGTTGGGGTCGCGTCCGAACAGGCTCACCGCTTGCAGACCGCCGGTTGCGGAGGCAGGCCTCACCGGATTCCCCGCGGCATCCACCGTGGCCGACGAAGAGTTGGCGTTGGCATTTTGCGCTCCAGGGAAATACCGGAAGATGCCTTGGCGAGCCGTCGGCGTGTAGACCGTGCGCGTCACATTGGAGTTCTGCCGGATGCGCGAAGATTCGAACAGAAAATGGAAGAAGGTCTTATTCTTGCGGATGGGACCGCCCAGGCGCACTCCGAACTGATTCCGAATCAGAATGGGGCGCTGCAGACCCTGCAGATTATTGAAGAACGAGTTGGCGTTCAACGCGGTATTGCGCAATTGCTCAAACGCGCTGCCCACAAACTGATTGGAGCCGCCGCGGGAATTCAGGATGATCTGGCCAGACCCGCGGCCGAATTCCGCATCCACGGGCGAAGTGATCACCTGCACCTCTTCAATGCGGTCGACGCTAGTGAAGAGCGTGGAGAAGACGCCGGAGTTGATGCGATTGTCCTGCACGTTGATGCCGTCGAGCGTGATGTTCAAAGCGACGCGCTGCGCGCCGTTGAAATTGGTGCCGTTGGTACCGGGCTGCGTCGTCGTGAGGCCCAGCGCGTCGCGGCTAATGAGCGGCAGTTGCTGAATGCTGCGCTCGGTGAGCAGACCGCCCACTGTCGCCGTGGCCGTGGCGAGCGCCTCGTTGCGGGATGCGACCTCGATGCTTTCCGCCACCGCCCCCAGTTCCATTGGCAGGTTGATCGTGAGCCGCTCGCCCAGGCCCAAGGACACTTCGTTGAGAACGTATTTTTTGAAGCCCGCGTGCCCTGCCTGAATGCGGTAAACGCCCGGCAGCAAACTGGGGAACAGATACACGCCGGCGTTATTCGCCGTGGATGCAATCTCCACGCCCGTGCGCGTATTCGTCACCGTCACGGTCGCGCCGGGAACTGCCGCGCCAGTTTGATCGGCAACGGTTCCGGAAAGAGCAGCATCCGTACCTTGCGCCGCGGCAAGGCAGGTAAATAGAAGAAGTATCCCAACACCCTTCACGCGTCACCCCCAAGGTCAGTAGGTCTATTTGCATCAGCATCGCACTGTCGGCTACTGATAGCAACCCATGCACTACAACCTGCGAAGATTTTGTGCGGTGGGCAGATCTCCAGATCTGCGGCGGGATCTCCAGATCCCGCATGGCCTCGCCAGAGGCCATCGGCTGCCATGCAGCCGTTTGCGGCTTTTCGATTTCCGCCGGCAGAGGCGGTCTGGAGACCGCCTCGCAGATCTGGAGATAGATCTGCCCACACAAAAACAAGCTGAAGGGTAGTACAGACAATCTTCACAGGCTTCAGACGCCGGCAGTACAAGACTACTCGCGGTTCAGTTTCATTACTCGGAACAACGGCTTATCGCGTTCCGCCGCTTCCTGCTCGTAGGTTTGCTCCGTCCTGCTCACGTCATAATCGCGCCACAACCAAGTCATCGCAACCGGCAGTTCCGCGCTCCCGTGAGCTCCGTTGTGCGTGCCGACGCCCCAACTCAAATGAAAATCGTAGCCCTTCATCTTGAGCGAATTCGCCATCTGTATGTTTTGCAGCGGCCAGCTTCCGTGATCGTTTTCCAAATCCATGTTGCCGTCCTGCAGCCACACGCGGATGTTCCGCTTCGGCTCTTTGCGGATCTTGTTCGGATAGACATTCCCGCCGTCGATCACACCCGGCTTCCATTGAATACTCGTAAAACTGCCAATGCGCGAGAGTACGCGGCTGAACTGGTCCTGTTGAAACCATGCGACGTTGAACGCGCAAATGCCGCCCGACGAATTGCCGGCGATGCCGCGCGAATAGCCATCCTTGCGGATGTTGTATTTCGCCTGCACCTCGGCCAGCACTTCATCGCGTAGAAACTTCGCATACGTGTCGTTGACCGTATCGTATTCGATGGAGCGCATCGGCCGCCCGCCGCGCTGGCCCGGCGCGATGAACACTTGAATCATCACGGGGATTTTCTTTTGATGAATCAGGTTGTCGATGACGATCTGCGTACGCGAGGACCCGTTGCGATCCACCAAGCCTTGCCCGTCCTGCCACACCATCAATCTTCTCGGAGAGCTTGCCTTTGGGCACGCCGGGCACTTCATAAGATTCGGGCAGGTAAGCGGGAACGTCGTTGCGCTCGGCCGTCTCTTTGCCGTTGATGACGTAGTGGAACTTGTAAGAGTGCCCAGCCGGAAGCTGCACCGCGGCAAACCATAACTTCGTGCCGTTGATGGCGGTGAGCGCCGCGATCTGCTTATCGTTCACGAAGAGGACGGGCATCGCGTCCGCCTCGGTGGCAAACAGAAAGCTGCCGCCTTCGCTGAAAACCGCGCGATTCTGCTTGATCTCCTGCGGCCGCATCACGCGCTCCAGAGCGGCGCGGAACTCCGGCGATTGCGGCTTCTTCGCCAGATCGAAGACCGGATCGGCTGCCAGCAGCGGCAATGAAAACAGTGCAATGGAAAGGAAACGCATAGCGCCAGACTATCATGAGGACCTATGATGAGGGGAATGTTTCGACTGTTGCCCCTCCTGCTGCCGCTCTGCGCCTGGACGCAAACGGACGGCGCGCAGTTGGTGGTCGGCGGGATTCACCGCTTTCTGGACAACTATTCCGTTCCACCATCCACGCCCACGCGCGCGCGGCTTTCTTACATCCTCGGCGTGCAGGATGCCTACGTGAGCGGAAGTTTGGAGATCGTCGCATCGCCCTTTGAGGACGCAGTCATCGCGCGCGCGCCGGGCTTCGCGGTGAAAGCCGTGCGATGGCCGGTGACGGAAGAGATGTGGGGAGAAGGATTGCTGCTGCAACCCGCGGGCAATCCGGTGGCGAGTGTGATTGCGCTTGGCGACGCCGATTGGACGCCGGAGATGCTTGCCGGTCTCGCGCCGGGATTGAACGCGGAGATGCAATTCGCACGCAGGTTGGCGGAGAACGGAGCGCAAGTCCTCATTCCTCTCTTGATGGATCGCAAAGCGACCTACTCCGGCGCGCGCGAATATCGCATGACCAACATGCCGCATCGCGAATTCCTGTGGCGCATCCTGTATCCGCTAGGACGTCACATCATCGGCGTTGAGGTGATGAAGGTGATCGCGGCAACTTCGAAACTGAGCGTGCAGCCTGCGCGCGTGATCGGTTACGGCGAAGGCGGACTGATCGCCATGCACGCGGCGGCGCTTTCGGACAACATTGCCGCGGTGGCCGTGAGCGGCTACTTCGGTCCGCGCGATCAGTTGTGGCGCGAGCCTGTCTATCGCGATGTGTGGGGACTGCTGCCGGACTATCGCGATGCATCGGTGGCATCGCTAATTGCGCCGCGCACATTGATTGTTGAGAATGCTCCGGGTCCGGCTGTGACCGGACCACCGGCCGAGAGCAAGGAACGCCGCGGGGCATCGCCGCACGGCACGCTTGCGCCGGAGATTGACGCCGCAGGGGAAGTGGCGCGTATCAGCGGCAAGAAACCGTTGGTTGTTCGTGCGCAATCGCCAGGGTCGGCGGAAACTTTGAAAGCGTTGCTGTCAGTCAGCAGAATCAACCCGCCGGGACCCGAGCCTGTCAAGACTCGCACCATCGACGCCGAAGATCGTTTCCGCCGGCAGTTCGATCAGATCATCAATTATTCTCGTCGCATCATTCGTCAATCGAACACCGCCCGCGCTGAAGTCTGGTCGAAGGCCGATCGATCCAGCGTCGAGAAGTGGACCGCGTCGGTGCAGGATGTTCGCACCCGCGTTTGGAACGATCTGATTGGTAAGCTCCCCACTCCGTCCATGCCGGCGAATCCAAGATTGACGCCGCTCTTCGAGACGCCGAAGCTGCGCAGCTATGAAGTGATTCTCGATGTCTACCCGAACGTGCCCGCATATGGCTGGCTGCTGGTTCCGAAAGATATCGCCCCAGGGGAGCGCCGTCCCGTAGTCGTCTGCCAGCATGGGCTGGAAGGCCGCCCGAAGAACGTTGCCGATCCCGCATTTGTCGACAAGACCTACGGGCAATTCGCAGTGCGCCTGGCCGAGCGCGGTTTCATTACCTTCAGTCCTCAGAACTCCTACGTGTTGGGCGATCAGTTCCGCCAGATCGGCCGCAAAGCTCACCCCTGGCGTCTCACGCAATTCTCGTTTCTCACCGCGATGCACCAGCGCATTCTGGAATGGCTGGGCACGCTGCCCTACGCCGACGCCAAACGTATCGGCTTTTATGGACTCTCCTACGGCGGCTACACGGCGATGCGCATTCCCGCGTTGCTCGACAACTACGCGTTGTCCATTTGCTCAGGCAGTTTCACGGAGTGGGTGTGGAAGGTCGCCTCGCTCGATGCGCCCTACACGTATCCGCTTACACAGGAGTACGACATCCCCGAATTCAATTTCGCGAATCTCGTCAATCACGCCGAGCTTGCATCGTTGATCTTTCCTCGGCCGTTTTTTGTCGAGCGCGGCCACAAGGATGGCGTATCGTCGGATGAGTGGGTGGCCTACGAATACGCGAAGGTGTTCCGGTTCTATACGCAAATGGGACTACGCGAACGAACGGCAATCGAGTATTTCGACGGACCGCACCAGATCCACGGAGTGGGAACGTTTGAGTTCCTGGAGAAACATTTGACCTTGCACCGCTAGCTCTAGCGTAGAATGCCCATCTTCTCCAAGGGCCAATAAACGAACACGGCCTTGCCGTAGATGTAAGCGCGTGGCACCGGACCCCAGGAGCGGCTGTCATTGGACGAGGAACGGTGATCGCCCATCACAAAAAACTGATCGGCGGGAACACGAGTCAGTGGAATGGACTGCCGGTCGCGGTACTCGTCCGGAACGTAGTCTTCATCCAGACGGCTGCCGTTCACATACACCACGCCATCCTCCAACGCGACCGTGTCTCCCGGCAATCCAATGACTCGCTTGATGTAGGATTTCGTCGGATCGGCGGGATAGTAAAACACCACCATGTCGCCGCGCATCACTTCGCCCAGTCCAAACCGGTACAGAAACTTGTTGATGAAAATGCGCTCCTGATCGGAGAGCGACGGCATCATACTGGTGCCTTCCACTTTGACCGGTTGGTATAGAAAGAGGATGACGACAATAGCGATGACAACGCTCAGCATCAGGTCGCGGAACCAGATGACAGTGCCGATGAAAGCGGAGCGAGGCTTGGGTGTGATTTCCACTTCCGGCGCCGGCGCCGCGGAACTTACGTCCTCATTCATGAGCAGCCTCTACACCATCTTAGACGCATTTCGCGCCATCTTGTTACGCATCATCCTGACTGGGTGCGCGACGTAGAAGTGGAGGCTTTTACGCAAGTATCGGCCAATCGAGAGAATCCTTTCGTAGGCGGTACGCCAATCGGAGCATGCCCCACTCCACTTCTACGTCGCACGCCCATCCTGACTGCGCACAAGGTCCTCCAGCATTCCTTTGAGGTAGGTTTACTTTTTCGCATGATTGCGAATAAACTAGGATGCGGATGCCGAAGGCGCGGGTCATCCTATTCCGAGAGGAAGATGGCTCATGTCCGTTCTTCGACTGGATGAGCAAATTGCCGCCGAAGGTACAAGCCAAGTGTTTGTCCCGGCTGGAGCGCTTGAGAGAGATGGGACACGAACTGCGCAGGCCAGAGGCCGACTACCTCCGCGACGGTATCTACGAACTTCGCGCCACGATGCAGGGCGTGAATCACCGAATCTTATACTTCTTTTCTGGAAACATCGCTGCGGTGATCTCACACGGGTTCGCAAAGGAGCGAATGGTTCCGCCGAGGGACATTGACCGCGCAATCGAACGGATGCGGCGGTTTGAGATGAGTCCGAAGAAGCACACACTGGAGGACTAATATGTTTCGAAAACGCAAAGCAACAACCGATGCGGTGGAGATCCTTCATCGCCGGCTCTTTGAAGGCAAACCGGACCTTCTGAAGGATCTTGAAGAAGCGCGAGCCAATGATGAGATCGCCCGCAAGATTTACGAATTGAGGAGATCGGCAGGCCTTACCCAAGCGCAATTGGGGAAGCTCATCGGCACCACGGCTTCCGTGATTTGCCGCCTTGAGGATGCGGACTACGCAGGGCATTCGTTGGCGATGTTGCGTAGGGTCGGTACGGCGCTGAATCAGCGAGTCGAGGTTCGTTTCGTCCCCATCCGGAGTTCGCCCGCGCGCCGTTTGGCCTGATTGGATCGGCGTCGCATTATTTATTGTCCGAAGGCCACAATCGATCCGCCGCTGGCCACCGCGACGTACTGCCGCCCATCCATTTCGTAAGTCATCGGGGATGCTTTCCACGCCTCGTTGAGAGGAAAGTGCCACAGCACTTTTCCTGACTTCGCGTCGGCGGCGGCGAACGCTCCGCTATCGTCGCAAAAAAATATCAAGCCGCCCGCTGTCGCCAGGACGCCGCCCCAATTCGTTCCCGGGCCTTCCTGTTCGTGTTCCCAGACGATGCGTCCATCCTGAATATTGATGGCGCGCAGAATGCGCCGCGGAATTTCGCCGGGCACGCGCCTGGTGTCACCGTCATAATACGACTTGCCTTGCTCCCACTTACCGGGGCGCTTGATATAGATGTTGCACTTCTCCAGCGTGGCAACATAAAACAGTCCCGTGCCCGGATGATATGCGGAGGACATCCAATTCGTCGCGCCCTCCACTGCGGGGCAAGCCGTCACTCCTTCCAGCGTCGGAATGGAGCCGGGGTTCACCATGGGACGCCCCGCGGCGTCGATCCCCGAAGCCCACGTGAGCTTTTTCACGAACGGCTTTGCCAAAAGCAGTTTGCCGTTTTCCCGATCAAGCACATAAAAGAATCCGTTGCGATTGGCCTGCAACAGCAACTTCCGCATACGTCCGCCAAACGGCGCGTCGATGGACAGCAGAGGCTGCGCGGCATCCCAATCATGCAGATCGTGCGGAGTGAATTGATAATGCCAGACGAGCGTACCCGATTCAGGACGCATCGCAAGCGCGGTGTTGGAATATAGATTGTCTCCTTGCCGTTCATCGCCGTTGTAATCGGGGCATGGGTTACCGCCCGCCCACAACAGCAGATCGAGCGATGCATCGTAGCTGCCGGTGAGCCACGGCGCGGCACAGCCGTGTTCCAACGCCGAACCCTTCCAGGTTTCTGCCAGCGGTTCGCCGCGCGCGGGTACCGTATAGAATTGCCAAACACGCTCGCCCGTCGATTGCTTGTACGACGATAAGAAACCGCGCGCGCCTTCGTCGCCGCCGGAGACTCCGGAAACTACGAGATCTTTCACGGCAAGAGGCGCCGACGTCGCACCGTAGTGCTGTTTCGAATCGGCCATCTCCACGTCCCACAGCAACGCGCCCGTCAGCCGGTTCAGTGCGATCAAATGCGCGTTGTCGGTGACGGTAAACACACGATTGCCCGCAATGGCGACGCCGCGATTGATTCCACTCGCCGCGTCGCCAACCAAGCCGGAAGAACGCGGCCGCCTGTAAATCCAAATCACGCGCCCGGTGCCCGAATCGAGTGCGTGCACCTGATTCACGGCGGTCACGTACATCACCCCATCGGCAACCACGGGCGTAACTTGAAGCCGCCCCATACCCGGGATGGAATAAATCCATCGCGGGGCCAATCGCGCCACATTCGTGGTGTCGATCTTCTTCAATTCACTGAAGCGATTTCCGCCGGGAACTCCGTTGTACGTGGGCCAACCGGATGCGGATTTCGCTTCGCGCCAGCTCTCGCCCGCGCGCCGCAGTAATGCAATGCCGCCGCCGGTCTCCACTTGCATGTCGAACGTGGAGCGGTTGCGAACAATTCCTTCGATGACAGCGCCGTTCGCAAGACGAATTTTTTCGCGCACGGCGGCATTGCGCGTAGTCTGAATGGATCGCAGAAAAGCGACAAGGTCGCGCACTTCCCCGCCCTCCATTTTGATGGCGGGCATGCCACGCGCGGGAAGGCCGGCGTCGATCAGCGCCATCACTTCCGTATCGGAACGGTCCAGACGATTGGTGATGCGCTGGCCGCGTTCGCCTCCGTTGCCGTCCGCGCCATGACAATGCGCGCAACGAGTAGAGTATTGTTTGCGGCCCGCCTCGGCATCGGCCGCATACATTGCGAGTGAGATGGACAGAAAGAGTCCAAGCACAGGTTCAGCCTCCGAGTTCGGTTTTCAACACCTGCGCCAAATGATGCGCGCAGCTTTCGACGCGATCCTTGTCCGGGCCCTCCACCATCACTCGCGCCAGCATCTCCGTTCCGGAGTAGCGCACCAGCACGCGTCCCGCTCCGCCAAAGCCGGCGATGGCGCTGTCGATTTCCTGCTGTACGCGCGGCATCTGCTCCAGCGGCCGTTTATCGTTCACGCGCACGTTGACCAGAATCTGCGGAAAATCCACCAGATCTTTCGTCAACTCATCAAGGTCCTTCCCGGACGCCTGCACTGCTTTCAGTACTTGCAGCGCGGTGAGCATGCCGTCTCCGGTCGTGGCAAATTCGGGGAAGATTACATGACCGGATTGTTCCCCGCCGACCTTCGCGCCGCGACGCGTCATCTCTTCCAAAACATATTTGTCGCCCACAGGCGCGCGCAACATATGCACGCCGCGATCGCGCAGCGCGATCTCCAAACCGAGGTTCGACATCACCGTGGCGACAACGGTGGGCTGCCCGGAATCATCGTTCAGATGGCCGGCGCTGAGCATCGAATCGGCGGTGAGCAGCATCATCGCATCGCCATTTACGATACGGCCGGAATGCGAAACGAACAGGCAGCGGTCGGCATCGCCATCAAACGCAACACCCGCGGCGGCTCCTGTTTCCAATACTTTCTTTTGCAAGCCTCCCAAATGCAGAGCGCCGCAATCCAGATTGATATTGCGCCCGTCCGGGCTGCACGCGATGGGCGTCACCGTTGCACCCAGGCGGTGAAACAACTCCGGGCCCAGATGTGTCGCCGCGCCATTGGCGCAATCGATAACTAGCGAAACACCATCTAGTCGATGCGGAAACGTGCCAACCAGGTAATCCAAATACGCAGCATCCAGCCCCTCGTCCACAGGTGGCAACGACTCGCGTGGCGTGACACCGTCTTCCAGCAGCGCGAAGATATCCTGCTCCAGCGCGTGTTCCAGATCGTCGGGAAGTTTAAATCCCGAATGATCGAACACTTTGATGCCGTTATCTTCGAACGGGTTGTGCGACGCCGAAATCATGACGCCTGCAACAAAATCCCGCGAACGTGTGAGAAACGCCACGCCCGGCGTTGTGATCAAACCGGCAAAGCGCGGTGTAGCGCCGCCGGTTTCCAACCCCGCGGCAATGTGGCCCGCGATACCAGGCCCCGATTCGCGCGTGTCCATGCCGATGAGCACTTCCGATCCGTTTCCATGAATGCCCACCGCCCATTTCCCCAACGCGATGCCCGCGGCGTAAACCGTGTGCGCGTCCAACGGCGGTTTGCCCGCAACGCCGCGAATCCCATCCGTCCCAAACAATACTCTTGCCAATCGAGAAGCCTCTTTCCTAAGGAACCTGTTCCAATTCGATGCGAATCACGACCACTTCCCCGCTGCGTTCCAGCCGCACCATGGGATCGCCCGCATAGGGGTGTGTATTAATTACTTGCTCGCCGGCGCGCGCGCCGAGTTCGATCAGATCGGTTTCGATGCGGTCGATCGCGGCGACGCGGCTTGCCGGACCAATCACGCGAACGGTGGCCGGTTCCACTTTTTGAGAGACGACGCGAAATCCTTTGGGAACCGCCATCAACCGTACCAATACGGGAAGCTCGCGCACCTCTCGTTTTTCCAATTTCAAACGTACTTGCGACGGCACCGCGCGGAGAAACTTTACGCCAGGCGGCAGGCTGACGATACTCCCCGTAATGGGATACGTGCGTTCTCCGGGCGTTTGTTGCGCGCTCACGTCAAGAGCCACGATGGCGTTCTGCAAACTCGCCGCGTTCAGCCGCCCCGCCGGTCCGCGCATTTCGACAAACACGTTTTCCACCAGAGCGGAACTCACTTCAAGGTTCGCATCGATGTTGCGGTATTGCACGGGCACAGAGACGGACGCCGTGACTCCGGAGTTTCCTACCGTGGCCATCCACAGTCCCAGGGCCAGGGCCACCGAGGCCAATTTCAATCCCCAGTTTTCCCTATAGGCTTTCATCGGCGCGCTTCCCCGGTTTTCTTGGCAGCGGGGCGCTTGGCGCGAAAACCGTACACTTCCGAAATCGCTTCGCGCAACTCTTCGACGCCCACACCGCTGCGAATGCCACCGTTTTCAGCGATGGAGATCTGACCGGTCTCCTCGGAAACAATGATGCTGATGCAGTCGGCCTCCTCGGTAACGCCCATCCCCGCGCGATGCCGCGTTCCCCGCATGCGTGAAGCCGAATCCAAAGCCAGCGGCAGGTAACAGGCCGCGGCCGCAATGCGCGTACCTTGAATGATCACTGCTCCGTCATGCAGCGCCGTGCCCTTTAGAAAAATACTCAATAGAAGATGGCGCGATACTTGCGCGTCCAGAAAGACGCCGCTCTCGGCGAAAGAACGCAGGCCGCTTTTTCGTTCCAGGACAATCAGCGCGCCGGTTTTTTCCTGAGCCAACTGCGGAATGGCAAGCAGCAATTCCTCCAGTGCGTCTCTGCGTTGCAGGCCGCCGCCGGGATTCAGCAAACGGCTGCGCCCAAGCTGCGCCAGCACGCGCCGGATATCCGATTGGAACATCACGATGAGCGCGAATGCGGTATAGGGTGCGAGCGTTTCCAGGACCGACCGCAGCAGGTCCAACCGGGCCCACACCGCGGCGAAGTAGAGCGACGCCAGCACGATCACGCCGCCGACAATCTGCGCCGCGCGCCGTCCCCGAATGATCAGCAGAGCCTGATAAATAAGGACGGCCACCAACAGAATGTCCATCCATTCCGTAAGCGACGGCGGCGAGTAGGAATGCGGCACGCGGGAAGTTTATTTCGGGAACGGAAAACGCACATCGGACAGGGCCGCGAGGCGGCCCGCAAGACACTCATTGAGAAGCCGGAACTCGCGGAGAAGATCAAGGAGAGCATCCTCGCCAAGAAACTCGCCCTGGCCGAGCCGCCCCCGGCCGCCGACAAGGCGAAGTAGCTTTCTGGACTGCGGCAGCGGAGCTGCTGCTTTGCAACGACGCGTCGTCCCACGAAACGGCATCCATTCACCCACAACGTCCCACCCGCAACCGACCGCAGCCTGCTGAGCTGCGAGAACGGAGTTTCCGCCAGTTCGCGAACAACGCGACCGGATGAAATGACCCGCCGGTTCGGCCGTTGGAGTGTCATAC